>NZ_JAKJSR010000012.1:0-380046 GCF_050337155.1 Vibrio cionasavignyae
AGCTGCTGCTTAACAAGGCGTTATATGCCAGTAATCAAGAAGTCTACGGCAGCGATAATCTCGTTCCTAAATGTGCTTAGTTCGTTAACTGGTTCAGTTAGTATCTTGGACGGTATACTTGCCATCTGATGAGTGAGAACCACAAACTCACCTTCATCTATATGAATTGTTGGGCATAAATGAGTTGGCGTTTTTTTCTCAAATAGTCCGAGCGGTGTTAATGGGATTACCAAGCGAGTATTTAATGTATCTAGCAACTCACTTTGGACATCCACAAAGTATGGGTAGGCTGTAGCAGTGCTTTTATCGTTGTTTTTATAAAGCGAAAATTGTGACATTAGAATACTCGGTATGAATCAGAAAATAGTCCGTGTTTCTCAGTTAGGTCGTTACACGCTTCGATGGCTTCAGCGTTTTGTTCTAGCCATTCAGCCTTTAACTGCAGTCTAACTTCTTTTTCTAGTGCTTTTTCCATAGTTGCAGAAAGGTTGATGTTTAGGCGTTTTGCCTCGCTTAGTAATTCACTGTTTAAACTAAGGTTTGTTGCCTTTTTTGGGGCGTGGGTACTATATGTGTKCTGCATTGTGCCTCTCCTGTGCGCATTTTTAGTGCGTATAAAGTATATGCRAAAAGATGGCATATAACAAGAGACTATGGCGTCAATAGTTGATTTTTGGCGCTGCTCTTGTCCCACATAACACCGTCTCTCAGCATAGAATTGAGGATCACAACCATCTTTCTCATACAGGCAACTATAGCTACTTTTTTAGGTTTACCGACGGCAAGTAATCGTTCATAAGTTGCTTTGAAAGTAGGGTTACATTGTATGGCGGACATCATTGCCATGTACATGACGGTCCGAACTTGAGCCCGTCCACCTTGTATTACTCGCTTGCCTTTGTAGCGGCCACTTTCCCTAACCACAKGGGCAACGCCGATAAGACTGGAGGCTTGTTTGTTGGTAATGTAGCCCAGCTCAGGGACGTTGCTAATGATAGATGCTGCCAATATTTTCCCCACACCAGGCATGCTTTGAAGTAGCTCGTTTTTAGCCTGATATTCGGGAGTAGTGTCGATAAGTTTTGCAATTTTAGCTTCGACCTTTTCTATTTGATTTTTGAGCGCAGTTAAAATGGGAGTAATGGTCGAGGCGATGTTTTTAGGTAATATCTGAAGTCGGTTTCTTTCCATGGTTTGYATAGAGAGTAATTGATTGCGCCTGATAACTAAGTCACTCATTAGTCGTATGTTTTCGCTCTTTAACTTAGTCAGTTCTGGTTGAACTTTTTCAGCATAATGAGCGATAAGAGCGGCATCTAAACGGTCATTCTTAGCTCTTTGTCCGATAGCGCCAGCGAACCTTTTTATACGTAAAGGGTTAGCAATGATATAAGGAAGTTTGGCTTTGTCACAAGCTAGGATGAAGGGCATTTCCAATCGGCCCGTTGCTTCGATGACGACGCGCTGAGGTTGATGTTTAGAGATGGTTTTGACGGCTTCTTTGACGCCTTTTTCTGTATTGGGTACAGAGAAGTAGATGTCGAGAGGACGAATATAAATATCTAATTGTGACTTGCCGGTATCAACGCCGACATTAATGTTTTGAAGTGTGTTTGTATTCATAATAAGCTAACTCTTGCTTGCAAATGCGGGCTCGAGACCCAGAAGACTATTCGAGTGTGATGCTTGGAGTTCTATTTGGTGTTCATACTTGTTATCGGTCTCTCGATAGAGGAGCCATTGCTCAATCGAACTACCAAATAGAAGAACTTTAGTTGCAGCTAAAGTCTGGGTCTCACCTTACCCGGTTGGAATGCTTATTATCCATACAAATTGCTCAAGCAGACAGCTAACAGTTGGCGATTTTCGTTTGGTTGAGTTCAGTGATTATGGTGGCTTTGTTTGGGGGTAGTGGTAGTTAGCTGCTACTTAACAAGGCGTTATAACACAGAATCAACTTCTTGCTCCAAACGACTATTTGAACTAATATTTGTACGTTATTTTGTACCATTTGGAGTTCAATATGAGTCGTATTCATTTCGATCAAGATATTCAGCCATTATCTGAGTTTCGTGCAGGTGTAGCTTCTTACATCAAACAAATCAATGAGACACGTCGTCCATTGGTTATTACGCAGCGCGGTAAAGGTGTAGCAGTTGTTCTCGATGTTGCTGAGTATGAAGCAATGCAAGAGAAAATCGAATTACTGGAAGAAATGCGCACAGCAGAAGCTCAATTAGCTTCTGGTCTTGGTGTTTCCAACGGTGATGCGCGTGCTCAAGTATTGGGGCGCATTAAGAAATGAAAGTAGTCTGGTCTCCATTAGCGCTTCAGAAGCTAGGTGATGCAGCGGAGTTTATTTCTTTGGATAATCCACGTGCGGCAGAAAAGTGGGTAAACGAAGCTTTTGACAAAACGGAACTACTTGGAAGTATGCCTGAAATGGGACGGTATGTTCCTGAAATACCCCACACAAACTATCGTGAAATCATCTTTGGTCACTATCGTATTATCTACAGCTTAAGCCACGAAATTCGTGTACTAACAGTTCGTAATTGCCGTCAAATTTTATCCGAAGATGATGTGTAAAACTGTGTTATAACAAACGCTTCAAGCCGACAACCAATGCGTGGCATTTTCGGTTTTAGTAAGTTTAGTGATTAAGGTGTTTTGCTTTGGCACCGCATTGCGTTGGTTGCAGCTTAAGCAGGCGTTAGTTTGCCCACCGACTATAATCAGTCGGTAGGAAATTTTTGCTTCTGGTGTAGAACTCGCATTACACGAATTGTTGAGCCATCAACCCAGTAGGAAACGATCATAGAGATTTCTGGGATAATTAGCAATCGTCCTCGAATACCATCACGTTGAACACCCATAAGTGGTTGTTCAAGTAAATTTTCTACTTTAGCTTCAATTATTTCGTCATTTTTGTCTGCCGCATCAGGGTTGAAGTCATAAAGAAACTCAAAGATCTTCTCACGATCATTTAGCGATTCTTCTTCCCATAAAATCATTGTTGCCCTCGGCTACGAATCTTTGCTTTTCTTTCAGCCATTCGTGCTTTTGCTGAGTCATGGTCAACAAATGAAGCTTTTCCTGAGTCAAACTTCTCAAATGCTAGGTTTACTTGTTCAGTTAACCAAGCGTCGTGAGATAATGCTTTGCGTTGTTGTTCAGCCATTTGCTCAGTAAGTTCGCGGCAAGCATCGCTAAGTGTGCGTCCTTGGCTCTCAGCCATTTGCTGAGCTAAGCGTTTAATTTCGTCATCAACACGAAATTGAATTCTAGTGTCCATGATTAACTCCTAAATTGACGTGTGTACAAATGTTAGCACTGGAGTTGGGCAAGGGCAACTAACAAACGCTTTAAGCCGACAACCAACGCGTGGCAATTTTGGTTTCAGCAAGTTTAGTGATTACGGTGGTTAGGTTAAGTGCGATATTGCGTTAGCTGCAATTTAGCTTAGCGTCATATGCTTTTGCGGTCGATTCACTCCTACGCAAAGACAAATTGACAACTGAGTGTATTTGTATAAAAGTGGTTGTATGAAATTTAGCCAAATGCAATTTAACAATCGAATTATCATCATTCCTTAGGAATGGTGGGATTTTTGTGTACTTTGGATAAGTCGACCCCACCCTAGAAGGTGGGTTTTCTTTTTCTACCTTTTGGGAACTAGTCTCTTGGAGGGATTTAAAATGAAAAAGGTAGCTGTTTTTGGAAAGCCAGGTAGTGGAAAATCAACAGTAAGCAAAGCATTAGCACAAATGAGCGGCTTACCGCTTCATCAGCTAGATTCAATGGTTTACAAACCAACGGGTGAATTTGTAGAACGAGAAAAATTTGACTCTGTTCACAATGATATTCTTTGGTCAGAGTCATGGCTCATTGATGGACTTGGTCCTATACGTTCTTTTAATGAACGTATAGCGGTGGCAGATACTCTCGTTTATATCGACCTACCTTACTCAGTGAGCTATTGGTTTGTTACTAAGCGTTTTCTTAAAGGGCTCTTTGTTAAGCCTGAGGGGTGGCCTGAGGGAAGTTCAGTTCTAAAAGGCACTCTAAATAGCTATAAAATGCTCAAACTAAGCCCTAAGTTCTGGAACGATGAATTTACTTCTAAATTAGTGGAATACTCTAGCAGCAAAAAAGTCTACATCATAAAAACAGTGTCTGAGCTGAATGATTTTGTTTCTGAGCGAGCTGAATAGTTCGCATATAACAAGAAATTTAAGCAAACAGCCAACGTGTGCATTTTCAGTTCCAAACGGTTTGGCACCACGATGACCTTGTAAAACTGCGACCAGGATAAAGGGCTTGTGTGTATCTAAGCCAATGAAAATTATGCTATCGTTATTCATGCTCTCCTCCATGTTTAGTTGTTTGAACACACTAATTTTGGCTCTGGCTTTCAGCTAACCCACGATATTGGAGGCTAGCACTTCGTGGGGTTCATTATGTCTATGCCTCAGGGATTTGTAGACTTATAGGAAGGTACTACAAGCACTCGCACCAATAGTATGTTTTGGTTAAAAGTTGTTATTAACAACTTGGTTGAGTTACACATCGATGTTTATGGAGGGTTTCTAATGGGAACGATAATTGGTCTAGTAATTTTAGCGGCTATCGATTGGTATCTTGTTCGTAAAACTGGGTTTCATATTCATCAATGGGTTTCTTACAAGTACGAAGAATATTTGCAGAACAAGGAAAGTAAGAAATAGCACTTGCTTGGTATGCAAGTTAAAAAGGCATACAAACTACTCATGTGGACGCGTGGCATTTTCGGTTTGGCTTAGTTTGGTGTTTACGCTGGTTAGGTGTTGCGTTAGCTGCAACTTAGCTTAGCGCTATATGCTTTGAGGAAGGGGAAAGTTCGATGATTGAAACTGAAAGGTTAAGACTGAGTCCCGTCACTGAAAAAGATACTGATATTTATACGAAACTTCTCACTAGTGCTGAAGTAACAAAGTACTTGCCAGGCGGAAAACCTTTTAGTCTAGAGTACATACAAAATTACGTGCCAAGTAAAGTTGGGCATTGGTCAAAAGGCTATGGGACTTTTGTTGTCGTGCTAAAGGATAAACCATCTCAAAAGATTGGGTATGCTGGCGTAGAGCTAATTCCAGATTCGAAATTTTCTGATATTAGGTATGCGTTATTACCTGAATATCAAAACAAGGGTTATGCTTTCGAAGCCGCAAAAGCTGCTTTAAATTTCGCTTTAGATACGGGTGTTATCTCTGAAGTTTATGGTGTTGTGGTTGCTGGAAACTTAGCCTCAGGAAGGCTACTTAGAAAATTAGGTATGCAAAATTCGGAAGAACGTTTGTACGATAGTGATGAGCTGATAATCTTGTTTACTCAAACACGCATATAACAAACGCTTCAATTGGACTCGTACGCGTGGCACTTTTAGCGTTAATTATTGGTTGTGTGATTACGGTGTTTAAATTTGGTTCGGTGGGGCGTCATTCACTACTTAGCTGGGTGTTATGCGTAACCGATGGAGTACTGAGTATTAGATGGAAGTAGTAGAAGCGGAAAAATCGGATTTAGATTCATTCTTTGTGTATCTTGAAAATCAGCTGTCTGAAAATGGTAATGGAGAAGTTCCTCTTTTCCAGCCAATGTCCAGCGCGCAAAGTGCAATTCCAGAAGCAACAAAAGATAAGTTTATCCAAGGTTTTTCTCATCAGTTTGGAGAATTAGGTTGGAGAAAGCTGTGGGTTGTAAAAGACATTTCTGGAAGTATTAAAGGTCACATTGATCTTCGCCACCACAGTAATGAAAGCCGTTCTCATAGAGTTCTACTTGGTATGGGCGTAGATGTTTCTTGCCGGAAGCAAGGTCTTGGTCAAAGACTCATTGATGCTGTTATTAATTTCTGCCAAGAAAAAGCTGAAATTGACTGGCTTGATCTTTGTGTATTGTCAGAGAATTTTCCGGCAAAGAACCTCTACCTAAAAGCAGGGTTCAATGTTGTAGGTGAGTTTAAAGATCAATATAGAATCGACGGTTTGTCTGTCTCGGAAACAGCAATGGCAAAGTACGTCAATAATTACGCATAACAAGCAATTCAAGCAGGTTCGTAACACGTTGTATTTTCACTATGCATTGCACTACTTATATCTAAATAGCATGCTAGCTGTCTCAGACAATATTTAACGTCTAAACTTGAAGACTTTATAGGAGAATGGTCGTGGAAAATCTTTCTGCAGAGTACTTCAAATTAGTAGATATCATTAGCCAATATGATGGCTATTTGATGATGATTAAAGGTTGGTCTATTACTGTCGGACTTGCGATTATTGGTTATTCCTTTCAACAAGCTAACAAGTCGATTCTTTTGATGTGTGTAGTTAGTACATTAAGCTTTTATGTAATGGACGCTAAGTTTAAGGAATACCAAGTTAGTTACTACCCGAGGATGAAAGCCATTGAACATTGCGTTGAATTTGCCCCCCGACTTTCTGAAAAAGAGCTAAATATTGCAGCGACTTGTGAACTTTTTAAGATTGATCGCTCTTGGACACAAACCAAAAAAGACAGTAGTTTTGTAGATGTTTTCTTCAAGTTAGGTGTCGCATTCCCACACTTAATATTATTAGTTTTGGCTGCTTTTCTATATTTTAGACCTCAATGGTTGGTAAGGAAAACTGTCTAATAGGTTATGCAAGTTGATACCTAGAATTCGGCGATTTTGGTTTGAAGTAATGTGCGTTTGGTAGTTAATCGTAGGTGCTACATAGTAAGGTGTTATGTGCAAGAGAGGGGGTGAATATGGATGAAAAAGTACAAGTAGCTTTTAGCGTTTGGGTTGCATTTGTACTCGTCGGCTATGTGTTGTTCTATGTCAATAAAAATGCTCGGTTTAAGAGGAAGTATTATCCAATATTCTCCGTTATCGCGAGTGTTTTATTTTTGTTCGGTGCTAATATGATGGGACATTTCACACTGCAATTTCTGATTGTAATCGTCCCAATTGTTTCGCTAATTACATTTATGAATATACGTGGCGCAAAATTCTGCGACTTTTGTGGGAAATCAAACTTTTCGCAAACTTTAAAAGATAGAAAAGCCGAATGCCAAAAATGTGGACGTATTATTTAACCAATGTGAATATAGAAGGCGTTTAAGGCGGACTCCCAACGCTTGACTATTCAAGTTCTAGGTTGGGTTTCGTGTTTATGCTGTAAAGGTTTAGGTTAAGCGGACGCGTCACTCACTACTTAATCTGGCGTTAAACAAACGAGGGTACAGACACTATGGAAGTAAGTTGTCATTGCGGAAATGTGAAGTTAACAATAGTGCAAAAGCCTACGGAAATTACCGAGTGTGATTGTTCTATCTGCCGAAGGTATGCCGCTTTGTGGGGCTATTTCTCACCGTGTGACGTAACCATAAATACCGGGGCACAAGGAACAACGCCTTATATTTGGGGTGACCGAGAAGTGGCGTTTCATCATTGCAACTCTTGTGGCTGTATTACTCACTATGTTTCAACGAAGAGATGTTCTATTGAAAGAACTGCGGTCAATATGCGAATGGCAACTAGTGAGCAGTTGAAGGGCATAGCGCTTCGAAAAATCAACGGTGCGCTGTACTAATTTACCTAACGAGTGCTTCAAGTCGAATAGTAATGTTTGGTGCTTTTGGCATCAATTTGGGTTGGTGTGCTTTAGGCGCTCAAATCAGGTTTTCCAAATTACCGTGGCTTTTTTGTCATCGATGCTTTTTTCTAAGTTATGCCTTCGCTAACAAAAGCTTGCCTGTAACAATTCATTCACATCTCGTGTTCAGTTGTAAATCACCCCACCATCTCTCAATCCATTGATAGCACTCACTTTCCTGCTTTATTTGTACCTGTGTAACAATTATTTTACAAGTGAGCGGGTTTTTACCGTGAACCCCCATTTTCTTCCATGCATTTCATTATCTCAGCTTGTGGACCAAATTTAATTAAGGGCAAAAAACACAACATTAAACGACGTAACATAAAACCAAAAGATACAGGGAGAAAGTTCATGGTGGATACCTACAACCCGCTGGGTACGGATGGATTCGAGTTTGTTGAATACACGGCCGTTGACCACAAGGGAATTGAGCAACTTAAAGCGCTGTTTGTGTCACTTGGTTTTGCTGAGATCGCCAAGCATCGCTCAAAAGAGGCTTGGCTGTATCGACAAGGTGACATCAACTTTATTGTTAATGAACAACCACACAGCCAAGCGGCAGCGTTCGCCAAGGTACATGGGCCATCGGTCTGTGGTATGGCTTTTCGTGTTCATGAAGCCACGGCGGCAATGGCGCAAGCGTTCAAGGGTGGCGGTGAAGAGTACAAAACAGAAATAGGGCCGATGGAGCTGAGCATTCCTGCCATTTACGGTATTGGTGAAAGCTTGCTCTATTTTGTCGATCGCTATGGCAAGCAGAGCATTTACGACGTCGACTTCCGATTTTATGATGATGCCAAAGTGCGCATGGCGAAAGCCGATGTTGGTTTGTTTGAGATCGACCACCTCACGCACAACGTTGAGCAAGGCAACATGGATGTGTGGTCTGGATTTTATGAGCGTATAGGCAATTTCCGTGAGATTCGCTACTTCGATATTGAAGGCAAACTGACAGGCCTTGTAAGCCGCGCTATGACGTCACCTTGTGGCAAGATCCGCATCCCAATCAATGAGTCTTCAGACGACAAATCACAGATCGAAGAGTTCATCCGCGAATACAACGGCGAAGGTATCCAACATATAGCGTTGGCCACGGATGACATCTACAAAACGGTGAAAACCCTGCGTGATCGCGGTATGGATTTTATGCCAACTCCAGACACCTACTACGAGAAAGTCGACGAACGTGTGAAAGGCCACGGTGAAGACACCAATCAGCTTCGTGATTTACGCGTTCTTATTGATGGTGCACCGACCAAAGACGGCATCTTGCTGCAGATTTTCACGCAAACGGTAATCGGACCGGTGTTCTTTGAAATTATTCAGCGTAAAGGCAATGAAGGCTTTGGCGAAGGTAACTTCAAGGCGCTGTTTGAATCGATTGAAGAGGACCAGATTCGTCGAGGAGTATTAGACGATGCATAAATGGATCTCGTTTCCTCATCGGGAGGGGGTGTGCTCTAAACAAGCGCACGCCGACTTTCCCGAAGAGGCAATTTATGAAAGGGAAGCGGGGCGGAGTGGTTTCTTTGGTCCTGCGGCGCACTTTCATCACCAACATGCTCCTACCGGTTGGTCTGAGTGGGAGGGCAACTTACGCCCTCGCGCGTTTGATTTTACCTTAGTTGAAAAAGCCAGCCAGATAACGCCTTGGGCCGTACCTCAACTTTTGCACAATGCGGACTGCAAAATTCGCGTGTGGCGAATGGATGAGAAAATGGAGTTTTTGGTGCGCAATTCCGATGGGGATGAACTGCTGTTCATTCACCAAGGCAGTGCTGAACTCTATTGCGATTATGGCCATTTAGAGGTGAGTGAAGGGGATTATGTGATGATCCCGCGCTCGACCAATTGGCGTTTGGAGCCAAGTGAGCCGATGTTTATCTTGATGATTGAGAATACCGATGCGGCGTATTCCTTGCCAGAAAAAGGCATGGTCGGTCATCACGCGGTGTTTGATCCGGCCGTTCTCGATATCCCTTCGATTAATGACAAGTTCCGCGCTCAGTATTCTGAAAGCCAGACTCAGGTTCAGGTGAAACGCCACGACAAAGTCAGCGTGATCACGTATCCGTTCAACCCACTGGACGCGATTGGTTGGCATGGCGACTTAGCGGTAGTGAAAGTGAACTGGCGTGATATCAGGCCGCTGATGTCACATCGTTATCACTTGCCCCCTTCCGCACATACCACGTTTGTGGGCGCAGGGTTTGTGGTGTGCACTTTTGTGCCTCGCCCGATTGAGAGCGATCCTGGTGCATTGAAAGTGCCGTTTTATCACAACAATGATGACTACGATGAAGTGCTGTTCTACCACGCTGGGGACTTCTTCAGCCGCGACAACATTGAAGCGGGCATGGTGACCTTCCATCCGGCTGGGTTTACGCATGGGCCTCACCCAAAAGCCTTCAAGGCGGGTCTGGCGCACAAGAAGACGTTTACCGATGAAGTGGCGGTGATGATCGACACTCGCCATGCACTGCAGTTCTCTGATGAACTCGATAGCGTTGAGAACAAAGAATATGTCTATAGCTGGCAAGAAAAGAATGGGCAAGAGACGAGCTTGCAAAAGGCCGAGAGCGATAAGAAGTAAGGGAGCAGAATGAAATTAGCAACCAAGAAAAATGGGACTCGCGATGGTCTATTGATGGTCGTGAGTAAAGATCTCAAACAGTGTGTGGCGGCCACCGACATCTTCCACGCGATGCACCTTGCGCCCACCATGCAGGTGGCATTGGATAACTGGGATCGCGTGGCTTCTCAGTTACAAGAGTTATACACCTCGTTAAACAACGGGCAAGTGACAGGCAGTGAAGTCTTTGTCTCTCAGTCTTGTGAGTCGCCTTTGCCGCGCGCTTATCAATGGGCAGACGGCAGTGCCTATGTAAATCACGTTGAGCTGGTGCGTAAAGCACGTGGTGCTGAAATGCCAAAAAGCTTCTGGGTTGATCCATTAATGTATCAAGGTGGCTCAGATGCGTTTATAGGCCCTTGTGACAATATCGAATTTGCCAACGACGAATGGGGCATCGATTTCGAGGGTGAGGTTGCGATAGTAACCGGTGACGTGCCGATGGGCGCGAGTGCCAAACAGGCACAAGATTCAATTCGCTTGTTGATGTTGGTGAATGATGTATCGCTGCGCGGGTTGATCCCTGCTGAGCTGGCAAAGGGCTTTGGCTTCTTCCAGTCCAAGCCTTCTTCGGCGTTCTCTCCGGTTGCGGTGACACCTGATGAGCTTGGTGAACAGTGGCGAGGCAGCAAGGTGCATTTACCACTGATATCGACCTACAACGACAAGCCTTTTGGTTGCCCGAATGCGGGCGTCGATATGACCTTCAATTTTGCAGAGCTAGTCGTGCATGCTGCGAAGACGCGTCCATTGTCGGCGGGCGCAATCATAGGCTCAGGCACGGTGTCGAATAAACAAGGCACGGATCACGGCACTTCAATTGCTGAAGGTGGCGTGGGCTATTCATGCATTGCCGAAGTGCGCATGATTGAAACTATCCGAGATGGCAAGCCATCAACCCAGTTTATGGCGTTTGGTGACTCGATTCGTTTAGAAATGTTCGATGCGGCGGGGGACTCTATTTTTGGCGCGATTGACCAAAAAGTTAGCCAATATCAAGAACGATAATCGGATAGCTAGAGAACTAAGGCTACAAAGAGAGGGATTATGAATGAGGGCCTTTATGAACGATAGCATGACACTCTATGGCTATTGGCGTTCGTCCGCAGCCTATCGGGTGCGTATTGGGTTGAATCTAAAGCAGCTCAACTACGAGTCTATATCGGTGCACTTGGTGCGCAATGGTGGCGAGCAACATGACCCACAATATCGTGAGATTAACGCCAGTGAACTTGTGCCCGTGCTGCTGGATGGTAAGGTTCGGCTCAATCAGTCGTTAGTGATTCTTCAATATCTAGATGAAACTTACCCTGACGTCTTACTTATTCCTGATCAGACGCCATTGCGCTATCAAGCTTTGGCAATGGCTCAGGATATTGCGATAGAAATTCACCCTCTCAACAACTTGCGTGTGCAGCAGTATTTGGAGAGGGTGTTGGCGTGCGAACAAGAGGCGAAAATGGATTGGATTCATTATTGGGTTCATCAAGGATTCAGTGCGCTAGAGGAGAAGTTAGCGAAGTACCGAAAAACACACGGTGATTCGGTTTATAGTCTGACGGATTCGCCATGCATTGTTGATATCTGCTTGGTGCCGCAAGTCTATAACGCGCTGCGCTTTGCTGTTGATATGTCGCCGTATCCATTGATTAACTCGATTGTAGACGCGTGTAATCAGTTGCCCGCTTTTATTGACGCTATGCCTGAGAACCAAGCAGATGCACAAGGATAAACGGATGCAAACGGATAAGCGAAAGCAAAAGGATAGATAAGAGAGATTTCTGCCTACGTCGAGCTATTTCTGTAAGCGAGGAGCATCAAGGCGCAATAACTCGTTTTATCTCTTCTAGAACCTCGGCGTTAGCGATCGCACCGAGGTTTTCTACGTTGTTGCCATTGATAATCTGTTTCACTGCCAACTCCACCAGCTTACCAGAGCGTGTTTTAGGCACATCGCTGATAGCAAATATTTGGCTTGGAACGTGCCTCGGTGAACAAGCAGATTTGAGTTTGTTCTTGATGGTTGCCAGTAATTCGTCACTCAAAACCATGTCTTGTTGCAGTTGAACAAACAGCCATATTTGCTCATTGCGGTCGATGTCTTTCCCTACGGCGATGGAATCAACGACGCCCTCGATGGTATTCACCTGCTGATAGATCTCGGCGGTACCAATTCTTACGCCTCCGGGGTTTAGGGTAGTGTCACCTCGTCCGTAGAACCGGTAGCCACCACGGCTAGTTTGCTCAACTTCGTCACCGTGGTGCCAGACATTGTCGAATTTGTCCCAGTAAGTGCGGTGATAACGTTCGCCAGTGTCATTCCAAAAGCCGACAGGGAAGTTGGGAAGGGAATTGGTGCACACCAACTCGCCACGTTCTTGATTGACTTCTTGACCCGATGAATTGAACACCTTGATATCGACTCCAAGCCCCGCCTGCTGGCATTCTCCTCGATAAACAGCGGAGATAGGGTTACCCAATACAAAGCAGCCACAAATATCCGTACCGCCGGAAATAGACGCTAAATGCAGATCTTGCTTGATGTGCTTGTAGACGTAATCAAACTGTTCTGGGTAGAGCACCGAACCTGTCGAGCAGAGTGTTCTTAACTGAGGAAGAGAGTGACTCTTGACGGGAGAAAGTTCTGCTTTCTCAATCGCTTCTAAGTACTTGGCTGAGGTGCCAAATGTCGATACTTCAGCGCGCTGCGCTAAATCCCACAGAACATTAGGTTGCGGATAAACCGGGCTACCATCAAAAATCACCAAACAGGCGCCGCTCGCGAGCGCAGAGACGTGCCAGTTCCACATCATCCACCCACACGTGGTGTAGTAGAACACGCGATCTTTCGGCTTAATGTCGCAATGAAGCTGATGCTCTTTCAGGTGGTTGATGGTGGTGCCACCAACGGAATGCACAATGCATTTGGGCTTGCCCGTGGTGCCAGAAGAGTACAAAACAAACAGTGGGCTGTTGAAATTTACACGAGTAAAACACAAAGGTTGTGGTGGATAATGATTGATGATGTCTTGCCAGCTTTGGGTTGATACATCCGGCTCAATGCGGTGCTGATTCAACTCACTACTATGATGCAACTGACTACTCTGATTCAAATGCGGGTTCTGTTTTAAGTAGCCGCTTTGTTTCAAATAGCTAATCGGGCATACCTGTTTTAGCCCATTTAGGTGCTCAATGACGTTGTGGTTTTTGTTTGTCATATCGAACGTCTTGCCATTGAAGGTGTAGCCATCGCAGGTGAACAGAACCTTGGGTTTCACTTGGCCAAATCGTTCAATCACACTCTCTACGCCAAAGTCCGGCGAGGTGGAGGTCCAAATTGCTCCTAAGCTGGTGGTGGCAAGCATTGCGATTACGGTCTGCGGCAGATAAGGGGTGTAGGCTGCAACCACATCGCCGGGTTGCACACCACAATCTATGAGCCATTGTTGAACGCTAGAGACTTCCTCACATAGGGTTTGCCAAGTGTAGCTCTGTTGCTCGCCACGCTCATTCTCAAACCAAATCGCAAGCTCGTTTGGCAACGCCTTTGCTGAATCCAGCAAGTTTTCTGCATAGTTAATTTGCGCGTCTGGGAACCAAACGGCGTCACGATGAGATGTTGGCTGCTGCCAGCGGCTTTCGCCTTGCATTTTAACTCGATAGCTTGGTTCTTCAACTCGGTAACTTGGTTCTTTAATTCGATAACCTAGTTCTTTAATACCGCTATCTTGTGCCTTAACGCTGTCGCCTTGCGAGCCAACCATGCCACAAAACTGCCATACGTTCTGCCAAAACGACTCGGGCTGTTCCACAGACCATTGATGAAGCGTCGTGTAGTTTTGTAACTTTCGCTCAAGTACGCCTTGCTGATTGAGGCTATCCATAAATCGGGTGACGTTGGCTTGCGCTATGCGTTGGTCGCTTGGTTGCCAAATTGGCTTATTGGGATCGTGCATTCTTTTCCTTTAACAAAAAGTTAACGTTTTCAGTCTGGTATTTAGGCTTTACAAAGTCAAAAGATCAGCAAAATTAGCACCAAACAGAGCTGTGTAAACAAAATGTTACATGAAAGCTGGTTTCGAAAAATGGCGCAAATTGGCGCTTATCGCGAGTGGAGATAGGCTTAAAAGAAGACATTCGTAAGGAGGTGTGCAATGACTCAATATCATTCAAAGCCTGTGAGCCAAGAGGGATGGGTTAAGTGGAGCCTCGAAGAAGACGCCATTTGGCACGACTTGGTGACAAGGCAACTGAACGTCATCAACGACCGTGCTTGCGATGCGTATTTACATGGTTTGACCCTGCTTGATCTACCATTAGATAGGGTGCCTCAGCTACCTGAATTAAACAAAGTACTTAAGGAAACAACCGGTTGGCAGGTACAGCCTGTTCCCGCGTTGATCGATTTTGACCGTTTCTTTGAGTTGCTCGCCAACAAGCGATTTCCTGTTGCGACTTTTTTGAGAACGCGAGACGAGTTTGATTATTTACAAGAACCAGATTTCTTCCATGAAATTTTTGGCCATTGTGCCATGTTGACCAATACCGATTTCGCCGCTTTCACAGAGCATTATGGAAAACTAGGATTGGCGGCAACCCCCAAGCAACGCGCTTATCTTGCGCGTTTGTATTGGTTTACGGTTGAGTTTGGCTTAGTCCAAGAAGGGCAAAAGCTAAAAATCTATGGCGGCGGTATTCTTTCGTCTCCGGCAGAAACCATGTATGCGCTGGAAGGGAAGGTGGCGATTCGCGATGAGTTTGATTTACAAACGGTCCTAAGAACCCCTTACCGTATCGATATTATGCAGCCTAAATATTATGTGATCGGGGCGCTGTCTGAGCTGTTTAAAATCAGTCAGATAAACCTATTACAGCAAGCTGATCTCGCGGCCGAAGCGGGATTATTCCCCCCACTTTTTGAACCCAAGGAACCTGTACATGTTGAATGAACAAAAATGCGAAGCCTGCAGCATCGATGCCATTGCGCTTAATAAAGATGACCAACAATCCTTACTATTGGAGTTGTCTGGCTGGCAGATCATGGAAAGAGACGGCATCCCACAGCTTGAAAAGGTGTATAAGTTTAAGAACTTCAAGCTGGCGTGGGCATTTAGCAATAAAGTGGCAGAGTTGGCGGAAGATCAGTTTCATCACCCTTCCATTTTATTGGAATGGGGCAAAGTCACCGTGACATGGTGGAGCCACTCAATCAAAGGCTTGCACAAAAATGATTTCATCTGCGCCTCACGCTGCGATGCTTTGGCGCTAAGCGAGTGATTTATTGGCGCGGCATGTTCTCGAATCCAATTTTATTTAACGTTCTTATCCAATAGTGCGTACCACCACACACTTCTACGCCTATACGCATTGTGGGCGTATTTGCTATTTTAGTCAGTAACTTAGAGTAAGTTTTTAACTTGTTAAGTAGGGCTTAGCACTTTTGGTTTGTATTGAATCCGGATTATGGTGCCATGCAAAAAGTGTGGTAGTGCGTTTCGGGCGACTTAAGCGGACGTTATGTACCTTTATGGAGAAATAGATTTGAGCACTTCAGTTATACATGTCGAAATAAGAGAAGACGGACACTACACACTATTTAAAAATTTGTTTGACGAGTATTCGTCAACACTATCGATAGAAATAGACAGCAATACTGTAAAGCGGTTATTTGAACTGCCATATTTTCACGGTTTTCTCTGTTTCTCTGAAAATCAGCCTGCGGGATTTGCTGTCTGCTTTGAATCTTACTCGACATATCGAGCTAAAAAATCATCAATATCCATGACTTCATGGTGTCTGATAACTTTCGAGGTCAGGGAATAGGTAAAGTTCTACTTCATGGTATAGAGCAGTATTGCCGTGAGTATGATGTTCTCAAAATAACTCTGGAAGTCGATGACGAAAATACCGTTGCGAAAAGGCTTTACCGCTCCTGTGACTTTGCAGACTATCAAGTTGAGCAAAAAGACCTACAACATTGGCAGAAATATTTGCGCTAATAAGTACATTACAAGAGACTAACCTCACAAGAGGCTATGGCGTCAATAGTTAACGTTTTGTACTTTTGGCATCAATGTTGGATCGTATGTTTACGGTGGTTTCATCAAGTTCGGTGGGGCTGTAGTTACCACGTAAGTGGGCGCTACTTCTAACTCATCATACAGGGATAGTTTATGAGTCGTTCAAAAGTTGTTTTAGTTACAGGCGGTAGTCGAGGAATTGGGGCAGCCACTTCGACGTTGTTTGCTGCTCATGGCTACGCGGTATGTATCAATTACAAGTCCAACGCTCTTGCAGCAGAGAACTTAGCATTAGAAATTACGGCTAATGGTGGTCAATGTATCACTGTTCAAGCTGATGTTTCTGATGAACACGAGGTCGTACAGTTATTTGAACGTATTGATCGTGAACTAGGGCAAGTATCTGTTGTGGTAAACAACGCAGGTATTCTTCGTCAGCAATGTCGCCTTGAAGATATGACAGCGGATAGGATTAATACAATCTTATCGAACAACGTAACGAGCTATTTCTTATGTAGTCGGGAAGGCGTAAAGCGAATGTCTACACGTCATGGTGGTAAGGGTGGTGCGATCATAAACGTTTCATCTGGTGCCGCTCGTTCGGGGTCACCGAATGAATATGTCGATTATACTGCGTCAAAAGGCGCTATTGATACTCTCACAAAAGGTTTATCACTAGAGGTAGCCTCTGAAGGCATTAGAGTGAATTGTGTACGCCCTGGTCTAATTCATACTGAAATGCACGCTGATGGCGGAGAGCCGGAAAGGGTTGAAAGGCTGAAAAGTATAATACCCCTCCAGCGTGGTGGAGAGCCAGAAGAGGTCGCTGAAGCCATCTACTGGCTTGCTTCAGAGAAATCATCATTCTCCACAGGTAATTTTTTAGACTTAGCTGGTGGTCTGTAATGCATACAAAGCCTTTAAGAGTGATGTTCAACGCTTGGCCTAATGACAGGGCATTGAGTTGCTAATCATCCCAATAATCATCAAAACCAGTTTGAAATCAAATTTCAGAGCATATTGAATTAAACATCAAGAAATTTGACTCAATTAGGTTTAATTATGTTCCTCACTGCTTACACCGTTAAATGAATACGTTATCGATGTAAAAGTGGCAGTTAGCGGTTTTAGAGGATGATTACCGTTAGACGTCATTCTTTCTCCCTTCTTAAGCCTATTATGGTGCTTGTCAACTAAGTCATTATTACAGGCTTACCTTCTCGTGTAATAACGAGGTAATAAATTTATTTACCAACTTAGGCTAACTTCTAGTCACGATATTTAAAGCGATAAACAACTTTAAGCTTTAGATACACGATAACTATTAGGTAGAGAGTCTATGTTGCACGCTGAACAAAACAATAACATTGATAGTTTAAATAAGTTGTGGGAACAAACAACGGGCCACCCCGACGTTAGAATTGCAGTACTTGATGGTGTCGTTGACACCAAGCATGAATGCCTAAAAGCCGCCCGCCTTTCTCAATTGACGACCATTGCGCTTGAAAATAGTGCTATACCATCACAACACGGTACACATATATGTAGTGTCATATTTGGCGATCACCGTACTCCTATCAAGGGGCTGGCCCCAAAATGCACTGGCATCTCTATTCCCATTTACTCGCAACTTAACAATGGAGTCGTTTCACCTTGCAGCCAGATTGACTTGGCAAGGGCGATCATGAAAGCCATTGAAGCAAAAGCACACATCATCAATATAAGTGGTGGTCAACTGGAAAACTCTGGGAATGTCCATCCAATTCTAAAAAATGCCCTAGAGGCCTGTGAAAAAAATAATGTGCTCCTAATTGCGGCCGTCGGTAATGACGGTTGTCAGTGCTTAAATATCCCCGCGGCTATCGATTCCACACTCGCTGTTGGCGCGACTGACGAGAAAGGTACCCCTTTGCCTTCAAGTAACTGGGGAAGCAAATATAAGAAAAATGGCATTTTGACCTATGGGAAAGATATTAACGGTGCCTTCCCGGATAACCAGTACGGGCGATTATCCGGAACCAGTTTTGCTACCGCAATTACAACGGGTTTCGCCGCGCTTCTTGTTAGTTTACAAATTGAACGACACCAAACCATCAACCCGCTAGCAGTACGACAAGCAATTTTGTCGGGCACGGACAGCTGTACATCAGGGCACGAGCAGGCTTCCTATTGCGATAAGTATTTAGCGGGAACATTAAACCTCACCAACACACTAAAACTTCTATTTGATAAAGGAATACAAATGATGACTAACGAAATGGATACACATCAGCCAAAAGAACTTGTTATCGAGCCTTGCTCGGTAAATGAACGAGAATCCAAGGAAGAGCAGAGCACTTCTGAGGTGAAAAGTGCTTCTGAGGTGAAAGCAGTCACCGTTCATGATAAGGAAAAACTGATACCAGCGGCAGAAGCGGAACTCACGCCCTCTGGCTGTGGGTGTTCTTCAGAGCCGTCTAACGACCGAAACTCTCTTGTGTATGCCTTAGGTTCTATAGATTTTGATTTTGGAACAGAAGCCCGTAAGGATGCCTTCATCCAAAATATGCCATTCGGGAAAAACAACCCATACGATACAGAAGCGATACTCAGCTATTTAGATCAGAATCCGTATGAAGCACAGTCACTCATTTGGACTCTGAATTTAGACGTAACCCCAATTTATGCGATTCAACCGATTGGTCCATTTGCGAATATTGGCTATGAAAAACTTCGAGAAGCGCTACAAGAGCAAATGAGTCAAGGTGTTGAACTGGTATCAATTCCTGGTATTACATCCGGCTCTATCACGCTGTCTTCTGGACAAACTGTTCCCTTAATCGTACCGAATCCGCGAGGTATATACAGTTGGTCGACGAAAGCGCTAGTGGATAACGTACTTGGTAAGAGACCGACTAAATCTGGCGCAGATCAAACTCAATACGACGAGCATCATGAAGGGTTGAGTAATTTTCTTAGCCGCGTTTACTACGATTTACGTAATTTGGGCATGTCGCCGGAAGAACGAGCACTTAATTACTCAGCGACCAATGCATTCCAAGTTAGCCAAGTCATCGAAAGTACAACCAAAGGAAAACTTGAACTTGACGATATCTCCGTTCAAAAGAGCCCAGTTAGCCGCCCTGATTCTGACTGTTATGATGTGGAAATCAGCTTCTTTAATCCTACTAATACATTGATTGCTAATAAAATATTTAGATTTACCGTTGATGTGAGTGGCGACATTCCGGTCACAATCGGTGAAGTTCGTTCTTGGTCTAAGCGATAGACAAGTCCCGCCATTACTTTTAAGCACAAAAATAGAAAGGATTAAATTATGCTTCCTCAACAACATACACCAGTGATCCGATCAGGACATTACTTTATTGCATCTAATGACAATCGAGCCATTTCACAAAGCGATACGTGTGTAAGCGCAGATATCGATAATCAAGGGAAGGTGTGTATCGACATTCCTGTTGTCGGAAAACAGTGTATACCAGTAAAAACGCCATTCCCGTCGGGTACTGCGGCTAAAGCTTGCATCGATGTATGTACTAAATTTGGCATTCCAACGGGAGCTTGTGCCACAGTCACCGTACTTGGCCAACGCGTAGCGAAAGAGTGTTTTGGTGCATGTTAAGTATGACATTGCCATAAAAACAGCGTTAGAGGCAGCAAGTTACCCAGTAAGATAAGACGCTGCCTCGTATTCCCTATTTGAGATGATAAAAGGTGAATTCATGGCTATTCCTAAGCAGACACAACCCGTACAAAGGGATAAAGCATCCCTTAATATCAGCTTACCAATCTCTGAGGATATTGGACTAGGTGACTCAATACAGAAATTAACCAGTAAGATGGGGTTTAAGTCTTGCTCTTCATGCAGCCGACGTGCTGCTAGGTTAAATAATCTGATTCAATTTAAAACCAACAGAAATGGTTAATGCGATGAAGTGTTATATGACATTGCTAATAGCAATGATATCTCTAGTTAATACGTCTAATGTCGCTGCGAATACTTCACTAAATTGCCACGTTAGCGCCGAGAATAATAGTGTTATTGATATAAAAGTAGAGTCGAGCAAGCCTACGGGGCTCGGTTTAGGAACAGCAGTGCTCGCTATAGAAAGAGTGAACAGCTCACCGTCTAGTTATGTTACTTATTATGAGCGTTCATCGTCGGTAAACGAAGAAAAAATGCTGTTTAAATATAACGAAGAATTAATACTTAGATTAGTACAAAGCAGAAAGACAAAAAACGCTCTTATTAAAGCGGAATATATAGAAGGTGATGTAAAGTTTAAAGGGAAGTGCCAATACTGAACTACCTACTAATGCTTTTGTTTTAGTTGTACATACCTTATGTATGGTTAATTTTAAATATTATACAAGTCATGTGACTTATATAAACCTGTGCTCGTAAGAGCAAGTAAACACTCCGATATAAAAGGAACTTAATATGAAACTTCCAAATCAATCTAGTCCAATTGCAAGACATGTCTCTCGTCAAAATACACAGAGCAAAGGGTTAATCCCGTCTGGCCACAATAAACAATGCTGTGGCGATGATTGTATGAGCAAATACTGCTTTTTTGGTATGAGTAGCAAAGGGTGTAAAGACGGTAAGCCATACATTCATTGTATTGGTTAATGCAGGCTAGGTCCTTCATTTATGGAGGGCCTAATTTTTAAGACGGAAAGGATACGAAAAATGGCAACCTTAAACCTCATTTCTTACAATACCCATCTTTTCTATAAAACGGCCGTTGCTAAAATCATTGGAAGTCTAACCTTTCATGACAAAGCGAGACTTGAAGGGATAATAGAACGACTTCGAACTAGTCAGAGTGATATGGTGATGCTTTCTGAGGTTTGGTCCACAACCAGCCAAAAGGCCATCATCCAAGCACTAAAAGATAAATACCCCCATCATATTAGCGATGAAAACGGCCCGTTTTCCATGGGGTCAGGGCTACTTTTGTTGTCATCTAAGCCCATAGATGAAAATAACCATGGTTTTGTAGCATTTAAAGACTCGAGTGGTGAAGATGCATTATCGAATAAGGGGTTTATCTTCGCTATTATCGAGATAGAAAACGGCAGCAGAGTACGTTTCATATTTAGTCATACTCAAGCTGATACTGAAAGTCATGACTACCGAAACGTTCGAAACGAGCAATTTAAGCAAATTGAAGCGTTTATCAATGGATGGTACAGCAACCTACCACTAATAATAACGGGCGACCTAAATGTCCCCGGCCACTCCACGGAACATTCAGAAATGATGCACATATTTAACCAAACGACAGATTCTTGGTTAGATTTACATCCTAAGCTAGACGGCTACACCTATGACCCAACCACTAACGCACTTGCTAGAAGGTTTGGTGGCGATGAACCCTCTGCACGATTAGACTACTTTTTACAAGAGAAGTTGGTACCTTTGTCGATGAGCGTCATAACCGATTGGAATATTAATATTAAAGGCGTTTCAACTCCTCTATCCGATCACTACCCCATTGAAGGCGTTTTTCAATTGGAGTAGTCATGTAAATCGAATGATAGATGACGATATTGAAAATGTGTTTGTGTTGAAAAAGAGCAGCCACTCAGGTCGTGTAGATTTGTGGCTTAAACTCGAAAAACAGTCCCATTAAATAAAACCCTTTTTCGAGCCCCCAATTCCAAGCGCTTGGGGGCTTTTGTATCGATAACTTGCCGCCAAATTTCCTTAAACAATTTGAACGCCATTTCCCATTAGTCGCTCTGGTGTTAATAGAACACTTTCTGATTCATCATCCGTTTCAGCGCAAAGTAGCATGCATTCAGAGACTTCACCGCGCATCTTCATTTTTTCTAGGTTACATAGCACGACAACAGATTTCCCAGTTAACTCTTCTTCGTCGTAATAGGGCACAAGACTCGTTACCGTTTGTAGCGTTTTGCTGCCGACATCGACTTGGACGATGTACAATTTATCGGCGTTTGAGTGGCGTTTTACGTCCGTTATTGTTCCAGTTTTAATATCCAGTTTTGAGAAATCTGAGAATTTAATCGTGTTCATAATCACCCTAGAAGCAGGTATAAAAGATGGTAACCTATTAAGCTATAGCAATAAACTTAACAGTAATATGATTAACGATACTATTTATGATAACGATAAAATTACCCGGTTGGGATTTCGCATTTATTGGTAATTCTAACGTTGTCTAGGGGTAATATGAATTAGTATATTACCCTAGTGCTATATTTATATCGGCAATACACGATTGCGATATTGATGGTTGGGTGCAAAAAGCTATGGATGATGTGTGTATGGGAGGCAACCCGCGCACGTTGACCGCAGAAGATGTATTCGACCTTTATAAGTCTGCCTTATAACGACGCGGATGCATCTTCGCTAATACATGGTCTCTTTGAACGAATTAAAAAGGCTTATCGGTCATCGACGACGATAAGCCTTAAATATAGATAATTCACCCTACATTACCTATTTGGTAGTTTCTATCGTGCTGACAAAATTCGCTATACTTGGTAGCAGGAAGAGGCCTACTAAACAGAAACCCCTGCCCCCAGCGACAACCATATTGTAGAAGAAACCGCATTTGCTCGGCTGTTTGGATGCCTTCTGCAATGACATTGATGCCCAACTCATTAGCCATCTGCAGTGTTGAAGTGACGATCGTCATGTCATCAGCACTGAGCTGATTAATGAAAATACGGTCTATTTTGAGGCTATCCACCGGTAATTGTTTGAGGTAGCTAAGTGATGAGTATCCCGTCCCGTAGTCATCGATGGCTATTTTGACGCCGACTTTTTTTAATTCGGTAATAAGCTCAATAGCATGGTGTATATTTTTCATCAGCACGCTTTCGGTCACTTCAAGTTCTAGCAACTCAGCAGCGATATCATATCGTTTCAGTGATGTGGTGACATCTTGAATGAGCCTTCCGGACATGAGTTGCACAACTGACACATTGACGGATACCTTATGATGATAGATACCTTGTTCTTGCCACTCTTTTATTTTCTTACAGGCTTCTTCAATCACCCAAGCGCCAATGGAGTTAATTTCCCCCGATAACTCTGCAATCGGGATGAATGAATCCGGCTGAATAACGCCATAAACAGGATGATTCCAACGCAGTAAACATTCACACCCAATGTGTTGACCGGATGCTAGCTCAACCAAAGGCTGGTAATACAACTCGAACTGGTTGTTGTCCAATGCCTGAGGAAGTTCCGATTCTATAAACAATTTTGCCCTTGCTTGTTTCCTTAAAATATCGGAATAGCAAAAATAGCCAGCGGATGTTTCTTTAGCTTTATACATAGCAGTGTCTGCAGCGCGAATAAGATCGTGAACATTGTCACCATCTTTGGGGTAGGTGGCAATGCCAATGCTGGTGGAAATAATGAGCGACTCATTGTCAATTTTAATTGGTGTTCTCAAGCCAAGAATGAGTTTTTTTGAGATGACGATGGCTTGTTCAACACTGGTCAGATTCTCTAACAGGATAGTAAATTCGTCGCCACCGAAACGAGCCAACACATCACTTTTCCTTAGGTTTCTATTGAAGTTATTTGCTACTTCAATTAGTAATTGGTCACCAAAATCATGCCCTAAACTGTCATTAACATGTTTAAAGCGATTTAAGTCGAGAAATAGTATCGCGAGCACCTTTTCAGAGCGTTCGGCTAAGGTCAGTGCATGGGTGCTTTGCTCAATAAACATACGCCGATTGGGTAAGTTGGTGAGTGAGTCGTTGAATGCATACTTTTTGAGTTGGTCTCTCGAAACCTCTAATTCTTTTGTGCGTTGTTTGACCTGAGTAGAGAGGATCTTGTGGTTACTGAATAAAGTAATAATGAGCAGAACACATAAGGCTCCGAATACTGATTCATAGACAAGAAACGAGACAGAATCATGGGTCTGATATTGGGTAAGAACTGCAGGGGAAACGGAGAGAATGACCTTCCAGTTTCGAGTCGCGACATGCTGAATAAAGGAAAACTCAATTGCGTTGTGAGCCGTGACCCCATTGGAAGGGGCGGAGTGGTAAATCACTTCATCGTTGGCGTCAGTATCGAGTATTTTGACATTCATGAAATGAGCTGAGGTATTGTCTAGGCTAGCGGTCACAATATCACTAACGACAAAAACACCGACTGCGAACCCTGACAAATTAAAAGAGCGGGTTAGGTGTTCATTGCTCAGTGATGGCCCTTGGTTAATAGGGGAGAAAATTAAAAAACCAGACTCCTTCTTGTCGAGCTGAACCAGCTGAATTATTTCGGTTGCTATGGGGGCATTTTGGTTCTGCGCTTTAATCATCGCTTCTCGTCTTGCCGCATTTGAGAAAACGTTAAAGCCAAACGCTTTTGCGTTGGGTGCAAAAGGTTCGATCCATTTAACCACCACCAAAGGGTCCTGGGGTTGCAGTGGATTACCTCGGACCTCAAAAGTATCAGCAATCTGGTTATTCACGCTATCTTCAAATGCCGTAACTTGATGTTGCTCGACAACAGGGTTCCAAGAAAATGCTTTAATTCCTTGCATTTTATTAATGAGTGGCAAGGCGATACGTTGAAATTCGTCACGGGTGATGTTGTTGTTGCCTGAGAGATTGAGCGCAAGTAAAGCAAGGGAGTGAAGATAGTTTTCTACTTGGTGGTTGAGATCTTTTTCAATGAGCTCTGAATGAATTTGGAGTTTATTGATACTGTCAGCTCGTATCGATTCATCGGTGTATTTTTGAATAATAACAAGGGTAATTAATACCAGAAGTAGAGGATATACCAGTGCTTGATAGCGGGTTAGCGTTTGGGTAAAACGGTATCGAGAACGTAAGAATATCAAAATAATGGGCGTTACGATGATAACACCCAAGAAGTCGCCTAACCACCAAATTACCATGTTTGTCCAATAGGTGTCTTGAGCGTTTTCTAATAGAGGGGTGTCAATTAATATACTCCCAATTGAACTTGAAATCAGGCAGCACAGTAATGCAAGGCCAATAAATTTCGCGACTTTACTAAGGTTTGGTGCATCAATAATATCGATGGAAAGGTAAGCTAATAAACGATAGTTAATCCAAGCTTGAAGGGCTGAGCCCATACCTACTCCAATCAACAGTGGTATGACTGTGAGTGTGAGATCGTGACCGCTGAAGAGTTGAACGCCAAGGTTAAAAATAATAGAGCCTGCGATAATCACAGGTACAAAGCGAGTTTGCCAGAGTAGGCAGCCTGCCAATGCTATACCTGCTGGTGGCCAGAATGAAACGATTTGGCTTTGTGGGCTAAGCAAAGAAAACAAATATGCCGATAAAACGTAAAGACCAAATAAACTGATGTAGGTATAGTTTAATGCCGGGTTAACATGCTCAAGCGTTGTCGGTGAGCCTAACGTCGTACCCTTACTGTTATTATCAATATGGTAGTCATCACAGTTCATTAATAGTACCGAATTATTATCGTGAAAGGCGAGTATGCGTAGCGAACAAAAGTATTACTGACATTGTAGATAATAGACGACTTTTTAAGGGTATCTCGTGCGGTTAGAAAATACCTATGTTAAGTCGTAAGGTCGTTATCGGCTGTAGAGGAGGGGTATGCTGTTTGTGATTCGGTTTATGTCACCTTGCTGTAAGCATCACAACGGTAAAGTCGCTTTATTCATGCTGATTTATCATTGTGATGTTAAGGAAGCGAAGAGCAGTTGCGCTACGCCGCTGCTCTTTGAGTGCCTATTTTCTGCTACGCTTTTGGATCTATCGCTTCTTGTAAACCATCACCGAGAAAGTTAATGGTAATGACGGTAAATAATACCATTGCTCCTGGGTAGACGGCCGCTAAAGGGTAGTGCCACATGGCTTCTCTCGCATTTTGTAGCATGTTGCCCCACGAAGGTGTAGGTGGATTGATGCCAAAGCCTAAATAACTCAATGCGCTTTCGGTTAAAATAGCGCCGCCTATGCCCAATGTTGTCGCGGTAATGACGGGAGCGATGACGTTGGGAAGTATGTGACGCCTCATGACAAACCAGTGACTAGCACCATAACCAATGGCTGCTTGAACATATTCTCGATGCTTGACTGATAGTGTGTTAGAGCGCACAAGGCGAGCGGCAAAAGGCCAACCGAGTAATGAAATGACGACCACTAAACGATAAATACTGAAATTGTCGCTGCGGACTATTTCCTCTGAAAACCCAAGCTTTGTCATATCGATACTTTGAATCAATATAAGTAACATAATGCCCGGTAAGCTAATGATGAAGTCAGCGCTTCGCATGATAAACGCGTCGATCTTGCCACCATGATAGCCAGCAATGATCCCTAGCGTTGTCCCTATCATGGAGGTGGCAATTGCGGCGGTAAATGCAAAGGTTAACGAGACTTGTCCACCCAGTAGTAACCGGGTGAAGATGTCCCTTCCTAATTCGTCTGTACCAAGAATATGGGCGTCAGTTGCGCCTTCAAAACGGCTAAAAAGATTATCGGAATAAGGATCAACCCCTAACCATTGCCCGATAAAGTGGACGCTGAAACAGACGATAGTTAGCCCAATAAGGAACAGTAAAGAGGCCATTGCTAATTTGTGGCGAAGTAGGCGCTGAGCAACTTGAAGCCACGGCTTTTGGCTTCTGATTTGGACATAGCTCATGATTGACCTCCTTTGGATAAGTTGATGCGAGGATCAACTTTGGAATAGAGAAGGTCGGCAATAAAGTTCATGACCAAAATGGCCGTCGTCGCCACCATAAAGCACGACATCGCGACATTATAGTCACTGCCATTTATCGCATCGACGGTTAACTTACCAATGCCAGGCCAACTAAAAATTGTTTCTGTCAGCACCGCGCCACTGACAAGTGCAGCGACATCCATTGCGAGCACGGTAATCATTGGTAACATGCCATTTTTGACGCAGTGCTTAAATAAGACACGTAGCGATGAGGCACCTTTCGCTTTCGCGGTGCGGACAAAATCTTGTCGAAACACTTCCAACATGCTGGAGCGCATAAAGCGAGAAATAGAAGCAATACTGAGTAACGTTAGGCTTAGAATAGGTAGCACCATGTATTCGAGTTTATCTAGCCCTTGCGCGCCGTCTGCTTCCCCTGTGCCGCCTGCCGGGAAGATGGGATAAACTACCGAAAACAGCATAATCAACATCAGTGCGAGCCATGCGGCTGGTGTAGATAAAAAGAGATAAGTGAAGCCGCTAATAATGTAGTCCGTGGCTTTATTTTGTTTGACCGCGCACAGTATGCCAATGGGAAGTGCAATGAAAATGGATAATAACGTCCCGCTACCGACTAAAATAAGGGTATTTTTCATGGCATCCCAAAGTACATCAACAGCGGGCTGAGAGAACATTCGTGAATACCCTAAGTCCCCTTGTAATGCATCGGATAACCACAAGAAATAACGAACATAAACTGGCTTATCAAGGCCTTGTTCCGCTTTTAGCCGGGCAATATCTTCAGTGGTGATATTGGGATCGTGTTGAGCGAGTAAGTCGATGGGGTCACCGGGCATTAACCCCATTAAATTGTAAGCGGCAAATGAGGCGAGCAGTAACACTAGGATCATTTGCAAAACTCGAGAAATCAAATATCTTTTCATTGATTGACCAATTTCCGTTTGGTTTGATTACAACGTCTTGCTTTCCCAATGTCGGGTACGGCATTGAGAAGTGCTTGGCTATAGGGGTGTTTAGGGGAAGAAAAAAATTCCCCCTTACTCGCCTGTTCAACTATCTCGCCGCACTTCATAACAGCAACGTCATGTGCTAGGTGGTAGACGACAGCCATATCATGACTAATAAAGAAAAAAGCGATGTTATGTTTTTCTTGTAATTCTTTGAATAAATTAATTATTTGAGACTGGACAGAGACATCGAGCGCGGAAAGTGGTTCGTCAGCAATGATCAGTTCTGGCCTTAACATTAGGGCGCGCGCAATGGCTATTCTTTGGCGTTGTCCACCGGAGAATTCATGAGGGTAGCGGGTGAGAACATCTTCACGCATTCCTACCCATTGCAGCACTTCTAAGGCGCGAGCACGCTGGGACTTTTTATCACCCACATTGTTGACTTTCATTGGTTCAATAAGCGAATCGAGTATCGGCATTCTTGGGTTGAGGGCAGAGTAGGGATCTTGAAAAACCAGTCCAATTCGTTGCCTAAGTGGGCGCTGTTTATGGGGAGCTAAACGAGACACTTCACAGCCTGCAAGGAAGATATCACCCGAGTCGGGCTGCTCGAGCATGCTGATCATTCGACCAAGCGTCGATTTTCCTGAGCCTGATTCTCCAACGATAGCGAGTGTTTTTCCCGCTTCCAAACATAGCGAGACGTCTTTTGTTACATGTAAGTAGCTCGCTTTGCGACCAAAAATAGATCCGGCCTCAAGAAGGTAGTGCTTTTGAAGATGCTTGACTTCTAATAGTGTCACTCTTTCCCCCCAAGCGCATCGCGACGCTGCTTAGCACGGTGAATATAGTGGTCATAGAGTTCGGGGCATCGGTCTCGGAAGGTATAGTCAGTACTTCGTTGTTCTAGCGGAGGCACGCTGCCAGGAATCGCCGGCAAGCGATCTATGTCCACACCAACTCTTGGGATAGTCTCTAGAAGAGCTTGAGTATAGGGGTGTTGAGGGTTGTCAAAAATCTCGTTGACGTCTGCAATTTCGACGACTTGCCCTGCATACATGACCATGACTCGGTCTGAGATTTGCGACACAACACCAAGAGAATGACTAATAAATTGAATCGCAGTGCCAGTGGTTTCGCGCAGCTCTTCTAATAAGTCGAGCACTTGTGCTTGTACAGTAACATCGAGTGCGGTTGTAGGCTCATCGGCGATGAGTAGTTTTGGTTTGCAGGCAAGAGCCATCGCAATCATGACTCGCTGACGCATACCGCCAGACAATTCGTGAGGGAACGACTTACAGCGTTTTTCTGGGAAGGGAATATGGACCTGCTTTAACATTTCTATGGCGCGATCCATCGCTTCTGTTTGCGAGGCCTGCTCATGAATAATGAACATTTCGGCAACTTGTTCGCCTACAGTCATTACGGGGTTAAGTGCGGTCATAGGCTCTTGGAAAATCATGCCGATCCCTCCACCACGAATTTTTTGATAACGTCGGTCAGGCATACTAAGCAAGTTCTCGCCTTGAAAACGAATTTCACCAGAAAGGGATAGCTTTTTGTCTAGCAGCCCCATTACGGCGAGTGAGGTTAGCGATTTTCCACACCCTGACTCACCGACAATACCTAAAATTTCACCTGACTGTATTTGATAGTTGACATCCTTAACAGCGAAGTGTGGCCCTAGAGCCACACTCATATTACGAACATCCAGTATTACTTCACTCATAGGTTGCTCGTTTTGTTAATTTGCTCGTGTCCAATTTTCTGCCCAAAAACTTGAGTAGGTTTGGTGACCTGTAGGTTCAACGTCTTTTAGCCATTTAGGCATGATAAAGCTGTCTGCTCGATAGTAGAGTGGTAACGCGGGTAAATCAGTCGCATAAAGATGTTGGAATTGCTTCCAAAGTTCAAGACGTTTTTCTTGATTAAGTTCAGCATCAATTTGTTCGATGATACGGTCCATTTCTGGGCTGGAGTAGCCTGCGTAGTTCTGTCCTGACCAGCCATTGTCTTCGGTTGGTATGTACTCAGAGTGCATCGTCGTTCGCGGAAGCTGTTCGGGGGAGGTCCCCCAAGCAAACATAGCTAAACCTTTATGTTTGCGCTCTGTCAGTGTGGTACCAAAATAAACACGAGCAGTTTGATTATTGATGATGGCTTTGATACCCACCTTTTTCCATTGCCCCTGAGCAAACTGCTGAACTAGCTCGCGGGTTTTATTACCGGATGTGGTCATAAATTCAATTTCTAACGGTTTTCCGTCTTTGACTTGAACACCATTCACGAGCTTATAGCCCGCTTCCTTGAGCAGAGCTTTGGCTTTTTCTGGACTGTAGGCATAAGAAGGTGCATCTGGATCAAATGAAGCATCTAACGGGCTGACACTTGAATTCGCGACTTTTTGTTTGCCTTCAAATAGTTTTTCGGTCAAGAGCTCACGATCCAAACCCAGTAACAATGCGCGGCGCACACGAACATCTTTTAAGTGAATATTGGCGAGTTGGATATCTAAATGCTCGTAAACGGCAGCAGGGCGGATGTCGACGTGGTATTTGTTGGCAAAGCGTTTCTTAAACTGTAGCGCCTGATCCAAAGAGAGTCCCATTTCCCCTGGGATATAATCTACATCACCGGATAGTAGGTTCGCTTGTAGAGCTTGAGTATCAGAGACAGTTTTGAGTGTGATGTTATCGAAGTGAGGTTGCTTGCCCTTCCAGTGAGGGTTTAGTTGCAGCTTAACGTATTGACCTTGTTTAAGCTCATTGATTGAGTAAGGGCCGTTATATAGGCCGGCGGACGTTGGGTCGGTCACGTATTTTGTTTTAAGGTGGTACTGTTTAGGATCAGCCTTAAAAATAGGCTCTTCAAGGTGGCGTGGTAGCACATCTGGCACATAATACGCATTGTATTTGTAAGACACTCTATCCACATAAACGTTAACGGTGCGGTCATCAACGACTTCAAGTTTTTCGATGTGCTGGTACGTGGATAACCCGGCATTACCTTGTACGTCTGACGATGTAGCCACTTGATACCAAAACTCAATATCTTTACTGGTTACCGGGGTGCCGTCTCCCCAAAATAGGTCTTTTTTAAGTGACATGGTCATTTTAACCCCTTTGTCACTCTCCTCTTCTTTTGCATGTGGGCGATCGACAATAACGGCGAGCCCATTCTCGAAGGTTGGAACTTGTTCACATAGAAAGCAAACCAGTTGCCATTGTTGGTCAAAACCTAGCGTGCCGCGAATCGAAAAGCCGTGGGTATAGGTTTTCGCAACCATGCTATCAATAAGGGGATGCAAGGTTGAGGGGTATTGAGATATGCCTATTGTGAGTTTGTCGTCGGCTGTCGTTTGGCCTGAAAATAGCAGGGCTGTACTAATGAGTGCGAGAGTCGTTTTATTCAGGGTCATTTGATGTCCATATCTATTGACTTAATGGGGGGTTTATTAAATGCGTCTAAGTGCATAGCTATGTTCAACATAAAGTGATAGGGAGTATGAATCAAGCCGCTGAGTCAATAAATAGAAGTAGAAAGCAATTAATAGAAGTAATTGCCTTTTACTTCATACTTTTAGGGTAAAACGGTGTGAAACATAGAAGCGGTTGTTGATTTTAGCTGTTGTTGCTTTTAGCGAGTACTGCTTTTAGCGAGGACAGTTACTGAATATGAATCACTGAAACCAGTAATAATGGTGTATAGCCACAAGTATTGATTTATAAAATCATATCACTCCTATTTAATGGACGATGAAGTAATCTAAGTTCGGTTTTTATTGTGATGGTTATCTTGAAATGAATTAAATTTACTACTGACGAGATAGAATCAAGATGGCGATCACTATGCGTTATTGATAATTGTATATAAACTGTCCTTACTTACTCACATGAAGATGCAATGAATGTCACACTTATTATCTGCAATCGAGCTTTGTGCTTTGCGTAGTGATCTCCAGCTCTCATTTTGGTACAACCAAGACTATCGATTTACGCACGACCACCCTACTGACTAACGTTCGTTAGTGCTTTGTGCTGTCAGTACAAAGGCCTTCTCAGATTTTTACCAATACTTTAGCGATTCAATAATTATATTGAAGCGTTAAGTTGTATTGTTTGAAATATATAGTTTCTCCTGCGGCTCAATAAATATTGGGCACGTACCCCTGTACTTGAAATTTGGAAAATAATAATGAAATTAAATATTCTCGCGACAACTATTGCTGCTATTTGTTTAAGTGCTCAAGCGACGGCTTATACGGTGTATGAAGATGATGTCAACAAGTTTGATATTGGTGGCGCATTTGTGGTTGATATTTTCAAGCCGACTTCGGATATGGATGCCATTTTTTATACCAGCCGTTCTACGTTCAATTTAGCGTTTGAAAGAGAGTTAGGCAACGATTGGTCTACCGACGTGAAATTGGAGTGGGATAACTTCCTCAATGCGCCTTCTTCCTATGGTGTGAACGGTGACAACTTCCGTAACCGTCTCGGTTATATCTCGTTAAACAATGAATCACTAGGTAGTGTCCGTATTGGTAAGCAGTGGTCGGCATACCATGATGTGGCTAAGTATATGGATAACTTAATCATTATCGATCCAGATGCGACCCCAATCTACAGCGATGGTCGTGATGGTGGCTTCTTAGCAACAGGGCGTGGCGATAATCTTGTCGCATATCGTAATACGTTAGGTGGATTGAACCTTTCTGCGCATTATGGATTTGGGAGTACCAGCGAAACCGTGGACATTGACCGTGACTATAACGTTGCAGCCGCCGCAAGTTACGATTTCGAATCGGGTGTGAGTATTGGAGCGACGTACCTACAAAACAAGGTGTATGTAGACAGCAGCGCACCAGTGATGAACCTAAAAGACGGCGATACGCAAGATGCGATTTCGGCAGGTGCTCAGTATGCTCAAGGCCCAATAAAAGTGGCGGCCATGTACACTAAAGGTACTAAGGTACATAAGGCCGGTTTACTCGGGCATTCTGACTTAGAATACGCGGATGCGAACGGTATTGATGTCTATGCGCATTACATGTTTGATATCGGCCTTCGCCCTTATGCGTATTACTCTAATCTAGATTTTGATGACTCTGCCGTTGGAGTTACAGGGGATAGACAGGTTTATGCGCTAGGTTTGACTTATCATTACAGTCCGAAAATGATGGTAACTGCTGAGTTTAAACGCAATGTAGTTGATGATTTAGCACTAGGCAGTGTGAGTGACAACGGCGGCGGCTTTAACGCCATTTACGCATTCTAATTGAGTTTATTAAGGCGAACTGCAATGAGTTCGCCTTATTTATTCTCGATGACCGTTATCTGGTCATTTAGCTTTTTGGTCATTTAGCTTTCGGGCAATTTAGTTTTGTTATCCGCTTGTGGTCGTTCATTTTCGTGTTTATAGCCCATGGTTCGGATATGTTCGCCGTGAATGGTGTTCTTCATTAGCTCCCACAATGCCGCTAAAAACCGTTTGTGCGCTGCGTGATGACGGATGTATTTGATATGAATAAACACATAAATGGCGAAGAAGGTGAGTATGGCGATGGTTACACCATACGTTTCGTATAAGCTGAGTAAGTTCATAGTAATCCTATTCTTTTGTTAGAAAATTAATCCACTTTTTACTTCTGAAGCGATAGACGCATAAAAACCATTTAAATAAGGTTTCTAGGAAAAACATCGCAAATACCACTTCCGGTTCAAATCCAAAAAATAGCGCCCCCAATGCGGCGAGCGGTATACCAAAGAGCCATTGCGTCATTAAATCTTGGTATAAACAGAACTTAACGTCTCCACCAGCTCGCAGTACGCCGACTACCATAGTGGTTGGCAGGGAACGTAAAATAATCCCAAGACATAAAATCAGATAAAACTTATCTGCAAGTGCGCGAGTTTCAGGTGTCAGAACGGAGAATAGTCCAAGAACTTGATCTTTTAGTAACCAAAGACAAATGGCTACGATGATAGTGACCGCTACCGCGATGAAGGTAAATGCAATCGCATGTTGATAGGCCGAATACGCATTTTTTTCACCGAGTTGATTACCGACGATGACGGCAGAGGCATTGGCGATGCCCACAAGAAAGCTCAGTGAGAATGCTTCGATAGGCGTGATAACCGACAGCGCTACGAGCCCTTGATCGCCCGTTTGTCCCATTATGGCCGTATAGCAAAACAGCCCTGCCGCCCAGGTTAGAAAGTTAATAGTGGTTGGGATAGAGAGTTTAGCAAAGCGTGAAATATGAGAAAATTGACACGCTTGGATAATGTCCTGGAGACCAAAATTCAACAAGTGTTGCTTATAGCGTAAATAGATCAGCATCAGCAACATTTCAACGCCGCAGCTGATAAGGGTGGCGATAGCCGCACCTTTCAGGCCGAGTGCGGGCGCGCCAAGCATGCCAAATATCAACACCCAATTTAGCAGCATATTGAGAGCAATGCCGATGGCGCTAAACCAAGTGCTAACGGCAGCTTGATGGATAGAGCGCAAGCCAGCTGAAACACTGCCAGTAAACGCGATAAAAAATAGGCTTAGTGCGGTAATTTTTAGGTATTCATGTCCGAGGATCATGACCTCTGGTGAGCGCGAAGATAATCCGACGACGTGGTTTCCCGCCCCCCAAAAAAGAAGTAACGGTATGGTTGCAGCTAAGGTTGTCATAAGCCAAGTGAGTGCAATACTACGAGTAATGCTTTTTGGCTGCTTTGCTCCAAAGTATTGCGCTGTTAGAACGGCTCCGCCTGTCATTACGCCTGATAGTAAAATGGTCGCAACAAACAGTGCTCGGCTGGCAACACCCGCTGCAGCAATGTCGGTTTCTGACAATTGACCCACCATAATGAGATCGACTAATCCTTTGCTTGAAAAAAGGATGGTTTGCAGTGTGACAGGAATGGCAATAACGAGAATACTTTTTAGTAGCTCCCGACTCAATATGCCCTGTCGGTTACGTTTTGCCATTGAATCGACGTCAATGCTCATGTTGGAAGTGGTTACTTTTAGTTCAAATTTGGCTTATTATGTGATGGAAATTAAGAACATGAAAACCACATATGATGGGGTTTTACGTTCAAGTGCTTAGGGGTGGGCGAGATAGTGCCGACGTTGAATTGGCAGACGATAGAGTGGTAAGGAAGGTAAATGGTAGCGACTTCTGGACATAGCTTAGAGCAACTCAACGCATTTGTGGCGGTGTGTGACGCTCAGTCATATAGCGGCGCTGGGCGTGCTTTAGGCAAAGACCGTACTACTGTTCGGGAACTGGTTAAAGCTTATGAAGATATCTTAGGGTATGGGCTGTTTCAAACACAGGGGAGAAGCGTCATCCCTACCGTTCAAGCGCTAGCGCTGTTACCACAGGTTAGGCTGGTGCTGAGGCAAAATGAAAAGCTATTCCAGTTTAGTCACGCAGTGTTTGATTATCCGACGACCAATATTAATATTGTCTATGATAATGATTTACCTCATGAGCTGGTACGCAACATAGAAGTTCGCGCTTTACAGCGCTATCCAGAGCTTAGGATCAATTGGTATGCGCGGGGAAGAGATAGCAGTCTAGAGGGCATTGTCAGTGGCGAGATTGATTTTGCGATTTTACCCGCCAGAGGCGGTGTTCGTCCCGGGGCACCAGTGAATTATAAGCATTTAGGGCATGTGCGTTATGGCATCTATGTTGGCGCGAGATCACCGTTGGCGTCGATTAAAGAATTTACGTTAGAAGATGCTCAGCTTGAAATTCAGTATGTGAGTGAGCATAGCTTGCAGACTAAGGGGTTGATCACGACGTTTTCTTCTCACTGCCGTACTGTCAGTAGTAACAGCTTGTTAATGTCGATGTTGGAAACGGGAGGCTGGGCATTATTGCCCATCCACATCGCATCGAAGCTTTCAAATCAAGCAAGTCTGATCCAGCTATCTAGCCCGTTATTGACCAGCGACATCAAAATTCCGTTTAGCCTTTTTTATCAAGTTGGCGCTGAAGCAAACCCAATATTGGCCAATATGTTGACTTGGTTTGATGACGCCGTTACACAAGATATCTACTAAATTTAGGGCAACAAGTCGCAGCAGAGACGGTTAGTCGCAACTATTGTCAGTCGCAACTATTGTCAGTCGCAACTATTGTCAGTCGTAATTATTGTGAGTAGCAGATATGATTCACAGCAAATATGGTTCTCAGTAAATATAGCTCGCAGCAAATATAGCAATCATGCTTTGGCCAAACGATTTGTTTAGACTTAACTGCCCCAGCTTTCGGCTTCTATTCTGGACAGTGCCTTAGCAGCTTTTAGCAGGGCAGGTAAGAACTTAATGGCCTCATCTGGCTTGACTCGAATAACCGGAGCTTGAATCGCTAAACCCATATTGGATTGTCCAGACGGTGAGGGGACGAGAACCGCAATGCAGATTAAACCGGGAAGAAACTCTTCGTTATCGATCGCGTAGCCTTGGATTTTGGCATCATCGATGTCTTTTTCTAATTCACCGTGATCGGTGATCGTTTTAATGGTGTATTGGGTTAGTGGTACGTTCTCAATCAGCCTTCGGCGCTGAGATTTAGACATATGCGCTAAAAATAACTTACCACTCGCAGAGCAGTGAACGGGTACGCGGGAACCTGGATGTAAGTGGAATCGTAATGGAGCTTCCGTTTCCGCACGGTCAATATAGATGATTTCACCGCCAGATAATGCAGTCAGATTACAGCTTTCGCCCACTTCTGCTTTTAAGTTCTCGAGTATGGCACGACGTGCACTGTGCATCGTACTGTTGAGCAATAGGTTTTCCGCCAATTTTCTTAACCGAACACCGGAACTGTAATGTTTCTCGTCACCATCTTTTTGAATGATTCCAGCAGATTCCAGCTGTTGTAACATACGATGAAGGGTTGGTTTCGGTAATCCCGTTTCTTCAACAAGACCTTGCAGTGAAATGAATTCGTCTTTTTGTGCAATGACTTCTAAAAGAGAAAAGAGTCTCAGAGTAGGGGTGTCACCTTGGAGTTGAGCGGGTTCTTTTGGCATATATGTTCATCCTTGCAATAGAGCTATGACTCAGATTGTACCTCTGAAATTCTGTTATATCTATATCCATTTTCAGAATAGAGTTTGATCTTTAATGGCACTACATTTATAGTAAATCTAAATTATGGAACAATTTATTCCACTATATAGGATTTAGTCATGAAGGCGATTGAACGGATTATCAATAAAGCACAGAAAGATCGTAAAAGAGTGGTCCTTGCAGAGGCAACCGATCCAAGAGTACTGCAGGCGGCCCGCCAGGTAGTGGATAATCAAATTGCGCATGTCACGTTAATCGGTAATGAACGGCAGGTTGAACAGGCTGCTGAGCAGTGTCATGTAAGTTTAGAAGGTATCCACATTGTCTCTCCCCAGAGCTCACCGTTAAGGGAGGTTTTGGCTGAGCGTCTGTACTTATTGCGAAAACTGAAGGGGATGTCTTACTCTCAAGCACTAGAAAAAGTGGACGACCCACTGACCTTTGCCAATTTAATGGTAAGAGAAGGGCTCGCAGATGGCACGGTGAATGGCGCGGTGTATACCACGTCAGATGTGGTGAGAGCGGCGATACAAATTATCGGTACTGAGGCCAAATCACCATTAGTATCGAGCTTCTTTTTAATGATGCTTTGCGAGGCATTTCATAATTTAAAAGGCGGCCTTATTTTTAGTGACTGTGGCTTGGTGATAAATCCAGACGCAGAGCAGTTGGCAGCGATCGCCATTGCGGCCTCAGACAGTGCAAGAGGACTCTTGATGGAAGAGCCTAAAGTGGCGATGTTGTCCTTCTCCACTAACGGCAGTGCCCAGCACGAATCGGTTGATAAAGTTCGTGAGGCAGCCCGCCTTGTTAAACGTCAACATCCCCAGTTGGCTATCGACGAAGACGTGCAACTCGATGCGGCAATTGTTACTGAAATTGCGGAGCGAAAAGTGCCAGATTCCACCGTGAAAGGTCGCTCGAACGTTTTGATATTTCCTAATTTGGAAGCGGGCAACATTGGCTATAAATTGGCCGAACGATTGGGCGGCGCGGTGGCGATTGGCCCATTGTTGCAAGGGCTCAACAAACCAGCCAATGACTTATCTCGTGGATGCAGTGTGACGGACATCATGCACGTGATTGCGGTGACCGCAGTGCAGGCTCAGGCGTCTGCTGGTGCTGAACTATTTGAACCAGAACTTAGCGTTTCTTGATTTCGTAATCATTACAAATTTAACGACAACCTACTGGTGTATGAAATAAAGGGTCGCGATGGACGTTGTGTTATTGGCTGCAATTTTAGCCACGATTGTGTTGGGTACCTATTTTCAAACGGTGACAGGATTCGGTCTTGGCATCATTGTTATTGGCATTTGTGTGACCTTCAATTTAACGTCGCTCCCTGTCATTGCAGCGGTTGTGAGTATTGTCACCTTTTTTAATTGCTTCGTTGCGCTCGCCGGCAAGCCCTTTACTGGTGAAGGGAAGATCATGACCGCTTTAGTCATAGGGGTCATTCCAGGGGTCGTGGTTGGCGTTTTTCTGTTGGGCGAATTGAGTGAGTCGTCGACGAACGTATTGCGTGGCTTACTGGGGGCGATGATTATGCTAGCAGGCCTTAATTTTATGTTTAAGCCCAGCACCCTCGCTCACCGATCCTTGCCAGCTGCGTTTTTATTGTCTGGCTTTGGTTCTGGGTTTGCTGGTGGCTTATTTGGCATGGCTGGCCCACCTATTGTTTTTCATCTGTACCGGCAACCGTTTACGATTGAAGTGGTACGTAGCATCTTACTCATGGTATTTGCGTGTACTTCCGCTTCTCGGACGGTATATGTCTACGCCAGTGGAGCATTAGAGTCGCAGATTCTCATTTTATCAGTGTTAGCGATACCCTTAGTGGCATTAGTGACCGGATTGGCTCGACGTTATCCTCCGAGTGTTAGTAGCCAAATCTTAAGGTCGATAGTGTTTAGCGTATTGATGCTTATTGGCGCGCAGCTCCTCTTGTCTGCGTTATGGGATGCGAGAGCTTTGTTAGTCTAAGCAAGGCATAGCGGTCTAAGCAAGGCTTAGCGGTTTAATAAGGCATAGCGGTCTAATAAAGTATCGCGGTTTCAACAAGGTTTAGCGTGTTTAGCTAGTGATGGTCACCTTAAGGCCGAAAATATGTGCCTGCAAACGGAGAAGATGCAACTCTCTCGGACGTCAATGGTGAGATTTTTTCGGTAGTAAGTGCTCAAGTCAATCCCCATTCCTACACCGTAGATTTCTATCTCTGCGGACTGCTGCTCGATTTCAATGACGTGTTTTAAGTGATTGTCTAAGTAAAATTGATCGTTAGCGGTGCTGGTTGCGGTATCCATCGGACAACCATCAGAAAAAACGAAGAGGATTTTTCTTTTCTCTGGTCTTGATTTGAGTCGTTGGCTGGCAAATTGAATCGCTTCACCATCAATTCCCTCTTTGTAGATATCCGCTTTGCGCAGTGCGGCAATGGCGAGGCGCGCTTTCCTCCAAGGTGTATTGAAGTCCTTAAACAGAATATGTCGAACTTCATTGAGTCGGCCAGGGTGTGCGGGTTGCCCCTGTTTTAGCCATTGTTTGTAGGCCTGACCGCCATTCCATTTGCCCGTCGTAAATCCCAGTATTTCATGGGGAATACCGGCCAGTCCCAATGACTTGAGTAGTGTGTCGAATAGTAAACTTAGTTGGTGCGCGTACTGCTGCATTGAGCCTGAGCAATCCATTAGGATTGAAATAGCGCAATCATTGGTCGTACTGAACTCTGCTTGATAAAAGACCTGCGTGTTTTGTGGTGACGTAACAATACTAGGCAGAGTTTTACCATCAATAATCCCTTCTTCTAGTCTATCGCGAACCCCTTTTATTTCAGAGACTTTGACAATATTACTTATGAAAGCGGCCAGTCGGCGAGCATTAATGTGTAATCGGGAGGCGTCGTCAGTGATTTGTTGGCGCAGCTCTTGTAACAGTGCCTGCCTGACCATGGATTCCGCCAGAATCACCTTATCAAATTCAGCAGTATAGATTTGATATTGGCTATGGTCTTCTTGAAATACACGACTGACTCCAGTGATGTCGGTCGCGACAGGGTTATCTTCGATGTCGCCATCCACAAAAAGCGCCAGTTTTGACAGTAATTTAGTGTCTTCTTCAATGGCGTCGCCACCATCTTCCTCCTCATTAGACATTTCTGCGTTTACCAATTCGGAGGTGAGTTGGCAAAGTACTAACGAATGCTGTGCAAAGTTAGGTTGATCGGTTTTGGATTCACGCAGTGCTTTTAGGGCGTGACCGATCGCTGGAGCGATCCCGGCGCGGGTAGCTTCAATGCTATCGGCAATGGCTTCAGGAACCGCTAAACCATGCAGGCGAGAATAGAGCACCTGCATGAGAGTAAATAATAAGATGCCAAGTTTAGATTCCGTAAAGCCATTTTGATGGTAGAGCTGACTCCAATGATGAAAATTGAGTCGCGTACTGTTGATAACGCCCTGAAGGTGATTAGGGACGATTGACTCCACGCGAACTTGTTCGCAGAAATCGAACAGTAGCCTTTCAATTTCAGAGTCTGGACGCAAAGAGCGGTGCAATTCTCTGTCTGAAAACAGAATCCGTATGGCGGCGGAGTCAATTTTACCTCGGGTAGAAGCATGATCAGCAGCGTGATTATGCCGAGAATGGAAGGTTAAATCATTGACGTGTGCAGCAAGAAAGTAGCAAGGTTGATTTCCTTGATATAAGCGATGACCACGGTAGTTTAGGTTCGCATCATGGCTAATGGCACGAGCGACAGCAACGCTGCTATCGAGAAGACGCTTCTGTAAAGGCGTGATCGGTTGTGAGGTTGTGTTAGACACGATGATATTTCCCTTCTGCGGTCGACGGGTTTGTTGGGATGAGCTCTTCACCAAAGCACCGATAGAAATATTCTGCCAACAAATGCTTCTCTTCTTCTTCGCAACGGTTCACAAAAGAGAGTCTGAAGGCCGTCGCAACGCTGTTAAAAATAGCGATATTTTCCGCCCAAGTAATAACTGTTCGTGGTGACATCACGGTTGAAAGATCGCCGGCAACAAAGCCCTTTCTCGTCAGTCCTGCGGTGGCGATCATTTTATCGACCGTCAGTCTACCAAGTTCATTCTGTAATACAGGGACGCGCGACAACACGATATCTGCTTCATGGCTTGGGTCTAGATAGTTCAAGGTGGCGATAATATTCCATCGGTCTAACTGACTATGATTCAGTACTTGAGTACCTGAATACAAGCCAGAAAAATTGCCGAGTCCGACCGTGTTGCAGGTAGCAAATAAGCGAAAGTACGGGTGTGGCGTGATCACGCGATTTTGTTCCAGTGATGTGTATTTCCCGTCTTGCTCCAAAATTTGTTGAATCACAAACATAACATCAGGGCGACCTGCATCGTATTCGTCGAGCACGAGTGCGATGGGTTGCTGAATGCTTTTGGGTAATATGCCTTCTCTAAATTCGGTAACTTGTAGGCCGTCTTTTAGCACGATGCTGTCTTTACCAATGAGATCGAGCCGACTTAAGTGCCCATCCAAGTTCACTCTAAGACATGGCCAATTCAGTCGCGCTGCGACCTGCTCTATATGTGATGACTTGCCTGTACCGTGCATCCCTTGAATCAACGTTCTTCTATTTGACGTGAAGCCGGCCAAAATGGCGAGTGTGACTTCAGGGTCAAAGCAATAGCTGGGATCAATGTCAGGGACATAATCACCTCGCTCGGCAAAAGCAGTCACCGTTAAATCGCTTTCAATACCAAAGACATCACGAACCGATAGGTCTACTTGTGGGGTTACTTGCTTTTCACTCATCTGAATCATCCTTCCTTAATGATAATGGTCGCAACCACGAAGTGGTTTCTGGTTCTGGCTATAGGTTTCTGGTTCTGGCAATAAGCTTGTGGTTCTGACTATAGGCTTCTGGTTTTGATTATAGAGACTCACTGGCGTAATTAACGACAAGTTTTGTACGAAAAACTATCAATAATGTGATCTGGTTTTATTTATTGGAATAATATGTTCCGTTTTATATTAAAAATTTTGACGAACAAAATCACAGCAACTAAGGTGATTGTGAAGTCAAAAAAGAGACGTTTTGTTCCGAAAATTGAAATTATTATCAGAAGTCAAGGAGAGCGAAGGATGAGCGAGCAAGAAAAAAGGACGGTTGTTTCCGGTATAACTACGATGACACCGTCGGAAGCATTTGTTGAAACCATGGTCGCAAATGATGTCACCGACATGTTTGGCATTATGGGGTCTGCATTTATGGACGCGATGGATATTTTTGCACCTGCTGGGATACGCCTCATTCCTGTGGTACATGAACAGGGCGCTGCTCACATGGCAGACGGCTACTCTCGTGTTTCTGGTCGTCACGGTGTGGTTATTGGTCAAAACGGACCGGGTATTAGTAATTGTGTGACGGCAATAGCAGCGGCATATTGGGCACATAGCCCTGTGGTTATTGTGACACCAGAAACCGGTACGAAAACGATGGGGCTAGGTGGGTTCCAAGAATGTAACCAACTTCCTATGTTCCAAGAGTTTACAAAATATCAAGGCCACGTTACTCACCCTGACAGAATGGCAGAATACACAGGACGTTGTTTTGACCGTGCAATGAGTGAAATGGGGCCAACTCAACTTAACATTCCTCGTGATTATTTCTACGGAGAAAGCAAAACAGAAATTCCACAACCCGCACGACTTGACCGAGGGCCAGGTGGTGAAAAGTCACTGAATGAAGCCGCAGACCTAATTGCACAGGCGAAATTCCCAGTCATTATTTCTGGCGGTGGCGTCGTGATGGCGGATGCAGTTGAAGAGTGTGCTGCATTGGCAGAAAGACTTGGTGCACCCGTCGTAAATAGTTATTTGCATAATGATTCTTTCCCAGCGAGTCATCCACTTTGGTGTGGTCCGCTTGGTTACCAAGGATCGAAAGCGGCGATGAAACTGATGTCTCAGGCTGACGTTGTCATTGCATTAGGTACGCGTTTAGGGCCATTTGGCACCTTGCCTCAGCACGGTATGGATTACTGGCCGAAAGATGCCAAGATCATTCAAATTGACGCTGACAATAAAATGCTAGGTCTGGTGAAGAAAATCTCTGTGGGTATTTGCGGCGACGCGAAAGCTGCTGCCGTGGCAATCACCCAACGATTGGAAGGTAGAAACCTTACCTGTGATGGCAACAAAGCTATCCGACTAGATACCGTGGCGACAGAAAAAGCGCAGTGGGAAAAAGAGCTGGATGAATGGACTCATGAGCGTGACCCGTTCAGCCTAGATATGATTGAAGAAAATGCCCAAGAAACGCCATTTTCTGGTGGTGAGTATCTGCACCCACGTCAAGTGTTACGAGAGTTAGAAAAAGCGATGCCTGAAGATGTCATGGTATCGACGGACATCGGTAACATTAATTCAGTTGCCAACAGTTACCTCCGATTTGAGAAACCAAGAAGTTTCTTTGCTGCAATGAGTTTTGGTAACTGTGGTTACGCTTTCCCAACCATTATTGGTGCTAAGGCCGCTGCGCCTCACCGTCCTGCGATTTCCTATGCGGGTGATGGTGCTTGGGGGATGAGCTTAATGGAAACCATGACTGCAGTTCGCCATAACATCCCAGTTACGGCGGTTGTCTTCCACAATAGGCAGTGGGGAGCAGAGAAGAAAAACCAAGTGGATTTCTATAACCGTCGTTTTGTGGCTGGTGAACTTGAAAATGAAAGCTTTGCTGAAATTGCCCGAGCGATGGGCGCTGAAGGTATAACGGTCGACAAACTGGAAGATGTTGGTCCGGCATTGCAAAAAGCGATTGATATGCAGATGAACGAAGGGAAAACCACCATTCTTGAAATCATGTGTACTCAAGAGCTGGGTGACCCGTTCCGTCGTGATGCTTTATCCAAACCAGTACGCTTCTTAGATAAGTATAAAGATTACGTTTAAGTCGAGTACAGATTGTCCGGCCTGAATTGGCCGGACACATTGGAAGTTTCACTGTGGGCATGAGGAAGTCAAAGCGATGGTTTCAAAATCAGTACAAATCCCAAGAAATCTGTATCTCGAATCGACGATGATTGCTCCAGGACTGCTATTGAGTATCGTGATTGCGGCAGCGGCAACATTTGTGTCAGATCACTACGGCGGGCCAAAATTTTTATACGCATTATTACTTGGGATCTCGCTACACTTTTTGTCTGAACATGGTAAGTGCGTGGCTGGTATTGAGTTTGCCGCGAAGAAGTTAGTACGTATTGGTGTGGCGCTGTTAGGCGTAAGAATTGCTTATAGCGATGTGGCGACAATAGGGGTTCACGGGGTCGGGATTTTGGCAGGCGCTGTTGTGCTGACCATATTGTTTAGTATTACTTTTGCTCGTTTGCTACGCGTACCGGGACCTTTTGCGCTACTCGCGGGAGGTGCCACTGGAATTTGTGGTATTTCGGCTGCGATGGCCATTTCATCAACACTGCCACAAACCAAAGAAAACGAACAGTTTACGTTGATGACCGCCATTGGTGTGGCAGCATTTTCTACTTTAGCAATGGTGACATATCCATTGATCGTGACCTCGCTAGGTTTGACGCCAGCGGAAGCAGGGATGTTCTTAGGTGGCTCGATTCATGATGTCGCGCAGGTAGTCGGGGCGGGCTTTATGCTGTCGACAGAGGTTGGTGATGCATCGACATTAGCGAAAATGTTCAGAGTAGCGATGTTGATGCCCGTTATTGTTATTTTGGCGCTGTCGGTGCGATTTAACCGTTCGTCAGAAAGCAGCGTATCGACATTATCAACGCCGATAATACCGTTTTTCTTACTGGTGTTTATCGCACTTATTGTCGCCAACAGCTTTAATCTGGTTCCTGAGTCTGCGGTCAATACGATGTCAGATGCGTCTAAATGGTGTTTGGTGATATCCATAGCGGCACTGGGCGTTAAAACCTCGTTTGAGAAACTGTTTTCATTAGGCTGGAAGCCAATCGTATTACTCTTCTCTAATACGGTATTTATTGCGGGATATATGTTGCTAGTTATCTATCTTCAAATGTAAGCGAATTATTATTAAATTTAGCTGGAGTGGTGAGATGATTAATGAATATAACGTTGGATCTATAGATGAATATCATCATTTAATTGGTTCTTTTACGACCCATGATGATGTGGTTATATTTAGGTCTAATGTATCAAATGAACATGCTCTAGTTCCGAAAATTGCGAATAGAAATAAAGCAAGCGTATTATCTGAAGAGAGGGATATATTATCTTCCGTGTTAACTTATGGTGGCAACATACTAGGGGTTGATGGAGGAAATAAATGGCGTTTAATGTGCATAGCACAGGAACTAGGTTTTGATACACGACTATTAGAGTGGACAAGTGACGCAGAGAAAGCATTTTGGTCGGTATCTTATTCGGATTGCGTTGATGCCATTTACATACTAAAAGTCAGTTCAGACGATTTGGTGTGTTTTACACAGTGCCATGAAAAACTAGATAAAATAACAGTCTTTAAGTCAATGGATTGCAATATTGATGAAGAGGATAGTTGCAAGTGGTTTACCTGCCACCCGATTAAAAATAATAACAAAGTTTTATCGTTAAGTGATGAGTTAGAAAATGAATCAGTACTGGGAGTGATTCATTTGTCTGAGGAGTGTTGCTCTGAAATACACAGAGTAAAATCTGGACGGATTGCACCTAAAATAACATCAAGAGTAATATTAATGGAGGAAATAAATATGGATGATAATGCGACTAAGTCGGTTGAGATCGAAGAAGCTAAAGAAAGTAAATTAGAAAATAAGGATTTAAGTACAGAAAACCCGATGGATACGTTAGAGCAATATGGACGTAAATATCATGCTGACTTCGACTTTGATTAGTTTCTTACAAAGAAGTTAGACTAAATAATAAAAATGTAAACACTAGTTTGAATATAAGCCGAGTCATTAGAAGTTATAGGAATATGAGACTAAATATTATGTTTAGATGGTCAACAAACTCTCAAATGTGTGAGCTTGACGTTTGAATGTGAAATAGCGCGACGTTACAGTCGGGTGAATGTTAATGGGTTGTAAACATTAAGTGGTTTCGATTGAATAATCTAGGTATCAAAGGTGGCAAAGAACGCTCTAAATGCGACTAGTGGCAACTAACAAATAACGCGAACCAAAGGAATACGGATATGAACATGCGAACAGGAACATTTCCAGAAATCGAAAGCAATCAAGTAGATGTCGAATTTTTACAGTCTTTCAGTGATGCCTGGAACAATCATGACATTGAAGCACTGATGGGTTTTATTACCGATGACTGTGTGTTCCATACCGTAGCGGGCGATGGCGTTTTAGGCAACACAATAGCAGGCCGAGAAGCGGTTAGAAAAAGCTTCGAATTGGTTTGGCAAAACTTTCCTGATGCCGCTTGGTCAGACCCTAGCCATTTTGTTTGTGGTGACCGTGCGGTATCAGAATCGACATTTTCTGCGACCAACCCGGATGGTGGTGTGATTGAAGCAAGAATGGTGGATGTCTTTACCCTCAAAGATGGCAAGATCAGTGTAAAGAATGCGTTTCGAAAAACACGGCCAGTGATTGCGGCTAGAGCATGATGCCCGTGATGCACACATCTATCCACGCAGTCTTGCGAGCTACTTATCAGTGTGACTTGCGTGTCAGTATATCAAGGAGGGTGAAGTTATGAGTGTAGTCATCGAGCAGCCTGTACCTGACGCCATTGATCGTCAGTCACCAAGTACGCAAGCCAAAGAGCATTACGATCCACAGTACGATCCGCTAAAGGATAACAGCCCAGGGTGTGGCAAAGAATACGCGCCTACTTATTGGGTTGATACCGCCGGAGAGCCACCGGAAGATGATGGACCTATCGTGAAAGATATGGAAGCGGAAGTGGTTATTATTGGTTCTGGATATACCGGTTTAAGCACGGCGATCCATCTTGCTGAAATGTATGGCATTAAAGCAACGGTAATTGAAGCAAACCGTGCGAGTTGGGGTTGCAGTACTCGAAATGGTGGGCAGGCACAGTGCGCAACAGGTCGATTAAAGCGCTCACAGTGGATTGCCCGTTGGGGTTTAGACACCGCGCTTAAAATGCATCAAGAATGCCTAGACGGAATGGAGACGTTTAAGGCGCTGATTAAAGACATTGATTGCGATGCACAGCATGGTGGACATTTATACATTGCTCATCGCCCTAAGGTGATGCGAACGCTGGAAAAAGAAGCCAAGTTGTTGCGTGAGACATTTAATTACAACGCGCAAATTCTCGATGCAGCGACGGTAAAGCGCGAGTATGTCGATGATGAAGAAGCCGCGGGTGCTATGCACGAGCCTGAGGGAATTGGAATACATGCTGGAAAATTGGCCTTTGGTTACTTAAAAAAAGCACGAGCACTGGGAGTTAAAGTTCACCCCTCTAGCCCTGTATTAGGCTGGGAAACTCGTGATGGAATGCATTATATCAAGACCCCGAATGGCACTGTCACTGCAAAAAATGTGGGTGTCTGTACTGGCGGTTATACCAGTCAGGGTTTGCACTCTGAACTGAAAAATCGGCTGCTCCCTGTTTTGTCTAATTCAATGGTGACGCGCCCGTTAACCGAAGACGAAATAGCAGCCTGTAATTTCAAAACCAATCAGGTGATTACCGACACCCGTGTGTTGCGTCACTACTATCGTTTATTGCCGGATAACCGTGTGCAAATTGGAACCCGTAGTGCTATTTCAGGCCGCGACGCGCCGAACAAAAAATATGAAGACATGCTAAAAGCGGATTTGGCAAAAAAATTCCCAGCTTTAAAAGGGATTCAGATTGACTACTCATGGTGGGGTTGGGTCGATGTGAGTCATGACATGATGCCAAGAATTTATCAGCCTAACCCCAATGAAACCATTTTCTATGCGTTGGGTTATGGCGGTAATGGCGTCATGTACTCTGCTCAGGCAGGCAAAAGGTTGGCGCAGTGGATTGGAGGTGAAGGGCATGAACTCAACCTGCCTATTTTTGAATCCAAGCTGCCATTTCCAAATATACAAGAAGTGGTTGAGTCAGAGTTCTTTGCGCCGTTTCGACGCGTAGGGCAACACTTTCTTTACCAATGGTATCAGTTAAAAGATGAGGTGCTTTAGGCTCCGACAGGTGACATCTAATAGATAGAGGGCATCCCCTGTCAGCAAGAATTTGTTTCCATCAATAGGGAAGTAACGACGACCAGGATTGTTGTACCAGGTCACCTTAAAAGCAATGTACAGAATAATAGATGTACACATAATAAAGGTTAAGACTATGACATTTACAAAGAACAAACTCGTAGCCACTGTTGCCATTATGGCGACGACGTTCATGTCGCACAGCGCTATCTCAGCGACATTTAAAATGGCTATCGGTGATGCCGCGGGCGGTACACAATGGGAGCTCGGAACGAAATTCACTGAGTTGATGGAAGAGAAAACCGATGGGCAGGTCAAGATCGACCTATTTCCAAATGGTCAATTGGGTAATGAGCAAGATACGGTCAATGATGCTGCGATTGGATTACTCGATTTTTCAATCCTCGCCATTAACAATGTGACGCCTTTCTCTCCAACCGTTGGCTTGCTAACAATGCCTTACGTCATTCAAAGTGCCGAAGAAGCGGTACTGTTGACGCAAGGAGAGGTAGGTCAGGAGTTGGTAGAAAATACCATTCGTGATGCCAACGTACGTGTGGTTGGTTGGGCATATTCTGGTTTCCGAGTCATCACCAATTCGAAAAAACCGGTGGCGTCGCCTGAAGATCTAAAAGGTCTTGTTATTCGAGTGCCTCGTAACGAAATTATGATTGCTTCTTATCAGGCATGGGGTGTGAACCCAACGCCAATGGCTTGGTCTGAAACCTTTACTGGCTTGCAGCAAGGTGTGGTTGACGGGCAAGACAACCCTTATATCACGGTCTACGCAATGAAGTTTAACGAAGTACAAAAATACGTCACGAACGTGCGCTATATCTTCTCTCTAGAGCCACTTATTGTCAGTGAGTCCGTTTTCCAGCAACAATCTGCTGAAATGCAAAAAACCATTTTGGAAGCGGGTCAAGAAGCAACTGAGCACAGTTTTGCGTACCTACAAGAAACGGAAAGTAAGATCCGTAAAGAGTTAGAAATGAAAGGCATGGTGTTTACCGACCCTGCGAATGGTGAGAAAGAGTGGATCGAAAAGGTCACAACCAAAGTTTGGCCTAAGTTCTACACCAGCATTGGTGGTAAAGACAAACTTGATAATGTTCTGGAGTTGTTGGGTAGAAAGTAACCATAGGACTAGCGCTGTCTAGCAGTGTCCCCTGCTGCTAGACAGCGTGATTACATGCCTACTCAATAACGTTTTGAAATTAGAGCGATTGGTTGTCATGTAGAACATAAAAAGGAGGCTATATGTCGGTCGCAAACACAATAAAAAAACACCTAAATAATACCGAGGAATACGCATGCTGCTTATTGTTAGCAAGCTTTGTTTTACTGTTATTTAGTCAAATTATTACTCGTCAGTTCTTTGATTATTCGATTCCTTGGGGAGATGAAGTCGCTACGTATATGTTTGTTTGGTTTGCCTACCTTGGTGCCGTCGTTGCGGCCAAAATGTCGGCGCATAACCGAGTGAGTTTTCATTTCAAATTTTTCCCACCAATCGTAAAAACCGTCAGTGAGACCATTGCTGACTTACTCTGGTTAGCTTTCAATGGTTATTTTGTTTATCTAAGCTATGACTTTGTTTTTAATAAAATGAATCTCTTTTGGAAGTCCCAAACTACAGGCATTCCAATGAAATACTTTTATATGATTTTGCCGATTGCGTTTTCGTTAATGATGGTTCGAATCATCTGGAACAACTATGAGCGCTTGTTTAAAGGGGCTGAAAACGAAGACCCAGAAGCGAAAGAGTTGCGAAAAATGACCATGCAAAAAAACCTGCCTTAACGAAACGGAAGAGACATTACTATGGAAGCTTATTTAACTCTGATTCTTTTTGGTGGCTTTTTATTCCTACTTATCCTAGGTGCACCGATCACGGTGTCTTTAGCTGGCGCTTCGATGGCCGCTTACTTGATACTGGATAAAAATCCCATTGCCTTGGTACAAATCGCTTTTACGTCGGTTGGTAATTTTCCCCTAATGGCGTTGCCTGCGTTCGTGTTGGCAGGCGCATTAATGGAAGCTGCTGGGATCTCTAAACGGTTGGTGGATATTGCCGAAAGTCTGGCAGGGCCAGTGACGGGTGGGTTAGGCGCCGCCACGGTGATGGCATGCTTATTTTTTGGTGCCATTTCAGGCTCTGGCCCTGCAACAACAGCAGCGGTTGGCATGTTAATGGTGCCAGCGATGGTCAAGAGAGAGTATGACAGAAGTTATGCATCGGCGGTGACGGCAGCCTCTGGGGGACTTGGGATTATTATTCCACCGTCGATACCTTTGGTGATCTTCGGTATTTCATCGATGGGGTTGATGGCACCACCAGAAGCCATTGCTTTACACGGACAGTTTGCTTCTTTATCAATTCCGAAATTGTTTGTGGCGGGCGTTGTACCGGGGTTGATTATGGCCTCTACCTTAGTCATGACCAATTATATGATTGCTAAGCGCGAAGGGTATCGGGGGCTGTCTGAAAACTGGTCCTTTGATGAAGTTAAAGTGTCGATAAAGCGCGGGTTATGGTCGATATTAGCGCCGTTTTTGATTCTTGGTGGTATTTATACTGGCATGTTTACACCAACAGAGTCAGCGGTTGTCGCTATTTTCTACTCGTTGTTTGTTGGTGTGTTTATTCACCGAGAGTTGTCGTTTAAAAACATCTTAAAATCGCTTTCTACAACAACATGGATCACGGGTAGAGTACTGCTGATTTTGTTTGCGGCAACAGTATTTGGCCGTCTGTTGATTGAGCAAAAGATCCCTGTGATTGTTGCGGAGTCTTTGCTTGGCTTTACCGATAATATGTATCTGGTATGGGCGCTCACAATCATGTTGCTGTTGTTTATCGGTATGTTTATGGAAACCCTTGCCGCCATTATGATCATTGTGCCTGTTCTATTGCCGATTATGTACATGTTGGGCGCTGATCCGACACATGTGGGAATTGTTATCGTCTGCACGTTATCGATTGGTTTTGCAACCCCGCCGCTGGGGGAAAATATCTTTGTGGCGTCAGGGATAGGAGGGGCTACCGTGGAACAAATTACCGCTAAGATTCACCCGTTTGTGGTGGCGTCTATTGTCGGCGTTTTTGTTATCGCCTTCTTCCCGAAAATAAGCCTGTGGTTACCGTCGATGGTAGGTTACTAGGAGATAGTACATTGAAAATACGACAAATTATAATGACGAGCATTGCGTTTTGGCTGGTGTTAGTCAGTCTAAACCTTCGCGCTGAAGAGGCGACGAATGTTTTGGAGATCAGTGAGCCGCATGTTTCGACCGAGGCCGAGTTAAGAACCAAAACGCTACTGGCAAAGGCGGTGCTTCATGTACAGGTTAATGGTGATGAAAGTGTGGAAGATTTTTCACGTGATGCACAATTTACGGATGGGGAGCTGTATGTGTTTGCGGTAGGTATCGACGGAGAATTTCTCGCCAGTGGTGGCTCGTCTATGGTGCTTATTGGCGACAGTGTACTTGATACGCAGGATGTTTACGGTAAACCCTTTTTTCGTGAAATGCTTTCTAAGGCAGTGCACAGCGGTTTTGGTGAAGTGGAATATCATTGGACGAACCCTACCGATAGAATGGGCGAACCAAAGCGAACGTTTTTTGAGCGTGTAGGGGATATCATTGTCGCGGTTGGTTATTACCCAGAGCGTTCAAGTTCGGCAGAAGCTAAGCACCTCCTTGCTCGCGCAATGACCGCAATGGTCAAATCGGAGCAGCAAAGCATTGCGGCATTTAATGATATTGATGGGGACTTCGTCGAAGGTGATCTCTATGTATTTGTTTTGGATATGAACTCAGGCAAATTTCTTGCCCATGGGACTTCACCTGAGCTCATCGGGCTATCGCATAATGAGATACTAAGCCCTGATAATAAGCCAATTATCACCGAGATGCTCAAGCTAGCACGAGAGAATGGTCGAGGAGAATACTCGTATCGTTGGCTTAATCCGCTCTCAAGTGAAGTGGAGAACAAACATACTTATTATCGAGTCATCGATAATAAATTGGTCGCGGTAGGCTATTACACTCGATGAGTTAATCTTGGCTGACTGCCAGACATCGCTCGTTATCGAGACACCATTAGAGGTTGTCTCGATAACGGGCAATCATATTCCCCCCAAGAAGAGCATAATTGGGTCGGTTTGCGATTGATGCCCATGCTTTAGCTGAAATTAACGATATAACGACTGTCGCTTTCTTCTAGCGCCTTTTATCAATATCTGCCTCTTTAGAACCCCATTTACCCACCTCTCGAGTGTTTACTTCAAACGTCTTTTCGATCTGTATTTACCAGTACAAGCGGTCTCATATACATCTAGTTTGATGATCGTGATCACTAAAATTAAAACAATTCGTCTCATAATTTAACTATTTGTTGAGTATAGGTGCATAAGTTACTAACAATAGGGATGACTGGTGAATATTTAAACAAGTTCGGAGAGGGTATATGAAGCTAGAGCGTCCATATATGAATGAGAAAGAGATGCAGCTTATTGGTGAAGTCTCATGGTTGCTATTGCAATCAGAAGTACATCGAGATTATCCCCTGCATGTTCTGGAAAGCCGTTTTTTGAATGCGATAAGAATGGGGCAATGTCGATTCTTTTATGATGAGCAAGGTCCCATTGGCATTGTGACTTGGGCACAAGTTACCCGCGAGTGGCATGAAAAGCTGACTGATGACGATGTCTGGCTACCGGAGGTGGAATGGAATAGGGGTAACTACCTTTGGTTCATGGACTTTGTTGCTCCATTTGGAAATTGCACCGCGATTCGAAGAAGTTTGAGCCAGCAGTTTAGCCATAAAGATCAAGCCTGGTGTCGACGTCTTGGCGCTGGTACTAAGGCCGACAGGGTATTTAAACATCGGAAAGGGCATGTTGAACATAGTGGTGCTAGTTATTTGAATTGATCGGGTGCTGTGGGGTGAAACCGATGACACTGCACGCGTCAGTACGCAGAAAGTAGCGAGTGTGTTTAAAACAACAGAAGGAAAATGAAATGGGAACGCGAAATTATCAAGGTGGTAACGGCGCAGACAGGCTTCATGCTGGTCACGCCACGCATAAAAGTATTATTTCAGGAGGGGGAGGAAATGATGATCTCAGTGCTGGACATACAACTTGGGAATCATGGATCTATGCCGGAGACGGTAACGATGTCATTGGTAACTACAACAAAGCACTGAACCAAATTTATATCTGGGATGGTGCCGGTGATGATTATGTCAATGTCGGCGCGGTGAACGTCAATATCTATGCGAGCTCGGGTAACGATACCTATAAAGTGACGTCTGGTAGCAATGTTTACATCGAGCTTGGTACCGGAGAAAAAGACGTGACGGTCAACTATGTCGGCTCTAAAGCAACATTGGTCGAGAAAGGTACGTGGTATGACCGTGATATTAATGTTAAGTCAGCGAATACCAGTGTAACCACGGGGTATGGTAATGACACGATATACGCCTTTGGAACCTTTAATTGCAAAGTGGAAACGTGGGGCGGGAACAATAATATTATCGCCGAAGGTGCGGGGGTCAGTGTGAAATCCGGTAGTGGTCACGATACGATCTATACCAGTGCGGTTTCTTCGTATATTCACAGTGGTAATGGTGATGATTGGATCGTCTCGAAAGGCGCGTCGGTAACAGCGCATACTGGCTGGAATGGGAATAATTACGTTTATGCTGGTGGCGCTCATGCGGATGTATGGACCGGCAATGGGCACGATGAAGTTGATGCTCGAGGTATTTACGCCAAGGTTCGTACTGAAGGTGGTAACGATATTATCAACATTAATGCGGTTGGTGCCACCGTTCATGCTGGTAGTGGTAACAACAAATTGTATATCCGTGCGGCGGGCGCAAATATTACGGCGGGCAATGGGCATGATTATGCCTACGTTGGCGCTGGGGTTGGGTTGGTTGATTTAGGTCACGGCAACAATACAGTGGATTATCACGCGGTTGGTGGCACAGTCAGAGTGGGCAACGGTAATGACAGAGTGAATGTGCGTGCTGTTGGTGTCGGTATGAATGTGGGGGAAGGGAATAATCATCTCGATGTTCGTGCAGCGGGTGCCAATATTACCGCGGGTAACGGTCACGATTACGCTTATGTCGGAGCTGCGGTTGGTTTGCTAAATCTAGGTCACGGTAATAATACGGTGGATTTTCATGCCATTGGCGGTGAAGTTCGCGTTGGTGATGGAAATGACCGAATTAATGTCCGTGCTGTTGGTGTCAATATCGACGCTAAGGGTGGACATAACCACATTGATGTACGTGCCGCGGGAGCTCGTATTACGGCAGGTAATGGTAATGATTATGCCTATGTCGGTGCGGGGGTAGGGCTACTTGACCTTGGTGAAGGTAACAATCACGCCGTGTTGCATGCCGCCGGAGGCAATGTCTTTGTTGGAGATGGTGATGACCGAATTGAAGTAAAAGCGATAGGTGTCAAGATTGATGCTAAGCATGGTAACAACACTATTTTAGTGAGTGCGGCGGGTGCTGAAATTACCAGTGGCAATGGTAATGATGTGATTGATTCGCTCTCGGTCGGCGGTCAGTCGATTAACTCAGGAAACGGCAATGATGTCATTAAAGCTTACGGTGGCGTGAATGTGGTTTCTGCGGGATGGGGCAATAACACGATTGATGCACGAGGTGGGATGAACGTGGTGCAGGTTGCCCATGATAACAATACCATCCACAGTGCTGGTGGCCTTAACGTGGTGTTAGCTGGTCATGGACGAAATACCATTGATGCCTTTGGTGGTGGAAACTTCGTGTTTTCAGGCAATGGTCGCAATACGATTCATGCGGCAGGCGCGTTGAATATTGTCTTTGCCGGCGATGGAAAAAATGTCATTCGAGCGGAAGGTGGTTTTAATATCATTGGCACGGGTAATGGCGGCGGTTCAGGCGCTTCTTCTGTTGGACAGGTTGCTCACGGCGAAGTGGCAGGCAATGAAATCCGTGCTTATAGCTTCGGTAATTTCATTTTGTCAGGCGATGGCGACGACAAAATTCGAGCTGGGGGGTTACTGTCAATTGTCACTGAGGATGGTGATGACTTTGGCAAGGATACAGGGGTCGATCATCTTAAAAATTTAGCCAACGTAACAAGCGCAGGAAATATTGTTCTGGCGGGCGAAGGCAACAACGTAGTGAAAGTATACGGCGGAGGTAATTTAGTTCAAACGGGGTCAGGTAACGATCTCATTGTCGCGTTTGGTTATGCGAATTTGATCATTGCAGGAAATGGCACCAATGACATTACCACGCTTGGGGCTTACAACATTGTTTGGGGCGGCTCGGGCGACGACACGTTATGTACGATGGGCGATTCAAACATTTTTATTGCTGGTGACGGGAATAACACCATGACAGCAATAGGATTGAACAATGTCTTCCTTGGTGCTGGTGGCAATGATGATGTCATGGTGGCTGGTGCAAACAATATTTTGGTCATGGGCGGGGGCGACAACATCGCCGTTGCGGTAGGCGGCAATAATATTTTCCAAGGCGCCAGTGGTAACGACGCATTTATTGGTCTAGGAAATGTCAACGCTATGCTTGCGGGTAATGGTGACAACTTTATGGTTGGCGTTGGGATGAAAAACCTGTTCTGGGCAGGCGATGGCAATGATGTGATGGTCGCGCTAGGACAGCTGAATGTCATGCTGGCTGGTGACGGTGAAAATGATGTCATTGTGGCAGGCATGGACAACATTGTTCTGACGGGCAGTCAGGATGATGCGGTTGCCGCGCTTGGCACGAAAAATATCATTTCTACGGCTTCGGGTAACGATACCATTTATGCCTTTGGGTATTCGAATTTCGTTCATGCAGGCGGAGGGAATGATGTCGCGATTCTAGCGGGGCGTTACAACGTCGCCTTGACGGGGTGGGGCAATGATATTGTGGCTGCTGTTGGACAGCATAATATTTTACTGACCGAAGGCGGTGACGACGTTGTGCTTTCGGTTGGTCAAAATAATGTGGTTCTATCGGGAAGTGGTAACGATACGATAGCGGCATTTGGTAAGGAAAACTGGATAGCTTCAGGTGGTGGTGCAGATATCATTTTAGCCGTTGGTAAACGCAACATGATCGCTGCAGACAATGAGATTACCTTTTCAACAGAAGAAATTACAGAGCTTAAAAAAGGCACTGAAAATATGTTCCAAGAGAAGGATGACAAAGGTGAGCGTAGTGGTGATCCTGTAAAAGGAACGCTGGGTTCAGCAAGCTTTGAAGCTGAAATGAAAATGAGTGGCAACTTCAATTTGCTATTCCCAGAGATGGACTTCTCCGATCCAAGTGTCCCGGATTGGAAGACCCCATCATTGACGATTCCTCAGTATGACTTTGATATCCCACCTATCCCTGCATTGAAATCGGCGCCTTCATACCAATATGGTTCGCTGGGTAACTATGGCTTACCCGAAATTCATTTACCTACTATCAGTACACCGGAAATAGAGATACCGAGTATCACGTTGCCGTCACTTTGCATGCCATCACTGAGTGGATTTGGAGTGGAAGTCGATAGCCTTGATTTGGAGTTAACGTACGAATTGGATGTGAATTCATCAATATTCAGTGGTGCGGACTCGATGCTAGGTGACCTATTTGGTTACGAGTCGGGCGGCGGACAAAGTAGAAACATTCTTAACTCCCAAGCCGAGTTTAAGCCAAGGTTGAATGATAATGGTGCGTTCTTAAATATGTATACCTATCAATCGGCTGATTTGGGCGACATTGATACGGCAACGAAAGGGGCGTCTGACAATTATTTCCTTTACGGCGACGAGGACACCCCTGCCGAAGCTGGTACAGACAATCACTTGATCAATGAAACATCGGTTGGGCAATGGACAACCCCAGATGACTTTGAACTTAAACACACTGAGACCACATCTGGAGGTGGTGGCGGTTCTACCGGAACCGACTCGACGACCTATACCACGGTCAAGCTTCCAACATTGCATTTACCTGAGATAAAAGTGCCAGAATTCAATCTTAACGGTTTTGACTTGTCAGGATTTAGTTTATTTGGCACGGCCTTGAGTGGGCGTGAGTTCTATGGTTTCAAGGTTCCAAACTTTGAAATTCCAGAATTTGGTGTTCCTGACTTTAGCTTAGGTGACTACACCGATATGGATGCGCTGACACTGCCTGCTCAGGCCATCAATATACCCGCATTTTCTATTCCTAATGTGATTGGGATTGATTGGTCTGAACGGCTGCCTTCTTTTGACAATAACTACCACCTACTTCAAGAAAATGAAGCGGGAGATTGGGGGGATGTCATGCTGGCGCTTGGGGATACTAACCGACTGATGGGAGGTCGTGGTGACGACGTCGCGATTGGCGTTGGCCGAGAAAACGTTGTTTATACTGGCCGAGGTAATGATATTGCCCTCATGGTTGGCGCAGAAAATACTTGGCGTGATGACTACGGTGCAAATATTGCTCTGGCGATCGGCGGGACAAACACGCTCGCGGGTGGTGTTGATAATGATGTGCTGGTGGCCATCGGCAATGAAAATAACCTGTCAGGCGGCATTGGCGAAAATCTCATAGCGGCGATAGGTAACAAAAATACGATTACCGGCGACACCTCTCCGGGGATGCCGGGCGATACGCCTAAAAATGTCATCTTTGCACTGGGTAATGAAAACACCGTTAAAGGTGGCTTTGCCACAACAACAGCCGTGGTTGTGGGTAGAAAAAATACCGTTAAGACGACCTTTAAAGACGACTATATCGTTTCCATCGGTGTGGAAAATACGGTTTCTCTGCATAAAGGGAAAGACGTGGCATTTGTGATGGGCATTGATAATAAAGTCTATGGCGATGATGTTGATCAGTTCGGTGCAGATAATGATGTCATTGTCGCAGCTGGATTGCGCAACATGATCGACGGAGGTGGTGGCAACGATGGACTGTTTGCGGGTGGGTTATTCAATCACGTAGTAGCCGGTAACGGTGATGACTTAGTGGTCTCGATGGGCAGTAAGTCACTGGTCAGCGGTGGCAGCGGTAATGATGTTATTGCGACGATTGGCGGCGCTAATACCGTAACCGCTGGTTTAGGTGACGATTTTGCTATCAATTTAGGCTTAGCCAATGTTGTCTCGATGGGAGAAGGCAACGACACGGTACTTAATATTGGTCTCGCAGGTGTGACTTCTGGTGGCGAAGGGAACGATGTATTCCTTGATCTGGGCTGGGAGACGTTTGACTTACTTACCTCTAGTGGCGCAACCATTATTAACAAAGTATTGGGTGGGTTGACCGACTTTATGGGCAATGTTGTCAGCACCTTTGGTGGTGACAAACAAGATAGCATCGCTTCTTTACTCAGTTTTGATGACCAATCGGTGTCATTGGGTAACGCAGGTAACGATGTGTTTGTCTCGGGCTTTGGCCGCTCTCAAGTCACAGGAGGCACCGGCAGTGATAGCTATCGATTTACCTTGGGAAGTGGCCGGTTTGATATTTATGAATCGGATACGCCTAACGAAATCGACACGCTGTTTATCAACTCCAACTCGACGCAAAACGACGTGGTTTTTTCTTTGGATAATTTGGTGTTATCTACGGATTATACAAACTTGGACGTTGTCTTTGATGGTCAGTCTGTCGCTGAGATCGGTCTCAATAATTGGGGGGATAACGATGTCTTTAATGTTGAAGGGTTAGCTAACCTTAGCTTTAGTCAACTTAAGCAGCATTGGGACAATATGGACGCATCGGTATCAGAGCAGTTAAGAGGTTTTGATGCCTTTGATTCTGCGTCTGCACTTGAAGAGGGCGCACAAGCTACCATTGCTTGGCTCAATGATGGCGAAGCTGGAAAAGTCGATTTCGGCGACATCAATGATGGTTTATCGAATATGGTCGATAGCATTATTGGTGATATGCACGATTCGAAAACAAAAATTGATAGCGCAGTAGGACTTGCGTGATCGGGAGCCTAGCTCGGTTATTGAGCTAGGCATTTTTTTATCTAGTAAGGAAATTAAATCATGGCAGATCAACATTATATTGATGGCATTGAAAATGTCGCGATCATTGCAGGGAATATTCGAATGGACTTTTATACGTTTGCAGTTGACCCAGAAACAAGCGGTAAGGAGCCGCCAAAAGAGCATAATTTACGTTTAGTGATGTCTCCGGATGCGTTTTTACGTAGCTGGCAAACTCATGCGCAACTGCTGGAAGAACTGAAAAGTCGCGGGCTAGTAACAGAGAAGCAAGCGAATACCGAACCTGAAGTCACTGAAGACCAGCCAGCCGCTAATCTTGCCCCGAGCTTTAGTTAAAAGGAGAGGATATGAACACAGCATTGGACGCGTATGTTCTTATCGCTCGGTATTACCAGATATATCATTCTGCTGATACCTTGATACGCGATCATGGGGTCAAGGATGAGCCTATGACAGCGTTGGATTTAACGCTCTTGATTAATCAAACTGGATTAACAGCACAGTGTACGACACTGCGTTGGCGTCAGTTTATAAGGTTAGGAGCGGCGTTCCCTATTATTATTCAGCTGAGTAACAGTGAGTTTGTTGTTGCAGCTGGAGTACGTGCATCATCAAGCGGTGAGTTAGAAGTATTAATTCAGGATCCCAAGGCTGCGAGTATGGATCTTGTGCCTATCGCAGAAAAAGCCTTTCGTTCGTATTGGAAAGGCTGTTGCATTTTTGTCCGTCCCATTGGCTCGGAGTTAGGGTTAGAGCAGCCATTTGGTTTTCGCTGGCTCTTTCATGAAGCACTGAAACAACCTGCGATGTTATACAACATTATCGTAGTCTCGTTATTTCTCCATATTATTGCGTTTGTTGTCCCGCTATTTTCCATGGTGGTCTTCGATAAGGTTATTGGCTACTCCGGTTATTCCACGCTTCATGTTTTGTTCATCGGTGCTGCGGCCGCTTTAGTGATTAGCGGCGTGCTATCTTTCATTCGAAATCTTATTATTTTACATGCTGTTGCAAGGTTAGATATTGAAATCGCTCACTTAACGTGTCGGCGCCTATTTAGGCTTCCTTTAGCTTTTTTTCATAAGGTAGCGGCAGGTAAACTGGCGAAACAGGTGCAAGAAGCAAGTAGTATTCGAGAGTTTATTACTGGGAATTTACTTTTTACGTTAATCGAACTTACTTCCGTTGTCGTTCTGATCCCCGTGATGTGGTTTTTTAGCCCAACGTTAACTTGGTTAGTGATTGGTTTTTCAGCCGTTATTATGTTGAGTTTAGTGGCGGTTCTTCGTCCTTATCGAACACAGTTGGAGGCACTCTATCTAGCCGAAGCCGAACGCCAGTCCATTGTGGTGGAAAATGTGCGCGGTATGGAAACGATAAAAAGCATGGCGATAGAGGAGCGACAAAAGCGTGAATGGTTAGAAGTCACTGCCGATGTTGTGTCTAGGCAACATAGAGTAGGGCGATGGAGCGGCTACATTAATGAAATTAGTGGCTTTCTACAAAAACTCATGTCATTGGTGATCATTTGGTTAGGGGCGCAATTGGTTCTGGCGGGAGAAATGACGATCGGTACCTTGATTGCGTTCAACATCATGGCGAGCCGTATCGCGGGCCCGTTGGTGCAGCTTGTGGGATTGACCAGCAAATTTCAGCAGACTTCGATTAGTGTTGATATGTTGGGACGCGTGCTCAATAGCGCACCAGAGCGTGTAAGAGAAGGGGGCGTGACGTCACCAATCGCGGGTCATATTGCGGTAAAGCAGTTAAGTTTTCAATATGAACCGAATCAAGCCCCAGTCATTGACCAGCTCAGTTTTGATATTGGGCGAGGTGAGAAAATAGGCATAGTTGGACCGAGTGGCTCCGGAAAAAGCACTTTGACTCGGCTTCTTCTTGGTTTTTATAATCCGACGCAAGGTTCTATCCGAATTGACAATAACGAACTACGGGAATATGAGCCCAATTATCTTCGTTCCAAAATTGGCATTGTTTTACAAGATAGCTTCCTATTTCGAGGTTCGATAAAAGACAATATCGCTAAGTCGAGCCCCAGTAAATCACTAGAAGAGATCATACAAGTCGCTCAACTCACGGGCGCAGACACCTTTATCGACAAGCTCCCCCAAGGCTATGACACGATGCTGGAAGAAAACGGCAGCAACCTGTCAGGTGGTCAGCGCCAGCGACTTAACTTTTCTAGAGCACTGCTCGACGATCCTAAAGTGTTATTAATGGATGAGGCGACCAGTGCGCTTGATGCGGAAAGTGAGCAACACATATTGGATAACCTGTATCAACTTGCCCAAGGTAGAACGCTGATCAACATTTCACATCGTTTATCTTCAATGCCTTATATGGATCGTATTTTGGTCATGAACGAAGGGAAACTGGAAGATTTTGCTTCTCACCACGAGCTATTGTCACGATGTTCACTGTACAAAGAACTATGGAATCGGCAGCACCCAGCGTCGTTTGCGATACAGGAGCGCGTCGGATGAAGATTGAACCTCATGATCCGTTGATAGAACATGCCCCTAAATGGCAGCAGATTCGCCATTCTTATCCGAACCGGCCCATGTATTTGTCATTGTGGGTATTACTGGTTGCTATTGTCGCGCTAATTACGTGGTCTTGTATCTTCAAAGTGAATACTTTTGTCGTTGCAAGAGGGCATGTTAAGCCCGTGGCGCAAAATATTGTTATTCAGAGCCAGGCTGAAGGGTTGCTTGAGCAATATTTTGGTAGTGCGGGAACGGCCGTATCAAAGGGAGACCTCATTGCGATCGTTGGTGGGAGGCCAATAGAGTCAGACATTCGTTCTACCCGATATCAAATGCAACGAATGAAAGCGCGCATCCGACGACTGGAAGCGGAGTTAGCTAATGAGGCCTATGATGTGGATAGTCCTCCGCGATCCTCTCAAAAATTAGAAGCTTCCTTGTTTAAAGCAAGGCGTTCAGCCTATCAAGCAACGGTTACGGCCAAAAATGTCATGCTGACCTCGCTCGACACGCGATTAGGGAGCATGAAGCAAGAAGAAGTTGTGGTACTAAAGCAAATTGAACTACAAAAAAAGCTCGTTGCTGATAAGCAAAGGTTGTATCAACAAGAAAAAGATCGATTTCGTCGAACGGGACCTAAGCGAGAAGCTTACCTTGATGCTCAAAAGCAGTTGTTAGAAATGCAGAGAAAGCACACGTCGTTGGTGAGCGCCATGACGTCGTTAAAAACAGAAGCCAAAAACACCCTTAGTGAATTAAAGCGATACATCAGTCAGCAACAAGTCGATATTTCAGATCAGTTGGTGAAATCGACGAGAGAATATATTGCGCTTGAGCAGCAGCTCTCTGCGTATCTCGTTCGACGAAAATTAGCTGAAATTCATGCCCCTATTGACGGCGTCATACTAAAAGTCGCGGACAAAACGTTTGGCAGTTACGTCGCAGCGAATGAGTTTTTATATGAGATTGTCCCAAATAATAGTCCGATGGAGATCGTTGTTGATTTAAACCCTTCTGACATTAACCAGGTCTCTATTGGTGATGCTGTCACAATTAAACTGGATTCGTTACCTTTTACTAAATACGGCACGATGAGCGGCTCGTTGCGGCAGGTGAGTGAAGATGCGCTTACTGATGATGTCTACGGTAAAGAAGCGCTGACGTTCCGAGGTTGGATCGATATTTCGAGTCTTGATGATATTCGGGATGCGCCTAGCGATTTTCGATTACAGCCGGGGCTGACGCTCGAAGCTAATATTCAAACGGACAAGCGAACGCTCATTTCATATCTTGTTTTTCCAATTGCTAAGGCATTTAACGAAAGTTTCAGGGAGCCTTAGGATGCGATTCACCTTATTGATTATAAGCGCATTGATACTGTCTGCTTGCTCCGTCACTCCAGTTAAAGTGACACAAGAACAAATAGATCTGCGAGTGATGCAACAGAGCAAATGGATTGAAAATACCCAGATGGAAATCACGGGGCCACTATCCCTGTCTGACGCGGTTATTCTAGCTTTAAAGCATAATTTGGAAATTGAGCAAGCAAGGTATCGAGTATTAGTCGGGCAAACCGCGCTTAATCATTCGGTGTTGGGCTATTTGCCACAACTTAATTCGAATTCGAATCGATACGTGAGAAATAATGATGGCGGCGCCGTGGATGTGTTGCCTCCGGCGCGGGATAAAAATTCTTCGTCGACGACAATATCATGGTCTTCACTCGACCTTGGACAAGCCTATTTGAGAGCGCAAGAGTTGGGGAATGAGGCCTTGATGGAGGAGCAGCAGCAACGGCGGGTGTTGACTCGCATTGTTCGTGAAGTATTGAGTGCTTACGTTGAACTTGCCGCCATTGAGCAGGAAATAGAACAATCTAGGCAAATTTTAACGTTATTGGACCGCAGTTTAGCTCGAGTGAAGCTGCTGGAAAATAGTCATTTGGTGGATCCGCTAGTCTTGCTTCAATATCGTGAACAATTGCTTAGGTTACGTATTCAACTGGAAGATTTAGAACTTGATTATTTGTCATCAAAACAGGAACTCATGACATTAATAAGCGCACCTGGCTTGGAGGTGTCAATTGTTCATAAAGGTCAAAATACGTTTAATCTCTCGCTTGATGGTACTGAGCTTAAGGTGTTGGAGCGTTTTGCGCTTTATCATCGCTCTGACCTGATGGAATCTATGTATCAGATTAAAAATGCAGGGCTTGAGATAAAGCGAGCGTGGTTGGATGCATTGCCAAACTTCTCCGTGGGTTATTCGAGTTATTATGATTCGGATCCAAACCTGAGAAACAGTGAGTGGCTTCAAGTTGATCTGAATCTAGCAATAAAGGTGATTGAGTTACTGACATTACCTGCGAAACTTGATGAGTTAGAAAAGCGTCAAGCACTTGAGCAGTTGGCTTCGTTGGCGAATGCTGTTGCCATTGTTGGTCAGATTAGAGCTGCCAATATCGCCTATCAAACGGATAAAAAGCGTTTGGCTATGGAGTCACAGAGAACGCGTACTCTTGAAGAAATATTTGAGTTAAGGCAGCAAAGGTTGAGCTATGAATTAATGGATGAATTGGACTTATATAAGGCGCAAGTGCAATGGGTTATTGCGAAGGTTAAGAAGGCCCAAGCGTATAGTCAGTATCAAAGATCCATTTTACGAATACTCGAAGAGTCAGGTGTGGACTTATTTCCAACAACGTCTGCGACAGCGACATCAAGTGAATTTAAAACCAGCGTCGAACACTGGTTGCGTGATTTGCCGAGCAATGTTTCTCAGCTGCTAGCTCAGTACAATGGAACCCCAAAATGCCATGCTCCGAGTTTACATGGCTGCTCGTAATGCCTGCTTAGTGATCATGAAGATTCAGGCGTCATTAAGGTTTAGCTGTGATCAAGAGTTAGCTGTCATTAAGACTTAAATGGCGCTGATAACCCGAAAATCCATTATCTCCCCAGTATGCGCTATTTGATTCACCACCAAGTAGCAAAGCTTGGATCGTGTCTACTCGGCAACCAAGCTGCTGAGCGAGTTCAAAAACACTACCCCGTATCACCTCTGAGGTCGCGACGTTGATGAGACAATATTGTTCGTGGTTAGGGTTAAGACAATAAGCCATAGGGGACCTCCAGTGGTTAGAATGAACATTAAACCTGTTTAATATACCCATAAATAACACAAAGTGGAACAATTCATTTCAATAAATGAATTTTTGTATTTATTGAGCGTTAAGAATGACAAGTGGAATATGAGGGGAGTAACGGGATGACCGCAAGCGGTGGGTGTATATTGTTAACAAATGAAAAAAGGCGAAGAATTCACTAGAGTTAAGGGTTGAGGTTCTCTACACTGGTCGCCGCTCGCTCATAATCTTAGCGTACGCTTAATATTGATCGTGCTTTAGCATTTGACTAACGGTAACGAAACCATTTTGACGCAACGTTTTTTCTCTGATCTTCGTGAGAAGTCTTTACACAAAAAAGCAAAATTCGCTTTGACCTTAACGGTTTGGGTGCTGTTTGTGTGTTTGTTGCAAAATAGTGGTGTGCTGCAAGTGTGTTCGCCGCTAAAAGACAGGAGTGACGTAGCCACAACGCCAGTAGTCGCACAGCCAAATCTACAGCAGGGTTTAAATACCGCGCTGAACGCCAGTGCTCTTGAGAGTATGTCATTAGACAGTTCAGCCTCTAAGAGTACGAGCTCACCACTACAAGGCGGCAATCAGCAAGCCAGCGAAGAGTGTCATCTGTCTAGCCAGTTATTGAGTTTCCATATCTTCGATCTTGATAGTCTTTGGCTGATTCCCCTTATTGTCACGCTTCTCGCTCTGGGTATTTATCGTGTTCAGAGAATGTCGTTTTTCCCCTTTACACCGCCGATTTTTAGTCGATATCGGATCCATCTCCGGCACTGCACTTTCCAAGAATAACGCTTCCAGAATAAGAGACATTTCCGTTTTCGGTTGTTAACACAACTTAACACGTCGTAATTTTATTTTAGGAATATCAATGAAAAAGCAAACAGCATACCTGCGCTCCGTCGTACAGCGACTGGCGTCATTTGTGTTTGGCCTTTGGTTTTTGAGTACGTTAATACTCAGTCCTCTGGCATTAGCTAATCCTCCTTCTGCGTCTGCTAGCTCAATTGCAGCAAGCGTTGCGCTCGAAGGCGAATCAATAAAACATCAGCAGGCAGGCGCGGAGACTGGCTGGATTACAAGCGAAGTCCATCCACATGTTGAAACACGCGTAGTCCTCACTGGACAAGTTGATGAGCGAACTCAAACCGTAGAGGGTTTTCTAGAAGTCCGTTTATCGGGTGATTGGAAAACGTATTGGCGATCTCCGGGTGAGGGCGGCATTGCTCCTTCTCTGGACTGGCAACAATCAAGCAATATCAAGGCGATAAAATGGGAGTGGCCTTATCCCCATCGCTTCGAACTCTTGGGTTTAGAGACGTTAGGCTATAAACACGATGTCGTCTTCCCACTGCATATCGAAGTTAACGATATTCACGCACCCGTCAACTTGTCGGCGACGGCAACGATTTCAAGCTGTACTACCGTTTGTGTATTGACTGACTTCCCGATTGATATGACGTTTGTGCCCAGTGAACTGTCCTTATCAGAAACAGCGATGTATCAATATGCGCAAGCGATGAGTCTTGTGCCTAAAACGTCCCCTTTGATTGATGATGTCGATGCCATTTGGGACGCATCTCGTCAAGAGCTTCAAGTCACCGTGCTTAACGCGAGAGGATGGGTGAAACCGGATCTGTTGATTGATAGTCAGGATGATGTGGTTGAGGACTATTCATTTTTATCGCCCAAAATTAATATAGATGGCGATAAAGTCGTGGCGACGTTTAAGGTCACGAGTTGGTTAGGTGACCCCGATTTGGATTCACGTTCGATCTTGGTCACGATGATTGATGAAAACCTACTAGCGGAGCAAGCGATAACGGTAAATAGCGGAGTTATCACAGGCAATGACATCGCCAGCTCTTTGTCGTCTGCTTCTATGTTATCGATGCTTGGTTTTGCATTGTTGGGTGGTTTGATACTCAATATTATGCCATGTGTGTTCCCGGTATTAGGGATGAAATTGAGCCATGTTATTTCCGCTGCAACGGCAGAGAAAAAGCAAATACGCGCCCAATTTGTTGCCTCATCTATGGGAATAATCACGTCATTTTTGCTACTGGCTTTATTTATTACCGTGTTGAAATGGTCAGGGTCTAGCATTGGGTGGGGCATCCAGTTTCAAAGTGGTGGGTTTATCGCTTTTATGGTGCTGGTCACCGGGTTATTTGGTGCCAATATGCTGGGTTTATTTGAGCTTCGCTTACCGAGTTCAATGAACACCTGGATGGCAACTAAAGGCGACAATTCTTATATCGGTCATTTTGTACAAGGTATGTTTGCTACGCTTTTGGCTACGCCATGTTCTGCGCCATTTTTAGGCACGGCGGTGGCTTTTGCGCTTGCAACTAGCACTGGTGCGACATTCGCCATCTTTACGGCACTTGGCTTAGGGATGGCGTTGCCGTGGATCCTCATCGCGATGTTTCCGCGTTTGGTATCGTGGTTGCCCAAGCCTGGGGCGTGGATGAACCGAGTGAAAATCGTATTCGGTGCGATGATGTTGCTAACGTCTACTTGGTTGTTATCGTTACTCAGCCATCACTTACCAGCGTTTTGGATTGGAGCCTTAGCCGTAGCAGCAATGGTGTGGTTATTTTTACGTGTTAAAGCCTGTTATGGCGATAGGGCAGCACTGTTGCTCGGTGGGGTGAGTATCATTGCTCTGGCGGGTGGCTTAATTATTGGCAGTATGACAGCAGAACGTTGGGCGACACCATTGCCGCCTGAGCCTGACTGGGTGTCGTTATCGACCACTCGGATCACCGATGAAGTAGCGGCTGGCAATGTGGTTTTTGTAGACGTGACGGCCGATTGGTGTATTACCTGCAAGGCCAACAAAATTGGGGTTATTCTCCAACCACCGGTTTATGACACGCTGCAACAAACGGATGTCATTGCGATGAAAGGTGACTGGACCACTCCAAGTGATGACGTCACCGCGTTTTTGCGCTTTTATGGCCGATATGGTGTGCCCTTTAACATCGTGTTTGGTCCCAGTGCGCCAGAAGGCATCCCTTTGCCTGTCATTCTGACTGATGATGTTGTGCTTAATGCTATTTCGGCGGCGCGAGGTGAGCAGTGATGTGGTCTCGTAAAAAATCAAATAAGGCGTCAGTTAAAGGCTGGCGTCGGCATGTCCGAGAGTGGGCAGCAATAATCATGGTTATGGTGGTGGTGACGATAGTCATTGATAGCTACCGTACTCGTGATATGCCTCAGTCTGACTTGCCAGCCTTAAGTGGCAAGACGTTAGATGGTCAGTGGGTTGATGTGCTGGAAGAAAGTAAGCAAGCGCCCGTTATCGTCTATTTTTGGGCGACTTGGTGTCCGGCGTGTAAGTTTGTCACGCCTACGATTGATTGGTTTAGCAATCACTATAAGGTGATTGGTGTCTCTGTTAGCTCTGGTTCAGATGCTCGGGTGAATCGATTTATGGCGAGCCAAGATAGGGATTTTGCAAACATTAACGATCCGAAAGGAGAGTTAATGAATAGCTGGAGTATTAGTGTCACGCCTACCATCGTTATTATCAACAATGGGAAAATCGAGTCGATGACAACAGGGGTGACAACCCCAATGGGTTTATTTGCTCGCATGATGATGCTTTAGATTATTTTTACGGATAACAAAAATGAATAAAATGAAAAAGATAGCCACAGTCTTATTGCTCGGTCTAATGAGTGTACATAGTGTTGCGGGTCCTGTTTCTAGTGAAACAGAGACAAAAATTAATGACATCACCCAAATGCTTCATGACAATCCGGAAGTGGTGGATAACCTTCATCAAAGTCTGATGGCTTTTATTGCACAGCAGCAAGGGGTTAGTACAACACTACAACGCTATCAACCTCATACCAATAGTGCAGTGCATAGTGCTTTTGGGGCGATAGAAGCCCCTGAGTTAACCATTCTCAATGTGACCGATTACAATTGTCCTTATTGCAAAAAGTTAGACAAAGAGCTTGAGAAATTAGTGAAAGATTACCCTCAAGTTAAGGTGGTGAACATTTATCTACCACTTAAAGAACGTAACAATGAATTGGGATACACAACCGCGAGTTATGCATTAAATGTGTGGAGGGAAATGCCAGATAAATACCAGCAAGTACATGATTTTCTGGTGGCCAATCCTCGCTTGCACAATGAACGCACGTTGAAAGCAATCGCGGAAAAAACGGGCACACAAAGCCAGTTAGTTACATCAAAAGTCTCTGATGAAGTGCTAGACAGAAATTATCAGTTCTTTGCCGATTTAGGTTTGCGTGGTACGCCAGCATTGGTGATTAATGATCAGATTATTCCTGGTTATTTGCCTTACCCACAATTGAAACAGGCTCTAGAGGCAGAGCTAAAGCTGTAGTCAACGTTCGAGAGTTGATGACGTAATATTCATGCCCTGAGCGATATGCTTAGGGCATTTTATTTTGGCAGTGAGCGTCTCATTGTGGTGAATATTTGGTGTGTGACATTCACTCATTATACCGCCACTCATTGCGTTGAACGCCCTGCACCTCATGGGTTCAAGTGTTGCGTTAAAATGTGTGTGATAGTTTCAAAGTCGTACTGTTCCATCGCTGTTGTCAGTAGAGCTTGTTGATGTTCATTTAGTCCAATAGATTCAATGACAGCAGGGTTATCGAGTAAAGATATCGCTTTCATATCAAAATCAGCGGCATATTGAATAATCATTTCTAACTGGCTGTTATCTGTCGTTGGAGTGTTAGGCACGGATTTGGCTGTATCACTTGTTGTTTGCTGTGTTGAGTATGTGTGGGCGGAAAACGGCAGTAGCGGTGTTAATTGCTCGACCATTGTTTGAATACAGTCATTAAGCTCTGTTTCTAGTGAGTCAAGGTTGCTCGGGCCTACATTCGACAATGATGCTTCAATGTCACTGCATAATGTTGTGATTGTCACCATTCCTAAATTTCCGGAGACGCCTTTTAAAGTGTGAATATCCAGTTGGTAGCTTTTGGGCGTTTGTTGCGTGAGGGAGAATGTTGTCCCTCTATATTGCTGACAAAATTGATTTAATAGTTTGAGATAGAGCGCGGTGTTTTCACTGGCGGCTTTTAGCCCATTTTGACACTGCAGTCCTTCAATGGATTGTAAGTCAGACAGCAGTTGTCGACGCTCATCACTACGAGACGATTCTACCGAACGGTGTTGTGGAGGTGTGATTGGCGTGCCATCTTTATTCACGGTTATCCATTTCGCCATGATTCGAAACATCTCATCAATCAGAAGTGGTTTTCCGATGAGATCATTCATGCCACTTGCGAGTACTTTTTCTTTGTCTCCAACCATAACATTGGCAGTTAGCGCGATAATGGGTAACTTGTTAAGTCCCAGTTCCTGTCGGGCGCGTTTTGTGGCTTTGTAGCCATCAAGCACTGGCATTTGACAGTCCATTAACACGCCGTCGTAGTGATGGGTAGCGAGTTTTTTTAGAGCACTTTCACCGTTACTAGCAATCTCTACGGACATGCCGTTCATTTCGAGTATTTCACAGGCAACCTCCTGATTTATCTCATTGTCTTCAACAAGAAGGATCTTGGCCCCTTTTAAACTTTCAATATCCTTACTCATTTGAACATCCCGCTTCCGACGATGAGGGGAGCGTTGTTTAGAGATCAGAGTATTCATAAGTAAGTCAACCAAAGAGGAGTTAGTAAATGGCTTCTCTAGGATATCGGCCACCATAATATCGGTGTCTTGAAGTGCCTCTGAAATGCCATCCGATCCCTTGGAAGATAAGATGACCAATTTACTGACGAGTAATTCAGAGAACTGTTCACGTAGCTTATAGATTTCGTCGATGTTGTTGAAGTTGTCGAAGCGCCAGTCATAAAGAACAAGGTCAGCTTCAATCGCTTTGTCTTGCATCGCCGTGGCGAGTTCGGATAAGTTGCTGAAGCAATGCACTTCACATTGCATACGTTGCAGTTGGGCATTGATGATTCTAGACGCTTCTTTCGAGTCATCGACGAGTAGAATCTTCTTACTACTCAATACTGAAGGGTAGAGGGCTTTGCTATTATTGACTATCTCGCCGAATTGCGCAGTAAAGGTAAACACTGAGCCTTGGTTGGGCTGACTTTCGACAGAGATATCACCGCCCATGAGTGTGACGAGTTTTTTGGTAATAGCGAGACCTAGACCGGTACCACCATATTTTCTGGTTGTTGAACTATCAGCTTGGCTAAAGGACTGAAACAGTTTTTTGATCTGTTTTTCTGTCATCCCTATACCGTCGTCAATGATTTTGAACTGTAGGGTGTAGTGACCGTTGGTGTAGGAAAGGGTTCGGATTTGAACTCGGATCTCTCCTTGCTCGGTGAATTTAACAGCATTGGTACCTAGGTTGATTAACACTTGTTTTAAGCGTAAGGCATCGCCCATCATTACTGTCGGAACATTGGGGTCAATATCGATGAGTAGGTCGAGGTTTTTATCTCGAGCACGATCTCCGGTGAGGTTGATAAAGTCTTCAATTACCTCATCAAGAGAGAATTCAAGTGACTCTAGTTCAATCTTGCCCGCTTCTACTTTGGAAAAGTCGAGAATGTCGTTGATCACCCCTAATAAAGACTTTGCGGAACTGTGAACTTTCGTGATGTAGTTGCGCTGCTTTTTATTGAGCTCAGTTTCTAAAGCAAGGTGGCTCATGCCAATAATGGCATTCATTGGCGTGCGAATTTCATGGCTCATTGTCGCGAGAAAGTCCGATTTTGCTTGGTTGGCGTTTTGTGCCACGTCATTGGCTTGCTCTAACACCTGTGCGACACCTTGTAATTCGGTATGAGAACGTCGAATGAGATACCCGAGCATCATTAAGGCGAGAACGAATAATATCGCGCCATATGAAATGTAGGCGGAAAGATCTCTGGCTTGCGACATTTCACTAAAGCGTCGATTTCGAATATCGAGAATAGCCCCATCAATCTCAACGGCGGACTCCACCATTCGCTTGGCGATACTGTCTGTTTGATTGGAAACCGTTTGTACCCGATGGAAATCATCCAAATACATTTTTAGTACAGGTGAAAGCTGTTTGAACAATTGTTTTTCATCATTTTCTATCAGCAAACTCGCAATAATTTCTATTCGGTGTAATGCTTTTTGTAGCAGATAAATGACTTCCTGAGCGTAGATACTTTTCGCTTCTTCACTGATGGCTAAAGAAAAATCGCGGTCGGTTTGGCGTGCAGAATCAATTTCTGTAATGAGAGCGGTGATCTCTTTAGAAATATTGAGGCGCTGCGCCATTAAGTTTTGAATATTGGCGACTTTTTCTTGGGCGAGTTCAAACACAAGGGTTTCGTTGCTTCTTAAGTCTAGTGAGGCTTGAGCAAGTTCAAACGCGGTCATAGCAAAATTGCGTATCAGGGGGTTATCAAGGCTAACATCTTTTGGTCCAGATACATTTTCCAATTGATGGAGACGATCATAGAATTCATTTTCTAGCAGGTCGAGTTTGGATAGGAGTGCTCGGCTACGTTTATCTTTTACTCTAGAACTTAGCTGCTCTAAGTAGCGAGATATTTTCTTAAGTTCAGCTAGGCTTAAGCGGTAGTCTTTTTTATTGCTAAAGACAAGAAAGTCTTTAGCAAAATTACGAGCTGACTCAACGGAAACTGAAAGTTGGTAAGACGTTGCAGAGTTTTTTGAAATATCACTCATCTCTTTGCGAAGCTCATCAACTCGCATTTTATCTAAGTCAATATATTTGAGCTGCAGGCGATGAATAGCGTCCGATAATGTACTGGCTTTCCGAGCATTCTGCACCATCACATTTCGCTCTTGAAGGAAGTTTAAACTGAGATCGACATAATTGCCAAAGTCGCTTTCGTATTGGGAGATTTTATGAATAAGCTCCTGAGTACCATAGCTGTCTTGTTGCCGTTCTAGGTGAAAGGTATTAGCTAGTACGAGTGCTTCTTGCATGTAATTTAACGCGACATCTGATTCTTTTACGGCCAAATCTCGAGTAAACGATAACTCGTGCAGACGAGCGCGATCTAATGTTAACAATAGCTGCCCAGCGCCTTCGTACCGATCAACGGAGCTAAATAATTTGTTTAGGCTTACCCAAGCCATTAGTCCAATACTGAACAGCATGACAACCACAATCAAAAATCCAACCACAATACGGTTAGAGCGTATGATTGAGCGTTGTACGTCATTAGAGAGCATGGCAGATCTTCCTTGATTGTGTCTTGTATGGTACGAGTGTAAGTTAGTGGTGGGCCCATGGTGAGTGACTATGCTGTCAAACGGTTATGCTGCCAAACGACCATGTTGCAAAATTACCTCGTCGAAAATTAGTCACTAAATCGTTGTTTTATTTTATTTATCTCGTCTTTTAAACAGAGAAAAATGTCGACTAATTGTGGGTCAAAATGTTGGCCTGATTGCTCAGTTAAAAACTGAAATGCATCTTCTACTGTCCAAGCTCGTTTATAGGGGCGGACACTTGTGAGGGCATCAAATACATCGGCAATCGTGACGATACGTGCTGAAAGGGGAATATTTTCGCCGCTAATGCCTTTAGGGTAACCACTGCCATCCCATTTTTCATGGTGGTTTTGGGCAATCTCCTTTGCTAAATCAAGTAATGGTGACGAATAAGAGCCCAAGATTTCAACGCCATAGTCCACATGACGCTTCATTTCATGCCATTCGTCGTCATTGAGAGTATCGGGTTTTAGTAATATGTTGTCCGCAATTCCAATTTTACCGACATCATGCATTGGCGCGGCTTCAAACAGCAGATCCCGCCATTTAGGGTCTACATGAATAGCGTCGGCGAGTAAGCGGCTATAATGACTCATACGAATAACATGCATACCGGTTTCATTGTCTTTAAATTCGGCGGCTCGCCCTAAGCAGTTAATAATTTCAGATTGGTTTTGTCGTAATTCTTGAGTACGGATTTGTACTTCGAGCTCAAGGGCTTGTCGCTGATTATGTAAGAAGAGATGCGTTTCGACACGAGCTCGGACGATAGGAGGGCTGATGGGTTTGGTAATATAATCGACGGCGCCAAGGGCAAACCCTTTGGTCTCATCCTCTGTTTGAGTTTTGGCGGTGATAAATATTACGGGGATATCTTGGGTAACTGGGTGAGACTTAAGTTGTCGGCAAACGTCGTATCCATCCATTTCTGGCATCATGATATCGAGCAAAATGAGATCGGGTTTGGGTAAGCGGTGTGCAATCTTTAGGGCGATTTTGCCACTGGTCGCTATTTTTATTTGGTACTTTTCTGCAAGCACACCGTTGAGCAGGTCAAGGTTATCAGGCGTATCATCAACAAGCAGTATAGTGTGCTGTTTTTTCTCTATGCGCATTTCTATTATCCACAATTATACTCTTGCTTAAGTATTGTCTAACATGCTGATAAATCAATAAATAGCTTGTGAAAACATAGCGAATATTTGTGATGCGAGCTCCAATTGGTGTTAATCATGGTGGCGACTGTATTGAGTGGCTTGGTCTATCCAGCCTGGTTTTTTACCAATTGTTTGAGCTTCTCTCATAACCAGCGGTGAACCAGATTGTCTTGATCGCGCTTATGCCACAACATTGTTTGTAGCTTTTTTTGCCGTGATAAAGCACGCCATCGGTGTTACTCAGTGGCTTCATGGACGGCTTCTTTGGTGTCATTCCATATCTTAGAAGAATCATCTTTTACTCCCTTCCATGTATTGGAGCAGCCACTAATGAAAAATGTGATCGCAATAAGTAATAGCAAGTTTTTCATTTCTAGAGCCTCAATGTATTTGTCTAAGCACGAACAATATCAAAAGTTATGAATTAGGTCTTATTACGTGATGGCAACTGAGACACACATACCGCAATAGCGGTAGAACCGAGCGAGTCGTTTCTAGTTTCTATACGACACGGCCTTTCATTTACCCACGCTTTAATCAAGGTGAGAAGCTTGTATAATCTTGGCTAAATAAACCCATAGCGGTTAACGATAATTGGATATGGTTGTGCAAATAACATGAGAAAGTACTATACCGTTGAGGGCGATAAGCGCGCCAAAAAAGCTTACCCAAAGCTGGCACTTTGTGAAAAGTGTGTGCAAGACTATGTTGTGATCAGTGAAGGTGAACGTACGTATGATGAATGTGAAAAGTGCGGAGAAGATAATTAATACTGGCTCAGGCTTATCAACAAATGCTGTTGATAAGCCTTAATTCTAGGTTAAACCCTAAGCCGATTTGCTTTCGGTGACTTTGGGTTGTTCGACCTCAGTCAATAAGGCTTTCACTAAGCTGATTGCACCGAGAATTAGAATCAACGTAAACGGCAGGGCTGCGATAATAGTAATGGATTGCAGCGCCTGAATAGAGTCCGTTCCACCAATCCATAGCATTACCATTGCAATGACGGCAGAGATAAACGCCCATACCACTTTTTGTTTAATTGGCAGCTCCAATTTTCCACCCGCGGTCATACTATCGACAACGATAGAGCCAGAATCAAGGGTGGTAACAAAGAAGACAATGATCAGCGCAACCGCAATGATTGAAAGTAAATTGCCAATTGGATAGGCGTCTAGCATATAGAATAAGCTTAACGACACATCGCTAATGCCTTGCTCGACGCCGAGTTGCCCAACCTTATCAATAATCTGTTGGATAGCAATACCACCAAAGAAAGACATCCATGCGGTGGTGACTAAGGTTGGCACAACCATGACACAAACTAAAAACTCACGGATGGTGCGCCCTTTAGATATTCGAGCAACGAACATGCCAAAGAATGGAGCGTAAGCAACCCACCACGCCCAATAAAACACAGTCCAACCATGCAGCCATGTTGTGTCCTCACGACCAGAACTTTGACTTAATGGAATGATGTTTTTCACATAGCCCACAACCGCTGTTGTTACTGAGTCGAGTACAGTGGTGAAATTGAGTATGGCAAGAAAGCCAAGGAAAACAAAAGCGATAATCATGTTGAGGTTACTCAACACTTTAACACCACCATCCATCCCACGAATCACTGAAATAATGGCTAAACCCATGATAACTAGGATGACCAGAAGCTGAAGGAAAAGGCTATTTTCAAATCCAAATACGTGGCTTATTCCACTTGCGGCTTGAGAGCCGCCCAACCCTAGAGAAGTCGCTAGTCCGAATAGAATGACCAATACCGCCATAACATCAATGGCATCACCAATCTTACCCCAAACCCTTTCACCAAGTAGGGGATAGAAAATTGAGCGCATGGAAAGTGGTAACCCTTTGTTATAAACAAAGTAGGCTAAAGCGAGTGCCGTCATGCCATAGATAGCCCAGGCGTGGAATCCCCAGTGAAATACTGCTGCGCCCAGTGCCAGTTCGCGACCTTCAGAGGTATACGCCTCGACATTTAACGGGGTACCAAACCAATTGGTGAAAAATGCGGTTGGCTCGGCGACCCCCCAAAATATCAGTCCAATGCCCATACCGGCGGCAAATAGCATGGAAATCCAGGACAAAGTGGAGTAATCAGTTGTCGCCTCGTCTCCCCCTAAGCGGATTTTACCTAAAGGTGAAAAAGCGATACCAATGGCAAACAGTAGCAGTATGTTTGCACCCCAGATGAAGACGAAGTCAAATTTAGAGAGCGCGGCTGCTTTAACTGCATCGATGGCCGCTTTGGCATCGGCAGGTGAAAGCACTAAAAGTGTGATGATAAAGAGAATGGATAAACCTGCCGACGCCGTAAATACGGTGTTGTGAACGTCCATCCCCCATTTAGTGATGTTGTCTTGACCAACCTGATAGTCGGTAGAATCTATACTGTATTTTTTTGATTTAAAACTCATAGTAATGAGGTTTGTATATCCGAATGCACGGATACAACGACCAACTCCATTTTTAATTAATCTTTGATTAGACGGATAGTGCTATATAACCCCCGGCACTTTTTGTGAACTCGTCACGTTACGTCACGCCCAATCCCAGCGCCGTAATCTAACATAAAAGCGACCAGTCATACTTGGTATTTTGATTAGTGCTCTAAAGGTTTTGTGCGAATAAAATAGCAACGAAAGGTATATATAGAAAGGGCTTCAACTAATAAGGGGTGCCTTTGGGTTGCTGATGTGACATATAAATTTACAATATCAATGCACCAACAATGGTTTTGGTTATGTGCGTAGATGCATTGTTTTCAATGGGTTGTGCGTGGTTTTTGTTGATGCAAAGTGATCAGGGAGTTTAAGCACGGCTTTGTTAGTAACAATTATACAATAAATGACAGGTGAAATTAGCGTTAATATGCTGACTAGTGAGCTAGGTTAAGTCGCGAAAATACCAATGGCAACTCGTTAATTGCTTTGATGTCAAAGTAAAATTCACGGTGAGGTTAACGTTGAAATATGGTGTTCAGTATCAAAGCATGGATGATGGTATCGTTAGGTACCTACGATAAAACACGTAAACTGGCGTTGAACACCCGTTTACGTGTTTGTGGGTGAGCGTTAGATTTTCTTAAAAATGATTGAAGTGTTAATACCACCAAACGCAAAGTTGTTGCTCATCAGATAGGTGGCATTGAGTTCACGACCTGTGCCTGTGATGTAGTCTAACTTCCCGCATTGTTCGTCGAGCGTATTGAGGTTCAAGGTTGGGTTAAACCAGCCAGTGTGCATCATTTCTAACCCAAGCCATGCTTCAATTGCGCCACAGGCACCTAACGTGTGGCCGAAGTAGCTTTTCAGAGAGCTAATAGGAACCGCGCCAAAGACATTAGCCGTAGCATTACTTTCTGCAATGTCACCACGCTCGGTTGCGGTTCCGTGGGCAGAGACATAATCAATTTTTTCTGGTGATAGGTTGGCGTTTTGTAGTGCCATTTCCATGCATATTTGCATGGTTTCCATCTGTGGTTGCGTCACATGGGCGGCGTCGCAGTTACTGGCAAAGCCAATAATTTCTGCGTAAATCGTCGCGCCACGAGCGACAGCGTGCTCGTATTCTTCTAAAACTAACGTTCCAGCGCCTTCGCCAATGACAAGACCATCGCGGCTTGAATCATAAGGGCTAGGTGTTGATTTCGGCGCGTCATTTTTTAGGCTTGTGGCAAACAAGGTGTCAAAAACGGCGGATTCTGTTGGGCAAAGCTCTTCACCACCCCCTGCGACCATAACGGTTTGATAGCCGTGTTTCACTGCTTCATACGCATAGCCAATCGCTTGACTGCCAGAGGTGCACGCACTACTGGTAGGAATAACGCGTCCTTTAAGCCCGAAAAATAGCCCCACGTTAACGGCAGTGGTGTGCGGCATCATTTGTACATAAGTGGTGGCGGTAATGGCTCGTGTGCTCTTTTCATTGAGCATGACACCAAAGGCACCAATGGCATCGGTACTGCCCGTTGAGGACCCGTAGGCGATCCCCGCTTGGCCGTTAGTGAGTACTTCATTACCCAACAGTCCGGATTGAATTAACGCATTTTCGGTGGCGACAGTCGCCAGCTTAGATACCCGACCCATACCACGAACTTGCTTGCGCTTGTAATGCTTAGGCAATTCAAAGTGGTCAATCGGTGCGGCTAACTTGGTATTTAGCCCATCATATTGCTCATAGGACGGCATATATTGCGTGGCGTTTTCACACGCGCGCAATTTAGGCTCTATTGATGCCCAGTCGTTTCCAAATGCGGTAACGCCCGACATGCCAGTGACAACAACGCGGCGGTTCATACTAAACCTCCATTTACCGAAATAACTTGGCGGGTGACATAGGAAGCGATGTCCGACATAAGGTAGCTAACCAGCCCGGCGACTTCTTCTGGTTCACCCATGCGGCGCAATGGGATCTGTGGCATGGCATGTTCTTTTACATGTTCATCGACCATACCAGTATCAATTAAGCCCGGAGCAACGCAGTTAACGGTGATTTTGCGTTTTGCAAGTTCGAGTGCGAGTGACTTTGTTGCGCCAATGACGCCTGCTTTGGCCGCGCTGTAATTGGTTTGACCGCGATTGCCCATGATGCCAGAAACAGAAGCGAGCGTGACAATTCGGCCGCCTTTGCGTTTTTGCACCATAGGCATCACACACGGGTGAAGCACATTATAGAAACTGTCTAAGTTGGTATGAATAACGCCATCCCATTCTTCTTCTGTCATCGCAGGGAAAGCGGTGTCTCTTGTGATGCCGGCGTTATTCACGACACCGTAGTAGGCACCATGTTGGTCTATATCGGCTTCAAGGCGCTCGCGACATTGCTTGCGGTCACTAATATCAAATTGAATTAATCGGCCTTTGCCGCCGTTTGCTTCAATGGTCGAAAGTGTGTGTTGCGCGCCTTGTTCGTCCCCCATGTAATGCACGGCGATGGTAAACCCATCACTGGCAAGTTGGATGGCAATCGCTTGACCGATACCTTTACTGGCACCGGTGACTAATACTTGTCGGCTCATTGGGGTTTCCTATTTTTCATTTCTTTTAATTTCTGTTCTGACGGCACATAAACATTGAGTTGGCATGACGCGATTTGTTCGCCATTCAACTCAAGGCGAGCTGAAAATACTGCCATGCCACTGTCTTCGATCACCTTTTCTGCATGGATATCTAGCGTTTGACCTTGTTTAAAATGCTCATAGTCGACTTGATATCGTCGGCTTCCTAATAGAAAACCGATAGGTGGGGTTTCCCCTTTGCTCTTGGCATGAAAACCAGACCACGCAGCGACTGATTGAGCCATAAATTCTATGCCTACATACGCTGGCGTTGTTTGAGTCGCGGGATCAAAAAACAAATGATGATCGCCAATATCGACTTGGCAGTGAACGGACTCGTCTTGAACATCGATAACACGATCCACTAAAATCATCGGCGCATCGTGGGGGAGGAGTTGCTCAATTGGGGGGAGGCTAGTCATGGCATACTCCAAAAATTAGACTGACATTGTTGCCACCAAAGGCGAAAGAGTTACTCAAAATAGCTTTACCATTTAGCTTGATATCGGTTTCTACTAAATCCACATCAATATCCTCTGCTTTGTGTTGGCACTGTTGTTTGGGCAACGACAAATCATATTTCAGCATGTGCCAAGCAATCGCAGCTTCTGTTGCACTTGCTGCTCCCAGAGTATGCCCCGTCAACGGTTTGGTAGAGCTTACCGGTACCGACTGACCGAAGATGCGAGTAATCGCTTTGCTTTCCATGCTGTCATTAAGTGGTGTCGCGGTGCCATGCGCATTGATGTAGCCAATATCGTTGGGTTGCAATTGCGCGTCTGAGAGTGATTTTAGCATGGCCTGCTCAGCGCCGTCTCCCTCAGGGTGAGGGGCGGAAATATGATGAGCATCAGAACTGTCGCCAGCCCCCAACAAAGCAATAGCAGGTTCACGTGTGGTGGGGCGCTCTTTAGACAGCAGCATAAAGGCGGCGGATTCACCAATGTTGATGCCATTACGGTTTTCATCAAACGGGCAGCATAAGGTGCTAGAGAGCGCCTCTAAGCTATTAAAACCGTTGAGTGTTAGCGCGCAAAGGGTATCGACGCCACCGACAATAACGGCGTCAACCAGTCCTGATTTTAATAGCCGCTTAGCACTGATAAACACCCGTCCGCTTGAAGAACACGCAGTAGAAATAGAATAACATGGGCCGGTGAGGTCAAAATAGTGAGCGATAAAGTCACTGCCGTTTCCAAGCTCTTGTTTACGATAGTGGTAATCACGAGGAAAGTCGCCAGTTGATAATTTTTCTGCGTAGCCTGCTTCACCATCAGAGATACCGGATGTACTGGTGCCGACAATGACTGCGACTCTCTCTGAGCCATAGCGTGTTATTGCCGCGCGTACGCTCGTCTCGATTTGCTGTAAGGCAGAAAGGGCAAGGCGATTATTTCTTGAGTCAAACTGAAGCAAATGTGAGGGAAGCGCAGGCAGCGCTTCTTTTACACGGCCGACAACAGTCGACTTTCCACTGTTTAGCAAATTTTCCGCCGGTTCCATATGAGGGCAGTGACCCTGTGACAAGCCTTGTTGCACACTGAGTGGTGTGTTGCCGAGTGCAGAGTGAAATCCGCAGTCATGGATAAATATCGGAGTTGAGGGATTAGTTCGCTTCATGCTTATTTATTGTTCGTTGTCGTTGAGTTGAAAATTGAGCGTTTGGATTACGATAGAGTACCCCAGTTGCTGGTGTTCAAAATAAATTTTACCTTGCAGAGGATCATGGCTCTCGTAACGAATGTTGATGACGGTTGTGCCTGTTTCATCAATGAGTTGGCGCTGATTTTTCGAGTCGATGATACGCCACTCTATCGCTTTTAATGGGGCTTCCCAAGCACTTTGCGGCCAGAGCGTTACCATCAAATTAAATAAGATCTGTTCTGGCTCTGGCAAGGTATTTTCCAGTCCGCTGAGCACGTTCGCTTGAATGTCATCATCTTGGTAGGTAAGTGACATAATCCGCGTTCCCCAAGATGAGAACCCAGCTAATACCAGTTGGTTTTTATCGACTTGCAGCTGCACTGGAAGCTGGGAAGACTCCTCTCCTTTTTCACTATGCCAAGTCGCGCTAATTAACTGGCTTGCTGAGAGTTGATAACCCAGTTCTGCCGGTGTCGGTAGAGTGACACGAGTACCGGGTTTTAGTTGTACTTGCGTCGAAGCGTTTTGAGGCGTTAGCGCACAACCCGTGATACTAGAAAGGGTGAGTAACAGCACGAACCCGCGCCAAAAGCGCCGCCTGAGGTTGTGCGTTAGTGTGGTTATCCAGCCCAAAGGAGAAAATATGCTTAGTGTCATTGAGGCTCCTTGTCATCATTGATGGCGAGCGGGGACAGCAACCAAGCAACGAAGATACCCGTGAGAACGGTAATACCAAAACTGTGAATGGCGTGTGTATCACTTAGCGACAATAAACCAAACGACAACAGTGTGGTGATGGCAGATAAAGTGATAGCAAGTAACGTGCTATGGCAGCGCTGCTGTTCTGCAAAAAACAGGGTGTAATCAATGCCAATGCCGATAATTAACACCAAGGCTAACAGGTTAAATAAGTTTAATTCGCTGCCTGTTGCAACAGTCACCGCCAGTCCTGCAAGACAAGCGATGAGTGATGGCAGTAGGATGCGAATACTACGTTTAACACCATATCGCCAAACCAAAACCAGAGCAATTGCTAGGGTTGCCAGGGCAAGGAGCTCCATGATTTTTATGCGGTATTGCCCAAATAACACCGACACTTCTTCTGCTTTATTGAGATAGGTGATGTGATGATTTTGTTGTGCGAGTGCTTTAATAGCATCAGCATTAGAGACATCTTTAAGTAAAACAACCGAGGCCATTTGTCCGTCGATATCACCTAGATATAAAAATCGTAAAGGCTCCGACACAGGATGCTGAAGGTAGTCGCGTAAGGTGATGAGCTCTGGCTGTTCGACTATGTTAGGCACGCGCGCAAGATGCAACGATTTAGCCAGTGTTTCGGCTTGAGCGCTGTAGAGCGATTGAATGAGCGCAAAGTCCTCGGCCTGCCTTTGTTGGGAAGGGAGGTAACGGTGTAAGCTTTGATAGCCGCTAATCACTTGTGATTGTTGCCATTCGTTGAGTGGCGTTTCTATGGATTCTAACGATTGCAGCAGTGATTCGTTATCGTCGGCAGTTACCACTAACATTTGTTGCGATGACTGCATTCCCGTTAACGTCGCGATGAGCGTTTCTTGCTGCTTTAGGGTTTGGGGCATGGCTTGCAGCTGATGAATGTCATCGTTGTAGCGTACTTGCGTCATCATCAGTGCACTAAGTGCGAGTGTTGCGAAGGGTATGCCCCATGACACCGCGCGATTTTGCCAGCAAGAGAGCCATTTTTGGCTCAACGCCTTGCCCGGCAGTTTGCGGGGTTTGCTTGGCGACTTTGCTAAAATAGGATACCAAGCCACCACCGTGATGTAGGCAGAGATAAGTCCTATTGCCGAAAATAGAGCCAGCTGTTGTAAACCGGGGAATGGGGCGATAAGTAAACCTAAGTAGCCAATCAAGCTAGTGGCAAGACCGAGGGTGATGGCAATGAATATGTGTTTTAGCCCTTTGAGGCTATCCCATTTGTTTCCCGCCGCTAAGCGATCTGTGAGGAAATGAAAGGCGTAGTCGATAGACACGCCAATTAAGCTTGCGCCGAACACCAAACTAAATAAGTGTATTCGTCCAAAAATGAAGGTTGTGACTGCCATTGCAACGACAAGCCCCATTGATACCGACAGTAAGGCCAACGCCAATGGAGTGAGGCTGCGAAACACCAAACCAATGAGCAAAACCACCCCTAATAATGAGAACACACCGATGGTACTGATCTCAGATTTCGCACTTCGCGTACCAAAATCGGCATAAAAAAGCACCCCAGTATGAGCAATTTCTACATCGTAATGTTGCGCGATGTCTTGCTGCCATTGTTCGATAAGTGGCACCACGTGTTGTGCCTGCATGCTGTAGGGGGAATCGTTGAGTTCAGCGGTAATCAGCAGGTACGTTTTGTCTTGGTATTGCGTTGATAAGTAACCTTGCGTTAAGACAAAGGAAGAGGACGAATGACTGATTTGACTTAAATAATCTCGAAACAGCAAAAAGGGGTCGTTTTCTAACTCTTGTCCTGTCACACCAGAGAATGGATTGTACACGGCCTGAATAACGCGTTGTGTTTGCGCGCTAGGGTTGTGTTCTAGTCGCTCTCGCTGAGTGTTTGTCAGCTGTTGCCAACGGTGTTGAAAGTAATATTTCGCCCATTGCTGTTGCTGATTGTCATCTATTCTCGCCGTCACAGTGGCAAAGTACTGGCTCTGTTGAAGTTGGTCGGCAAAGGTTTCAGCCGCTTGATATAGTGCTGCGCTATCCGCCGACGAATTTTTTTCCGAGAGAACAAAAACGACCTTGTCACTCATGCTGGTCGTGACTTTGTTAAAGGCACTTTCAGCAACTGGGTTTTGTTCATTAACAGGGAGTAATTTTAGAATGTCGGTTTCTATGGGCGACACGGTGCTAAACGCCCACTGTTTAATAAGTAGAGCGATAGCGAATAGAACCACGCCAAACCACAATAGAGCCAGTTGATAGGCTCGTGCTTGTGTGAAGCTGAAGCGACTCGCTTGGCTAAAATTGGAACTGGGCTTGCTCGGCATCCGTTAGGCTCTTTGGTTGATAACGTTGATGACTAAAAATAATGTTGGTTTTATCGCCGCGAATTTCTTGCAGTGTGAGTTGTTCCAGTTCGTCTTTGCCGCGGATTGAAATGGTGTCAAAGACAGAATTGAGTGGCGCAGCACGTGGCGTCAACACGAGTGACCAATGTCCTTTAGTCGCGGTGAAGTTCATTTCAAATTGTTGTTCTAGTTGTTGGGTGTCACCGTGAAACACCGCCAAGAATATATGGCTAAAATAGAACGCCATTGGGTTGTCTTTTGCGGTAATGACTTGTGCTGGTTGATCGGCAAAAGTCTGGCGAAGTTTATCTTTTGTCAGGACAAGCTGGACAGGAAATGGCGATTGCTGACGCCATAATAAGCCATTGGTTTTATCGAGCGTGAACTGCCCTGATGAGATCAGGGGCTGTTCAAACATTTCGATATGACGCTGTTGTTCAAAGTCACCTCGTACCAGCGAATGCTTGGCAAGCTGTTGTTGCAAATCGGCTAGGTTATCGACTTGTGCCAACGACAAAGGGGAAAACATCAGCAGCACGGCCAAAATGGCATGTTTGCGTATGAATGCCTTTGCCAGCGATGGCTGGCGAAATGGTGAGAGTAGGTTAAGCCTCATGTGCTAGGTGTCCATGTTGATGCCAATAGTCGACTTTTTCGATAAAGACGCGAGGCGACGCAAAGCACATCTCTTCGGTATCAATCGAAACGGCGACTTGAGTCGTGTGTGCTTTACACATTCTAGCCCCACTGTTGGCGTCATAGATGACGTAGTCTATACGCAGACGGTTTTCCCACTCGGTGAGTTTTGCCGTCACACGAATAGCGTGATTAAACGGAATGGCCTTAACATACTTCACTCGGGTATCAATGATGGGCCAAGCAAACCCGGACGCTTGCATCGCGCGATAATCGTAATCAATATTATCCATCAACACTCGGCGCGCTTCTTCGAAAAAACGGAAAAAGTTACCGTGATAGATGACGCCCATGGGATCCGCATCTTGAAAAGAAGTAATCATGCTCACTTCTGATGTGAGCGGATGTAGGATGTCAGTCATAGCGCTTCCTAATACTGTATAAACTGATGAGCTAAATTAAACAATGATTTAGCTAAACGAAATCATTGAAATTAATAGAGTGACCAATGACGCTGTTGAATTCGGCTCATGAAATGACGTAAATCCGCTTCCAATGGGCGGTCTTCATTCACCATTTCAAATTCACTTAAGATCGAATCACGAATCGCTTTCAAGTTATCGCTCATATGGTGCTCGTCGAGTTCATTGTGGCGCTTGCGAAGTTCTATCGCTTGCGTTCCTGCCAGTAGTGAGGCTGCGGCGACTTGCTCGGTTAATTCCAGTACACGTAAACAGTCACGCGCGGCAATGGTACCCATGCTCACTTTGTCTTGGTTGTGGCATTCGGTCGAGCGTGAAAATACGCTGGCTGGCATGGTGTGCTTTAGGGCTTCAGCCGTCCATGCCGAGATACCGATTTGTACCGCTTTAAAACCATGGTTGATTGGCTTACGATCGCCTTCTGCCCCCGTTAAGTTATACGGTAAGCCATTGTTGAACTTGTAATCCATCAACTGCGCCATTTGACGATCCAATAGATCAGCGAGATTCGCCACACCTGTTTTTAGTGTATCCATTGCCATGGCAATGTGGCCGCCGTAGAAGTGTCCACCGTGCAAGACACGCTCATTATCACCATCAATTATCGGATTATCGTTGGCGCTGTTAAGTTCGTTTTCAATGAGTTGACGAAGCCAAGGCAGAGAGTCTTGTACCACACCGATGACATGGGGCGCGCAGCGTAGTGAGTAACGATCTTGTAGTCGGTCGCTATTACGAGGAGGTCTTTCTGCTTGTAAATCATCACGTAGCCATGCGGCAATTTGTTGTTGGCCTGGGTGAGGTTTGACTGCAAATAAAGCTTCATCAAAGTGGAAGTCGTTACCGTGAATACCAACCGATACCATCGCCGTGATTTTGGTGCACAACTGAGCTAAATATTCTGCACGTTTATAGGCTAAACAGGCCAGAGCCGTCATCACTGATGTGCCATTCATTAATGCCAGCCCTTCTTTAGGCTTAAGCGTAATCGGCTTGATATTGAGTTCTTTAAATACATCTTGCGTCGCGCGAATTTCACCTTTGTATAAGACTTCACGTTCACCAATCAGTGTCGCAGCAAGATAGGACAAAGGGGTCAAGTCACCACTGGCTCCCACCGAGCCTTCTTGTGGAATTCTTGGTGCGATATCGTGATTAATGAGGGTGGTAATTTGATTGAGTAAGTCATGGGTGACGCCAGACATACCTTGAGACAAGGAACATAGGCGCGTTGCTAATACGGCGCGCGATTGCTCGTGGGTGAGAATGTCACCGAGCCCGCAGCCGTGAAAGCGTGTGAGATGCAAAGGCAGTTCATCAACAAGATGAGGCGGAATGGCGACAGTGCAGGAGTCACCATATCCGGTGGTGACACCGTAGATAACACCCTCTTCTTTTAATAAGCGCTCCAAAAACGCCACGCTGCGATCGATTTTGGCGACATACTCTGGAGAGCGATTCATGCTGGCTTGTGCACCTGCAGAAATGGCTACGACATCTTCAATAGAGAGGCGCTCTGCACCAAAAATAATATTATTGCTCTTCGTCATTTTGCTTACTTAACGTCCAAAAGTTGAAAAAGTTATACCACTGTAGCGGCGCTTGTAAGGCGTAATGCTCTAAGCGATTCGCGTAATTTTGTACGACCTGCTCCAATGCGGCTTGTCGAGTACGGCGTGGCAAGGCTATTTTGTCACTAAAGTGCTCAAAATAGACATTAAAATGGGGGCTTCTTCGGCTATCATCGCGAAAGCCAAAGATCAAATAAACAGGCGCCTTAAGCACGGAGGCTAACATGAATGGCCCTTGTGGAAACGGTGCTGGCTTGTCGAGAAAGTTAGCCCAGATACAGCGCTGCTCTTTGCTGGTAGAAGTACGATCACCCACAATGACGACCCATTCACCTTGTTCGATTTTTTGCTGCAGTAAAATCGCCGTATCGGGCCCCATATGACTCACTTGAATGAGGTTTAAATCTGAGTTGGGATTGATGGTCTTCATGACAGAGTTAAAACGTTCAGCGTGCTCAGTAAACACCAACGCATTAATTTTGATATGGCTGTAGCGACGGCTAAGTGCTCGGCATAGCTCAATATTGCCGAGATGCGATCCGAGCAGTAGTACGCCTTGTTTATTGTCTATGAGTGGCTGGAATTGTTCTTGCCCGTGAATCGTCAAGTTATCGAGAGAAAAATCGCCTTTCCAGGCGGCAAGCTTGTCTAACATGGTATGACCAAAAGACAATAAGTGTTGCTGGCTGGTTAGATTGCCTGGCAGAGTGGCATTATGACGCTTTGCAAAACGGGTTAGCAGCTGAAGGTATTGCTCAGATGCATCGCGCGCACGATGATTAGTGAGGTGGTAGTAACGAATAACAAGCGGCAAGATGAGATTGAACGCTTGGCGCCCTAATACTTTGTAGATCCATAATAAAGTTTTTATACCCAGTATGGTTCCACGCTCTTTTTGTTTCGACCAATGAGGTGGCGTGGCTGGTGCGTTGCTTGCGCTGTGAGATGTGACTGCCGCAGGGTCAGTCTTTTTAAAGTGGCGAGCGATGAGCTTGGGAATACGCGGCAACATACCGAAAAATAGCTTGGTGTGCATCTTGCTAATTTTGACGTTGTCCCAAAGCGCATCAAAATGAGAAATACCGCCTTCAGGGTACATGACGCGAGTGTCGATAAATTGAATGTCGCAGCCTTCCCAGTACATGCGAACTAGAACTTCAATATCGAAGTCCATTCGGCTGCCAATGCGATACTTATCAAGCACCTTGACGGTTTGCTTGACAGGGTAGGCTCTAAAACCGCACATACTATCTTTGATATCGAACGATAGAGTCTCTACCCACACCCAAAAGTGAGTGACATAACGGCCGTATAGACGAGATTTAGGCACGCTACTGTCGTAAACGGGTCGTCCGGATATAAGCTTGTTCGGTTGTGTTTGCGACGCATCAAGCAAAGAAGGTAGTGATTCAAGATCGTGTTGACCGTCAGAGTCTATTTGGATGACGTGACTAAAGCCCCAAACCTTGGCTTGACGAATGCCAGCCATGACAGCCCCGCCTTTACCCTGATTAACTTCAAGGGTAATCAGGTGTACATGTTCGAGTTTAGCGACATGGGCCAACGCTTCTTTTGTTGCCTGATTACTGCCATCATCTACCAGTAAAATAGGGTAGCTAAATGGCTTCAATGAAGCGATGACATCTGCGATGGTATCGCCATGATTGAAACAGGGGATAAGAAAGCAGGGGGTGTAATCATGGTTTATTGGTTTGCTATCACTCATGCGGTCTGCGGGTTCTCTTTCTAGCGTGTTAGTCACAAGGTGTGCCTAGCTTCATTTTTCCTGAAGAGTGTACGGTAGTGTGTTCGTCCGAAACTGAGCTGTATTTGAATGCTAACTTTTGCGTCTCTGCATTCCAATTCAGTGTCAGTGTGATAATCGCATCAGGCAATATGGGCTCTTGAAATTTGATCACTTCCATCCCTTTGAATGCACTTGGTACCTGAAGTAACTTGATAGCGTAGTAAAGCGCCCAATCTATTTGCGTAACTCCCGGTAGCAAAGGGAAATGAGTAAAGTGACCGCAAAAGTCTAGAATATCAGCATCGACTTGTAGGCTTAGCGTAGCACTAGGCGATTGTACATCAGATTGTAAAACGGTCGGTTTTCTTTTTGTCATGGTCGTGTCGGTATCGGTCGCGTGAATGTAAAGGGTCTAGGCGCTTGGGAGCAGTTTAGTGCGCTTCGTTGAATAACGACTCCAGCTCTGAAACCTGGCGTTTTCCTTGGCTATTTAAAGGGATATCTTGGATCACTCTAAAGCGACGTGGAATGGCAATGGGCTCCACCCATTGCCTTAGCTCAGAACGTAGTAGTAACCAAAACTTGCCTTTACCGATACTTTCAAGCTCACTTTGTCCAGCTTTTGTTAGCACGATAGCGGCATTAAGAGATAGCCGTTGTTCATTCTGGGTAGAGAATACCGCACTTTCGTAAATCCAGTCGAGTTGATCTAACCGCTTCTCTATTTCGACTAATGAAATTCGTTTTTCTTCTATCTTTATTATACGGTCAGTTCGCCCTTTTAGTTCAAACAGTCCATCATTGTGCAAGACGCAGGCATCAGCGGTTTGGTACCAATTTTCAGGATCGATATGTGGGGACTGTAATCGTAGGCAGCCTTCTTGGTTGAGTTCGGCTTTGACTCCGGGAAGCAGTTTCCAATACTCACCGTCATGGTGCTGCTGCTTAAACGCAATTCCCCCAGTTTCGGTACTGCCATAGACTTCAATTGGCAACTGCGAAAAAAGGGTGTGTGCCTGTTGTGCGGCTTGATATGGCAAAGGACCACCGGAAGAGAACAGCGCGCGATAGGTTGCCAAGGATGTTTGTGTGGTAAGGCGTTTAAGTAATGCAGGGCTGCTAATTAATACACAGTCAGCTGACGCGTGGCTTATGACTTGTTCCGGGTATTCTAGATTTTGGCAGGCAAAGGCTCGTCCACTGCACAAAGGCCAAAGCACACGAAATAGTAAACCATAGATATGTTGATGAGAGACGGTGCTTTCAATAACACTGTTTTTCAAATCCGCCCCCCAAACTGACTCTAAGATGGCGATTTCGGTGTTTATGTGGTGCAGCGTTTTGACTATTGCTTTCGGCGTACCACTAGACCCAGAGGTAAATAACACTACATCGATATTGCTGAGCTCAAGAGTATCAAAGGTCTTGATTGCGCCGTGTTGACTGTCAACGCGAATGGATTGACATGGACGACCTGGGATCGGTTCTACACCGTTGTCGTGCAGTAATAGGTCAAATTGGCAAGCAAGCTCAGCAAGCGCTGCTGGTTGGTAATTTCCCGGTAAGACCAGAGATTTTCCACTATGACAGATGGCGAGTAATCCGACTGTAAAGTGATAGCTATCTTGCGTGCATAGAGCAATGCGCTGACCTGGAAAAGTTGAGATATCGTTAAGGGTTGCGCTGACGTCGTGCAGCAGTTGTTGCCATGTCCAGTTATGCGTGCCATCAAATGCGACGACATGATGTTTATCACGCGCGGTACTGACTAGGTGTGCAAGAGACAGAAATTGAGCTGAAGCGATGTTCGCTTGAGTGTGGGACGACATAATAGATTAATCCTCGCGAACAAACTGTCTAATGATCCACTCGCCTGCAAATAAGCAACCAGCAGCAAGATAGCTGAGTAAGCCGTTGTAAAGTGTCCAAACTTCAAGTGTTTGAAAGCAGGTATAAAGGGCGATTCCAGCATTAACAATAAAGAAGCCGCACCACACCTTCGTCACATTGCGAGTATAGCGGATAGCGCTGTTGGGCAGTATGGGTTGCTGGAGGCGAGCAAATCGTTCGATGATCGATTGTGGTTGAGTGAGACTGAGTGCAAAGACGGTGAGCATACAAAGGTTGACAACCACAGGATAGAAGGTAAGCCATCCATGTTGTTTAAAAACAGCGCCAAGTACACTTAAAGTGATACCCGTTAGACCGCTTATCCAAGCGAGCTGTTTGAATTCTTTAAGCTTGGTATTATTGCTAGAAAAGATTCTTATCACAAAGACAGTGATAAGAATCAGACTAATGGCTTGCAGACCAAATTGTTCTGCGCCGAAATAGACGGCAAAAGGGTACGCAAAAATAACGATTGCGGACAGTATGGTCAGCAATGGGCGCATTAGTTTTCTTTCAATAGCTCGGTGACAGAGACAACCACATCATTGACGGTACGAACGGCTTTAAATTCTTCAGGTTTGATCTTTTTACCGGTTACTTTTTGCAGATGTACCACAAGATCAACGGCGTCAATGCTGTCTAAATCTAGGTCTTGATAAAGGTGAGCGTCTGGCTGAATATCGGCTTCGTCAATCTCAAAGAGTTCAACGAGCGCTGATTTTACTTGCTCAAATACTTGTTGTTGGTTTAGTTCTGTCATGATGTTATCTGCTAATTAGTGGCTAGTTTGAGACGAAATTAGTCTGAGATGAAATATAGTTAGCTAAGTTTGCAACAGATGCAAAATGCTCACGGGTATTCGTATCATCGGCATCAATGACGATATTGAAGGTTTTCTTAATTGCCAAGCCAAGTTCCAATGCGTCAATAGAGTCAAGCCCTAGACCTTCACCGAAAAGTGGCGCATCGGTTTCGATGTCGTCGACGGTGATGTCTTCTAAATTTAGAGCATCAATAATTAGTTGTTTGATTTGATTTTGTAGTGCTTCCACAGGATCTTACTCATCGTTGTTCATTTTTGGGAAAAAGAGCTTCAGCCAAATAACGGTTCAGTTTTCTTGCGGCTAAAGTGGGGGAGTTCGTTTGCTCGATAAACGGCTCTACCTCAATCTTACCTTTTATTTCGACATGGAAAAAGGGTTTGATCTTTGGGACTTGGTACCACATCTTTTCTTTGGTTAAAAAACTGGGGGTGACCGAGATATGAACTACACGTAAATCTCGTTGCGTTCGAATGGCAATTTGCGCTGCACCGCGCTGCAATTTGGGGTCAAGACCGGGGGTAGTGCGTGTGCCTTCAGGGAATACCAGCAGTACGTTTCCTTGGTCAAACCGTTGCTCACATATTGATATAACATCATCGGGAGCTTCATTGGGAATATAGCCTGCAGCACGCACAATATGCTTCATAAAAGGGTTACGCCAAATCGCGCTTTTCACTAAACAATCACATTGTTTCAGTTGCGACGCAATTAACACGTAGTCAATCAGGCTTGGGTGATTAGCGACAATAAGGCAATTACGATCGTGCTGTAAATGTTCTGCGCCCGTTATTTCGTAGTCAATGGCGCCAGTGAACTTCATGAGACGGCAAAAAATATGAAACGAGCATTGTATCAGCCTTTGGACACGATACTCCGTTATTGTCGGGTCTGGCGTGACTCGGCTAATAACAGGAATGAGGATAAAACTGAGAACAAGCCCACCAACACCAAAGACACTAAAGCAAAATCCGGTAGCGAAAATACGCCATAGCTGATTTGTTTTTAGATAAAGCGAGTTGACGGCCATTGTCTATGGTGATCCTTGTTACGGTTGATATGGTTAAAGGGGGTGTTCTATTCAGACTTTAACCACTGCTGAAGAAAATCTAAGGCTTGTGGTAAACGGCTATTGGTTTGGTGGCTATTTTGAAGTAAAAATGAGTTCGTCTCGCCGCGAGTTAACACCAACCCTAAGCTGTAGCCACGGAACTCTTTGTCTTCATACTGTTGATAAACCTCGGGTACGGGCTCGTCAAAGTCTACGAGTAGCACGCGATGCGATGGATTATCTTCTAGGTAACTCCAAGTTTCGATAAGTGCGCTATTAAAGGTATCACTGCTAGCGGAAATAGAGGTTACTGGGATCGCTTGTTTAGCCGCTATCGTAGTGAGACCTGCTGCCGTATTATGAACAGATTGAGAGAATGCCATCGGTGAGGCATCTTCACCACTAATGATACTTTTAATTAGTTCAGAACTGCGTTGCAACTCACCATGTCGGCTAGAAAAAACAATATAATCAATGTGCTGGTTTTCCATGAGTTCGAGTGCGCACTGAACTGCGAGCTTACTTAATGAACTCATTCTACGTCGCATCATCGCTGGGATTTTATTGACTTCAAGCGTCTCGTCTTCAGGCCATTGTGCTGATTTAGACCAGGAAAACCAATCTGACGGCGTATGTAATCCTTTGGATTTTGCACACCAAGCGTCAATTTGGAAAGAAAGTAATGGTAATGAATGAGACATAAGATATTGATTTATTGGCACACGACTGGATAATCATATCGTTTTATAAACTAAAATGTAAGGAAATAGTATGAAAGCGCTAAAGTTTGCAGTGGCATTTGTCATGACGTTGGTATTAGTTGGTTGTGGGCGAGTACAACCAGTATTGAACTTTGAAAATGAGCCAGTGGCGCATGATTTGACCGCTGAGCAGGTTAAGTCTGCGATAATCGCAGCCGCAACAGCGAGAGAATGGGTTATTTCTGAGCCTAAACCAGGTGTATTAAAGGCAACTATCTTGGTCCGCACCCACGAAGCGGAAGCTGAAATCCCATATACCAATAAATATTATTCCATCACTTACGTTAGTTCTAAAAATCTAAAAGCAGCGGATGGTGAAATTCATCGCAATTACAATCGCTGGATCAATAATTTGAATACTGATATAAGAAAGCAACTTACCGCTGTCGCAGCGTCGAAATAATTTAATAATATAGTAATCGGGATTTTACGTGTCAGAACAAAACATTGATCCATACAATGCATTTGAAGCAAAGACAGCCGCTCAAGAGCTGTCTTTCGCTCCGATTGTGTTTCAAGCTGCTCGCACCCTAAGAGATTTGGGAATTCTAGCCGAACTCGACAAAGTTGGTGAAAAGGGTCTTAATGCCGAAGAAATAGCTCAAGCAACAGGTGTTTCGGAATACGGGGTGAAAGTACTACTGGATATGGCGATTAGTGCCCATATTGTATTGTGGAATAAACCAAATTATTCATTGGCGAACATGGGGCATTTTTTGCTCCATGATGGTATGACCCAAGCGAATATGGATTTTACTGCTGATGTTTGTTACGCCGCGATGATGCATTTAACAGAATCCATTAAAGAAGGTAAACCTGCAGGGTTGAAAGAGTTAGGAGAGTGGGAAACCATTTATCAAGGCTTATCTCAATTACCTGAAAAAGCGAAAGAAAGTTGGTTTAAGTTTGACCATTTCTATTCTGATCGTTCGTTTCCTATTTTGCTTAAAGAAGTGTTCAGCTTAAAACCTAAACACATCGTAGATATTGGTGGAAATACCGGAAAGTGGGCCCTGCAGTGTTGTGGTTACAATGATGATGTTGAAGTCACTATCGTTGATTTACCCCAACAGCTTAATGTGGCGATGAAAAATGTTGCTGACAATGGCTTCGCTGATCGCGTTCATCCATTTCCTGCGAATATGCTAGATAAATCTCAGCCATTACCCGCGCATGCTGATGTGTGGTGGATGAGCCAATTCCTAGATTGTTTTTCGCCAATGGAAATCCTGACCATTTTGAAAAACGTACGAGCTCAGCTTGCCCCTGGCTCGACGGTTTATATTTTAGAACTGTTTTGGGATGCACAAAAATACGATGCCGCCTCATTTAGTCTAAACGCTACCTCGTTGTATTTTACTTGTCTTGCTAATGGTAATAGCCGTTTCTACCGTAGCGAAGATTTCTTAGAAATCGTTGAAGCTGCTGGGCTTGAGGTGACAGAGCGTACCGATAATATTGGGTTGGGTCATACGTTATTGAAGTTGAAAGCGAGCGACTAAGTTTTTGTGACTAAGTATTTGTGGCTAAGTACCTGAAAATACGTATTTGAAACTCAGCATTAACGATGTGCAATGAAAAGTTCGAATGATTTTTGATGCATAACTGATTGGAGTAACGACGTTGCTTGGCGATACACTTTTGATATGGACGAGAGTCCTGTCGAATTATCGTTATTATGAGTAAGGTCGATGACATGTTGAAAGTTATTTGTAGTGTAGCGTTAGTACTCACTACCATCGTGAGTACTGGGTGTGTGACCAGAAAAATCCCTGTCGAACCTGAGGCTGAGAAAGTTCATGCTCTATCTAATCTTGCCCGACAAGATATGAGTTGTGAGAAGGTAGATACGTTTATATTCAAGGACGGACATCCGAATAATTTTTACCAATACATTAAGAACACAACCTATATGTTGGGTGGTACACACTTTCAGATTGAAGACGTGATTAAAACCCGCAAAGGGCGACCTGTTGGTGCGCAGGTTACGGCGTACCACTGCCAATCAGTGGCTTCTAGCGCTAATCGCGGATAGTGTGAGTACAAAAGTCGATATTGTGAATTCAATGTCGGCTTTTTTTATTTAAGCAATTAGGCAGCTAAGCAACTAAACCAGTATCTACTGCTAACATGACGGAAATCTTAATCCCCAACGTTGGTTGTAAATTAGGTTGCGCATACATTCTATCGACTTTATCGATAGGCGCTATTTGGTTTTGAATACGGTAACGATTATAGTCGCGTCGAATTATGATTGTTATTGTTAGAGCCTAATAAATGTTTAAAGTAGTTTGTACCACACTGTTACTCCTCATCACTTTGATGACCACAGGCTGTGTGACGAGAAAAATTCCAGTAGACCCTGAAGCGACCAAAGTTCGAATGATGTCTGATTTCACCGAGAAACACATGCAGTGTGAAAAGATAGACACATTCGTGCTTGAAGACGGGCACCCGAATAATTTCTATCCGTACATTAAGAACACCACGTACATGTTGAGTGGCACTCATTTTAATGTGGATAAAGTGATTAAAACTCGTAACGAGCTTCCAGCCGGGGCACAAGTTTCGGTTTATCATTGTAAGTAAATACCGTAAGAGTAAGCGCTCGCCTTTTATGTGAAAAGAGCCGACATTGTGTATGCAATGTCGGCTCTTTGGTGAACATGGTTAATTACTGCTTTGCTTGAACAATCAACGTTGCCAGTTCAGCAAATCCATATCCACCATTGTTCACAGTGATATAGCTTGGTTTTGCACGGAGTTGTGGTAGCCATCGAGTAATATTGTTGACGCCAAATGTCATGGGAAGCCATGCGAACATAGACTCGTCATTGAGGGAGTCACCAATGTAGGTGATGTGTTCGAGAGGTAAGGATTCTTGTGACAATTGTTGTAGGAGTAACTGCTCACTCGTCACTTGTTTACTGTGCTCGCCAATCCAGACATTAATATGAATCGAACTTTGTGTGGCTTTGACGTTATGACCTTCAATCGACAATTGACGAATACGCGCCAGTAACTCTTGGCATGTGTCGCGATCAACCGCATCGCGGTCTTGGCCAATATTGATGGCGACATCGCAGTAGCGAAACGCTTGGTCATTAGCAAAATCAATATCGGGGTAGTCACGCAGAAGTTCTTTTAATGCCTCTAGCAATTGCGCTTGCTGATGCTTCATTGTTGCCATGGGCAACGTTGACTCAATGTGAAACCCTTGACGGTTTTTCTGCATGGAAAAAGCGCCATTTTCGCCAATCACACTATGAACAGGCCATAATTTTGCGATTTGGTCACACCATCCTGCACACGCGCCTGTCACCGCAATAACATGAACACCCACCTCCTTGAGTTGCGTTAGTGCTTCAAGGGTTTGAGCGGGTAGAGTGCCTTGCCATGTTAATGTGTCATCAACATCAGTGAGCAACCATTGAATTCGTTTCAACGCTTCAGTCGGTGCCTCTGTTAATGGCTGCGGACTTTTAAGCGGTTGAGGCACAGCCGACGTGGTGGGAGGCAACATATTGTTCAGGGTGCTAGGCATTGATGACCTCTGGCTTGTCTGCCGCATGAGCATCAAACGCAATGCGTTTTTCAGTCGTAGAGTCAAATAAGTGGACATGATTTAGGTCGATATCCAAACCCAGAATATCACCAATGTTGATGTTGCTGTGTCCTTCAACGCGCACAACCAGCTTTTGTGCTTGGTTATCTTGAGTTTGGCAGTAGAGAAGTAAATCGGCGCCCAGCGATTCAACCAGTTCCACTTCGACTTCAAACCATGGGTCGGCGTTGGCAATGGTGAGATGTTCAGGGCGTAGGCCTAACTTGATTGCTCCTAGGTCGAGCGATTGAGTCTGGCTTGGCAGTAATGCGTGTCCAAGTTGCAGCCCCTCTGCGGTGACGTTTGCATCGAGTATGTTCATGGATGGCGAACCGATGAACGTTGCCACAAACATGGAGGCTGGGTTGTCATAAATTTCTAATGGGGTGCCGACTTGCTCGACATTTCCTTTGTTGAGCACCACCAATTTGTCGGCGAGTGTCATTGCCTCGACTTGGTCATGGGTGACGTAAACCGATGTGGTTGCCAGCCTGCGTTGCAGCTTCTTAATCTCTAGGCGCATTTGAACTCTTAACTTAGCATCGAGATTAGAGAGCGGTTCATCAAATAGAAATACTTTAGGCTCTCGGACGATGGCTCGCCCCATCGCGACACGCTGTCGTTGACCACCGGAAAGTTCTTTTGGCTTGCGGTCAAGCAGGTGTGAAAGCTCCAGCATTTCTGCTGCTTCATCCACTAAACGTTGGATTTCCGCTTTGGGGGTTTTACGGTTACGAAGTCCATACGCCATGTTATTGAATACCGACATATGCGGATAAAGCGCATAGTTTTGGAACACCATCGCAATGTCTCGTTCACCCGGTTCAAGGTGGTTGACGACGGTGTTGTCGATGGTGAGTTCACCGGAGGTGATTTCCTCCAATCCCGCTATCATGCGAAGGAGTGTTGATTTGCCACAGCCACTAGGGCCAACAAGCACCACCATTTCACCATCATTGATGTCTAGGTTTAACTTTTGGACCGCTTGATAGCCATTTGGGTACGATTTTGCGATGTTTCTAAGAGTGAGCGTTGACATTTATTTCTCCGAATCTACTAGGCCTTTGACGAATGCTTTTTGCATGCCAATAACAACGATGACAGGGGGCAGCATAGCGATGATGGTGGTCGCCATAATTTTGTTCCATTCCACGACGCCATCGACGACGCCTAGCATTTGTTTGATACCCATGACAATGGTGAAGTATTGAGTATCGGTGGTGATCAGTAATGGCCAAAGATATTGGTTCCAGCCATAGATAAAGGTAATAACAAATAGTGCGGCGATATTCGTTCTCGACAAGGGTAGTAAAATATCAATAAAGAACTTGATAGGCCCCGCACCATCCATACGAGCCGCTTCGACTAACTCATGAGGAACGGTTAAAAAGAACTGACGAAACAAGAACGTCGCCGTCGCACTGGCGATCAGAGGTATGGTTAAGCCAGAAAACGAGTTGAGCATATTAAGATTCGTAATGACTTCAAATGTCGGCATGATACGTACTTCAACGGGCAGCATGAGCGTGAAGAAAATCATCCAAAACGCCAACATACGACCGGGGAATCGGAAAAATACCACCGCGTAGGCGGACAAAATGGAGATGGTGAGTTTCCCGACAGTAATGCATAGCGCCATGACGAGTGAATTAAACAGCATGTGTGTAATGGGCAAGGCGGAGTTGTTGTAAGTACTTTCGTTGCTCCACAGCTCTCTAAAGACACTAAATCCTAGGTCGCCAAACCAAAGTGGCGTGCCCGTGGCAAAAGCGGTGTTGTCATGAGTCGTCGCGACTAGCGCGACCCAGACTGGCAGCGCAATAGAGAGAATGCCAAGGATTAAGATGACATGACAAAAAATCGTAAATAGGGGTCTTCGTTCAACCATTAGTATGCCACCTTCTTTTCTACATATTTAAATTGGAACACGGTGAGGAGCGCGACTAATGCCATTAAAATAACGGATTGCGCTGCTGAGGAGCCAAGATCGAGTCCGATGAAACCGTCGTTATATACCTTATAAACTAAGGTGGATGTACTGTTGCTTGGCCCACCTTGTGTCATCGCATGGATGACCGCGAACGTGTCAAAAAAGGCGTAGACAAAGTTCACCACTAAGAGAAAAAAGCTGGTGGGTGAAATGAGTGGAAAGCTAATGGTCATAAAGCGTTTAATTGGACCACTTCCGTCAATCGCTGCGGCTTCGTGCAAGGATTTAGGTACCGATTGCAATGCAGCGAGAAAAAATAGGAAGTTGTAGCTAATCTGCTTCCATGTTGAGGTAATGATGACCATCCACATCGCATGGCTGCCGTTCAATGTTGGGTTCCAGTCCACACCAAACCAGCCTAACATTTCCGTCACGACACCAATGGTCGGGTCAAAGAGAAAGAGCCATAGCGATCCTGCAACAACGGGGGCAACGGCATAAGGCCAGATGAGAAACGTGCGGTAAAAGGTTGAACCACGCACGATCTGTTCCGCAAATGCCGACAGAATCAGGGCGCTGATCAAAGCGAGAAAAGCCACGCTGATACTAAATTGTAACGTGGTAAGAAATGCATCTAGATAATAGCTGTCGTTGAAAAGGGTAATGAAGTTTTCTAATCCAACGAATTCTTTACTCAATCCAAACGCGTCTTCAAGTTGCGAGGATTGGAAAATAGCCTGACCCGCAGGCCAGATAAAAAAGACTAATGTGATAAATAGCTGGGGCGCGATCAGCGCAACAGGTAACCACTTATTTTTAAATACAACAGGAGATGACATACAAGTGTTCCAAGGTACTGCGGCAAAGCAAAATATCGCCACCGATAACGGTGGCGACTAATTATGTTTGTTATTTTTGTGTACGTTCAAAGCGACGAAGTTGTTCGTCACCGCGACGAACGGCATTGTTGAGCGCAGTTTTGGCCGATGCTTTTCCTGCCCAAACAGCTTCAAGTTCTTCATTGATAATGTCGCGTGTTTGTAAGAAGTTACCGAAACGAATCCCTTTAGAGTTCGCCGTTGGCGTGGTCGACGTCATCTGAACGACTGCAGTGTCGGTACCTGGATTAGATTGGTAAAAGCCTTGTTGCTTAGTGAGCTCGTAGGCGTCTTTAGTAATGGGTAGGTAGCCGGTGAACTGGTGCCAGTCAGCTTGTACTTCTGGGCTTGAAAGGTAGCTAAAGAATTTGGCAACGCCTTTATACTCTTCATCAGAGTGGCCACGAAGTACCCAAAGAGAGGCACCGCCAATGATGGTGTTTTGTGGCTTTTCAATCAGTGTATCGTCATAAGGCAGCTGCGCGACGCCCACATCGATACCTTTCATGTTTTCTTGGATGCCAGCCAGACCCGCTGATGAGCCCATTGTCATACCACACTCTTGTGTATAGAACAGAGGCATACCGTCAGATTGGCGACCGCCATATTTAAAAATACCCGCTTTTGACCATTCTCCCATCTGTTCGATGTGTTTAACAAATGGTGTTGCGTTGAATTCAAACTGAGTATCTACGCCGCCGAAACCATTGTTGTTGTTGGCAACGGCAATATTGTTTCGAGCGCCAAAGTTTTCAATTTGTGTCCAAGATTGCCAGGTTGTTGTAAAGCCGCATTGCGCACCAGATTCCATCAGCTTACGTGAAACCGACTCCATCTCCTTCCACGTTTTTGGTGCTGCATTAATGCCAGCCTTTTTGAACATGTCTTTGTTGTAGTACATGACAGGGGTTGAGCTGTTGAACGGCATGGATAGCATTTCACCATCATTGGTGGTGTAGTAACCCGTGACGGCCGCAAGATAGTCATCTGTATCAAAGGGTTCTTTGGTATCTTCCATCAGTTCGTAGACGGGGTAGATCGCTTGTTTCGCCCCCATCATTGTTGCGGTACCGACTTCAAATACTTGCACAATCGCAGGTTGCTCTTTTGCTCTAAACGCCGCAATAGCGCTTGTCATAGTTTCTGCGTAGCTGCCTTTATAAACGGGCTTTATCTCGTATTCTGATTGGCTGGCATTAAAGTCGGCGGCGATTTCATTGACCTTTTGACCTAGCGCACCGCCCATTGCGTGCCACCATTCTACTTCTGTTTTAGCGTGAACTTGTGTACTTAAAAGTGCGGTTGTTAATGCTAAACCAGTAAATGTCTTAATTGACATGAGATCTTCCTTATCTGAGGACATCAATATTGTGGTAGTAAGATTTGATGGGAATAATAAACAGCCACCAAAATGTTCACTTGAAAGTTAAATGAACTTAATGACGCTTTAGTGACATTAAAATGAAGTTAATTTTTCGGTTTTGTTCACTATTGCTCACTATTAATGAAATAAAATCGTAACGTTAATCTGAGATTCTTCGATTTGAATTAATGAGACAGAGAAGAGTATTCATGAAGTTAACCGCACATCGAGGTGTATCTAGTATCGCGCCAGAAAATACATTGGCGGCGTTCAATTTGGCGAGGCAATATGGTTGTGACTGGATTGAACTTGACGTTCAGTTGAGCGCGGATAATGTTCCTATGGTCATCCATGATAAAACGGTAGACCGATGCAGTAATGGTAGTGGCTTGGTTTCTCAAATGACTCAACAAGAATTGAAACAGTTAGACGCGGGTTCTTGGTTCGATTCGCAATATAATAAAGAACAAATTCCAACACTTAGCGAGGCATTGTTGTTAGCCAAAGTTAATGGGACTAAGGTTAATATTGAAATAAAACGCTACCCAGATGATGACGTGTTTGAACTTTGCGACCAAATAAAAAACGTCATAGATGCGCATAATTTGACGTTGTCGGATTTGCTTTTTTCTAGTTTTGATAACGTTGTATTAAAGTATCTTGGTGTTATATTGCCAGAGATAAAGCGTGGTCAGCTGTGGCAGAGTATTCCAGATAATGCCAGTGAGATACTATTAGAAATAGAGGCGTTTAGCGTGCATTGTGATTATCGCTACTTGTCTAGAGGACAGGCCTATAATATTAAGGCATTGGGTTACGGTCTCTATTGTTACACGCCTAATAGACCGGGAGAAGTATCTGAATATTGGGAGTGGGGTGTGGATATGATGATTACTGATAAGCCACAAGCTTATCATTCTTTGGGTTTTATTCCGCAGGATCCGGTTGAATGTGAGACGTTGTAATAATGCATAAATTAAGTCTTCGTCAGCAATCTATTGTAGATAAAATTCATCTTCAGGAATATTGCGCCATTGATGATTTAGCCCGCTGCTTTGACGTGACGACTCAAACGATAAGGCGAGATATAAACGAGTTGTGTCGTTTAGGATTAGCCTGTCGTCATCACGGAGGTGTGGGTTTACCGGCGATGTTGGCGAACCGCAGTTATGTGTCACGTCAAACCACAAATAAAGACGAAAAATTGAGTATTGCCAAGCAAGTGGCGCAGCATGTCCCGAATGGTAGTACGGTATTTCTAGGTATTGGCACGACCATTGCGATGATTGCAGAGCAATTAATTACCCATCAAGAGTTAAGAGTGGTCACGAATAATTTTGAAGCGGCGCATGTCCTGTCTCAGTGCGATCATATCGAAACTTGGGTACCCGGAGGGCGGGTTCGAACCAATGATCGAGATGTTGTTGGTGACCACGTTGTCCCATTTTTTGACCTGTTTTCCGCCGATATTGGGATTGTGAGTTGTGCTTCTATACGTGCCGTTGAAGTGTCAGCAGGGCCACAGCCAAGTGGCTTTGTGACGACGTCTGGCGAGCAGCAAGATTATGCTTTTGAACATGAACTCAGAGAGGCGGCAGTCAGCCAGAAAATTATTGCAGGCGCGAGTGAAAAATGGCTGGTGGCGAACAGCTCTAAATGGCAAGGTAAAGCAAACGCTAAAATCGCGCCACTGAGTTATTTCGACCGTATATTTAGTGGTCATCATTCTCAACAGTCTAATCCAGCCACATCATTAACGGCGGATAGAGTGACGTACGGTTAAGTCAATTAAGAGGCGTGCTATAAAATGGATTGGATTATACTAATGGTCACTGAAATATGAATTAAGTGGCGTATTTTTGTCGTAACACTTAATGTATTGGAATAAGAAAGTTAACTTGTTGATTATAAATGAATCGCTTGGAGAGCTTATAGATATCATACGATTTGTTTCAAATTTTCGCTCAAAAACCCCACGATAATGTTCAGTATTTACTCAAATTAGCGTAATATCCCAGCAATTGTAAATGCGTTATTGAACGTATAAATTGATTTATTGAGCTAACCTGTTGTAGTAATGATTAAAAATATTATTTCCCCTCTATGGATGTTTGCTTTCATAGCGGTTTTGGCGTTTTCATATAATGCTCGCAGCGAAACGGAATTATCACCCTACCATACACCGAAAAAGGTAGAGACGGATAAAACGCAAGTTGAGCGTATATATGATAGAGCAGCATTAGATGGCGTGGTTGATTTTCAACTATTTAAAGACGCCTATATCGCGTATAGCCAAACGCCAGAAAAAAAGAAACCGTTGCTGACGATTATCGATTATTCGAAACCTTCAACGGATAAACGTTTTTATGTTATTGATCTAGCTAAAAAAGCGTTGATGTATAACACGTATGTTTCCCATGGTGTGAATAGCGGTGCTAAACAAGCCACGGCCTTTTCTAATGCGATTAATTCTCGAAAAACGTCATTAGGTACTTTTGTTACCGATACGACTTATTACGGCTCTAACGGCTATTCGTTACGGCTAGATGGTTTGAGCCGTGGTGTTAATGATAATGCGAGAGATCGCTATATCGTTGTTCATGGCGCAGACTACGCTAATGAATCATTCATTAAAAAGAATGGCTATTTAGGTCGCAGCTGGGGTTGCCCTGCATTACCGGAGGCGTTATCTAAAGAGATTATAGACACCATCAAGGGTGGTAGTGTGATCTATGCAAGCTCATAGCATGTAAGCTGATCTTATCGGACCATGAAAGCCAAAAAATACCGAGTTTAATACATTGTTTGTGATTAGCTCGGTATTTTTTTATCTATTACTTTCAAATTATTAAGCGACTGGCTTAGTTACAGCTACTAACTTAGTTACAGCTACGCGCTTAGCTTAAAGGCAGACACTTCGTTGACCAGCTCTGACATTCGCGACTTTACTGTACTCATTTCGTTATGAAGATTAGTGACCGTTTGATTAGTGCTTTCAACAAGAGACAATAGATTGTCGATATCGGAATCAACCGATAGCGTGGTTTGAGACTGTTCTTCTGAAGCGGTTGCAATACTGGTGTTGAAATCGGTGATTTCTTTTACTGTCACCGTGAGCGCATCCATCATTTCGTTGGTTTCAGATACCATGGTTTGTGTAGTGTAGCTAGCATCTCGGCTACGCTGCATATTGCCAAAGGAGGTTTTGGCGTTATCACTGATGTTGTCCAGAAGGTGTCGAATGTCTTCTGTGGACTGTTTACTGCGTTGTGCCAACGTTCTCACCTCGTCTGCGACGACAGCAAACCCACGTCCTTGTTCGCCAGCTCTGGCAGCTTCAATCGCCGCGTTTAACGCAAGAAGGTTAGTCTGCTCTGAAATCGCATTGATAGTGTCGAGAATTTCAGTGACATTTGCCATTTGCTGCTCAAGGCTTTCTAAGCAGGTATAGGTGTCGTTGACACTTTCAATAAGACCCGTGGTTGTGGCTAGCGATTGTTCGCCGTGTTGATGACACTCTATCGCTTTATCTTTGACACTATCGGCGCTGTGTTGCGCATCCACGGTGATACTGGCCACTTCTTGGCTAGTTTGCGACATTTCAGTCATCGCTGTTGCAATGTTGTCACAACGAAGGTGCGTCTGTTGGCTAGCTTGTTGTGCTTGGCTGACCAATTCCGTCATGGTCTTCATTTCTTGTTCAGTGCGATTGGCGACCTCAAGCGATTTACGCAATGCTTGGCTTAGACTGTCAGTGAGGTGATTAAAATGAAGGGCAATTTCACCCAACTCATCATTTTTGTTGCTAGTCAGTTTAACGGTTAGGTCTTTGTTTTTGGCAATGTGATCCAGTTGCTGACTAAATTGGCGAACCCGCTGGCGAATCGTCCGAACGGAATGAAACGCGAGTAGAGTTAATGGCACCACCACAAATAGTGCGAGAGCAATATAGGAAAAGCGAGCTTGGCTCGCTTGCGCTTTGAGTTCAGCTGCGGTCTGAGAAATATCCAGAGTAAAGGTATCGCGCAGAGTCTTGACTAACCCAATTCGTTTTGTTGCTAACGAGAACCAGGTTTGAGGAGTAGGACCCGTTAACGTGGTAAGGCTGTCTTTTTGGCTCAGGTACTGCTGTTGGATGTTATTGACGTCTTCCCAAGTTTGACTGCGAGTAATGGCTAGAAGTTGTTGCTTTATATCGCCTTGCAATAAAAGCTCTGCTTGTCTTAACGCTTGCTTTTCAGTGGCGATATAAGTACTGATATTGCTGTAAGCGTCTAATGAAGAGTGCTGCGCTGCAAAGGCACCGTTGAGCGCACCGCGCGCTTTTCCTGCCTCTTCCTTAATCACCAATAACGCCAGCAAGCCCTGCATTTTTAATTTGAGCTGTGAGTCGCTAATTTGAGTCAATAACACGGATAGGTTATCAAGGGCGAGGCTATTGATGTTGGTGTAGAAAGCAAAAGGTGAATCTTGGATGGCGAGACTGTCGACTTGAGCGCGTATTTCACCTCGTCGCTCAAGTTGTTGCTTGATATCCCTCATCAGGTTGCTAAACAGCGTCGAGTCGATATGCATAGGTTGAAAAGCAATGAGGTTTTGATACGCAAGGTCGGCATTTTTGCGCTGTTTTTTAAGGGCGTCAGCTTGTGTGCCTTGGCCTTTAGTGGCGAGTACACCCGCAGTCAATCCTCGCTCGACCGCAAACTGGTGAGCGACCTCATCATAAAGGTGAAATAACTGAACCGATTCTTCAGAGGTGTCAGCGGCTGAGACTTGCTGACTGGTTTGGTTAATTTGTATTCCAATTAAAAAGATGAGTAGAGACGTGGGAATGAGAAATACAACAAGAATCGTATTTTTAATATTGAGCGAACGTAGCGACCTGAGCATGAATATAACCCTATGCAATATGTTTGCGATGAAGTTAACAAAAATTGTTATAGACTGAAAAGAGGTTGCAGAGTTATTTTATAGAACAATGATGTAGCGCAAGCGTAGTCAAAACATTGACTTGGTGTCAAAAAACCGGCTAGCCATTAAGTGGTAGCTCGTCGATGGTGTGACTGCTGTGGCGGTAAGGCGATGGTTACTGCACCATTAAAAAAGCCATCTTGCGATGGCTTTTTTAATCAATAATAACGGCTTAATAAGCCGTCTAGTTATTGTGACTTAGCAACCGTATTGGTTGGTTTTGGCTTACGTCTTCTTGGGGCGTTGCCAGGGCGGGCGTTCGCGCCGGAACGAGCATTCGGTTTGCCGCCATTTTTGTTATTTGACTCAGAGTTGCCAAATTGTCTCTGCTTGGTTTTTTGATGGCTATTCGTTGGACGTTGACCATCTGTGTGTTCTGTTTTTGGCTGTTTTGGTTTCTTCGGCTTTTTAGGCTTCATTGCGCGAGTGTCTGTTCTTGAAGCTGGTAGCGCATGCACAGGCTTGAAGCCTTCCATTTCATGTCGCGTTAACACTTCGCCAATCAGTCTTTCTATGGAAAACAGCTCTTTCGCTTCGTCTGCACAAACCAGTGAGTAGGCTTTACCGGTTTCACCAGCGCGACCAGTACGACCGATACGGTGCACATAATCTTCCGAAACATGTGGTAAATCAAAGTTGACGACTTGTGGCAACTGAGGAATATCTAAGCCACGAGCAGCAATGTCAGTCGCCACTAACACGCGGATTTGCCCAGTTTTAAACTGTTCCAGTGCCTTGGTTCTTGCGCCTTGGCTCTTATTACCGTGGATTGCCATCGCAGAGATGTTTTTGCCTTCTAAAAAGCGAGCCAAGCGGTTGGCACCATGCTTCGTTTTGCTAAATACGAGCACTTGTTTCCAGTCACCTTGCTCGATGAGCTTAGCCAGAATCGCTGACTTTTGGTTTTTGTCGGAAACATAGATGCTTTGCTCAACCAATTTAGTGGTTGAGTTAGGTGGGTTTACTGAGATCTCGACCGGATTGTGTACTAAGCCTTTTGCTAAAGAACGAATTTCTGGCGAGAAGGTTGCCGAGAAAAGCAAGTTTTGACGCTCTTTTGGTAATAGGTCGAGGATCTTTTTAATATCACGGAAGAAGCCCATATCGAGCATACGATCGGCTTCATCCAATACGAGTACTTCAAGCTGTGAAAACTTCACTGCATTCTGGCTGTAAAGATCAAGCAGACGACCCGGTGTCGCGACCAGGACATCGCAACCTTTACGAAGCTTTTGCATTTGCGGGTTTGCCTTGACGCCACCAAATATAACGTTCGATGTTGTTGGCAGGTGAGCGCCATACTTCACCACACTATCATGAACCTGAGCAGCAAGTTCACGCGTTGGCGTCAGGATGAGTGCACGTACGTGGTTGCTTTTTGCCCTTTGTCCAGCGCTCAACTTCTCAAGTAACGGTAGCGTGAATCCTGCAGTTTTGCCTGTTCCTGTTTGAGCGGCAGCCATGACATCTTTGCCTTCAATAATGGCAGGAATGGCTTTTTCTTGAATTGGCGATGCTTTGGTGTAGCCAAGCTCGTCGATAGCGCGAAGAAGTGGAACAGATAATCCTAAGGATTCAAAACTCATAGTGGTACTCAGTAAGTGGGGTAGGAGAGTGGGATCTCAAAGTGGATACTACCGGGGTAGGTGTATCTTTTTTGCGCCCATATACCCTAAGATAGGGCAAGGCGCGCTATTTTGCGTGCTTTCGAGTCGAACATCAATACAATTCTCAGTTATTGGTGGCTTGAAATTGACCATGATGACGTTTATATTGTCGCCGCCCACAGGGCACACCCTAAAATGCACACCGCCATCCTGCCATTATTGGTGCATTTATATTGGTGTTTTGAACCCCCATGCAAACTACAATTCGTCCTTTTTTACCTCGTTTTACCCGCGAATCGGGAGCGTTAATGACGTTGTCGACGCCAATTATTTTGACTCAGCTTGCTACGCAAGCAATGGGTTTCGTTGATACGACAATGGCAGGGCAGGTGAGCCCTGCTGATTTAGCTGCCATTGCACTGGGAACCAGCCTTTGGATTCCGGTGTTATTGCTTTTGCGCGGCATTATTATGGCGTTAACGCCAGTGGTGGCGTTTCACCGTGGCGCCCGTGATTTTGACAGCATTTCTGTAGAATTTGTGCAAATGCTTTGGCTCGCTCTAGCCTCAAGTGTTTTGCTGATTGGCTATTTATTAAGTGCTAAACCGATCTTGCAATGGATCGGTGTTGCCTCTGAAATCATCCCTATTGCCAGCGACTATGCGTATGCTCTAGCGTTTGGCGTACCGGGCATCGCTCTGTTTTATACCTTAAATGGCTTTTGCGAAGGAATGAATAATACCAAAGCGCCGATGATCATTTCGGTCTTGGGTTTGCTCGTCAATATTCCTGTGAACTATGTCCTTATTTACGGCAAGTTTGGTTTGCCAGAAATGGGCGCCGTAGGCTGTGGTTGGGCGACAAGTCTCGTGTATTGGATGATGTCGGCGTTGTTGTACTCTTATATTAAAGGGCACCATCATTTTAAAACGATTTTGCGTTTTAAAGACACGAAGCCGCGAGCAAAAGAAATTGGTCATTTGGTTAAATTGGGGCTACCAATTGGGATGAATATTGCCGTGTGTGGCAGTATTTTTGCCGTGATTGCGTTGTTGATTGCACGGATTGGTGCAGAAAACGTTGCTGCAGCTCAGATTGCCCTGAATATCTCTAGTATGACGTATGTGATTCCAATGAGTATTTCATTTGGTATTACGATTCGTGTTGGTCATGCTCTTGGGGCTAAAGACCATTCGGGTGCCGTCGAGCGCAGCCAGTTCGGTATTCTAGTGGCGGCGTTAATGTCATTGTTGTCGGTGGCGATGTTTTTGTTGTTCCCTGAAGTGATCATAAGGCTCTATACCACTGATCCAGCGATTAGCGCGACCGCGGCAACGTTATTAATCTTTACTGCTATGTATCAATTTAGTGATGCGCTGCAAACGTCAGCAAATGGTGCGTTGCGCGGCTATAAGGACACCAAAGTACCGATGTTTCTTGCTATTGCCTCTTATTGGGGGCTTGCGCTGCCGATTGGGGTGGTATTAGGGTTAACGGACCATATTGTTCCAGCAATGGGAGAAGAAGGGTTTTGGGTCGGAATACTGACCGGGCTAACGGTTGCGGCAGCCTTAATGTTGTTTCGTCTACGAATTGTCATTCGCCGTTATTCAAACAACCAGGATGTTTCAGCCGCGTAATTAGCAAGGCCGAAACCAAACAGCCCGAGCTTTTATACTCGGGCTTTTTCTTATTCCATTACACGACTATTGCGCCATTTTGGTACGTGAGTTTATCGTCTATATCACTTCCTAAAAGAACGGGCCCATCGAGGTCAACAATCTCAGCGTTGTTGGCGATTGGTAGGGCGGCTTTCATCGCCAAAGAGGTGCCAAGCATGCAGCCTGACATAATACGCATCCCCGCTGCTCGCGCTTGCTTTTCCAGTGCTAAGGCTTCGGTGAGTCCACCCGTTTTATCCAGCTTGATGTTGATCATTTCATAGCAGCCAATTAAGGCGTCAAGTTCGGCGCGAGTATGGCAGCTTTCATCGGCGCAAAGTGGAATAGGGTGGGGAATACCCGTAAGCAAATGATCTTGCCCGCTTGGTACGGGTTGCTCGATCATCGTGACATTCAGTTTGGCAAGGGCGTTAAAAACGGTGACTAGATTCAATGTTTGCCAAGCTTCGTTAGCATCAATAATGATTTTTGCCTTGGGAGCTGCTGCACGAATCGCGCGAGTCTTTTCAATCACCTCATCAGCATCAAGCTTAACCTTAAGTAAGGTGGCACCATTTTCAACATACTCTTTTGCTTGAGCAGCCATGCTTTGGAGGTTAGCCATTGAAACGGTCATCGCGGTCTCAATTTTGGGTTTGATAGAAAATTGCTGTTGTGGGAACTGCCCCCCAGCTTGCTTGGCTTCCAGTGCCCACAAGGCACAATCAATCGCATTTCTTGCCGCACCAGCGGGCATGGTTTGTAAGGCGGTACGAGCTGCTTGCGGTGTTAATATACTCAGTGGTTGGCTGAAATATTCAACTTGAGCCATCACCGAATCTACGGACTCACCATATCGAGGGTAAGGCGTGCATTCTCCTTGTGCCGTGTCATTAAGGTATTGTATGGAGACGCGCACAACATCGCAGTGAGTACGAGTGCCACGAGAGATAGTAAAGGGTCGCGCTAACTGAATCGCGTGATGGTAACTGCTGATTTTCATAGTGTTCACTCAATGACTCCCATAGCGTTATTTATCATACAGTGAGTTTGTCAGTGATGGTCTCGACGCCAAAACGCACGGGATCCGTGACGGGAAGTCCAAGCTCTTTACCCCATTTGACACATAGCTGCTTGGCTTCAGATTCAATTAATGAGGAGGTATTTAAACAGATACCGACGAACTGGACGTTGGCGTTGGTCACACGTGCCGCCAAAAGGTTGGCTTGGATGGTTTGTTCGAGGGTCGGTAACTGGGCGTGCGGTAGGTTGCGAATATGTTGACGGCCCACTTCATGGCATAGAACGAGCGCATCAGGTTGTGCGCCATGCAATAATCCAAGACTAACGCCTGCGAAAGACGGGTTAAATAACGACCCTTGTCCTTCAATAATGTCCCACTGGTGCGTGTCGAAATCAGGGCTTATTTGTTCAACAGCACCCGAGATAAAATCCGCCACCACGGCATCAACGGATATACCTTGACCGTCAATTAGGATGCCGGTTTGACCGGTGGCTTTGAAGCGAGCGTTGATTCCGCGTGAATTAAGTGACTGTTCGATTGCTAAAGCACTGAACATTTTGCCAACCGAGCAATCTGTACCAACGGTTAGCAGCCGCATGCCTTGACGCTTTTTCCCTGTCCCCACACATAGCCGTTCATTGTAGTGGCGAACGTCAAATAGATGGGTAATCCCTAGGTTTGCCAACTCGGTAAGTTCTGGTATTTCAGACAATCGTTGATGCATGCCTGAAGCAATATCAAACCCCATGTTCGCGGCGCTGATCAGCGTGTCTAGCCAATTTCTAGGTATTACTCCCCCCGCATTCGCCGTGCCGATCACCAAGGTTTTGGCGCCTTGCTGTTTTGCTTGTTGCAGGGTCATCTCACTAAGACCTAGCGAAACGGTGTCTGCGGTGAGTCTAAGTTGACCCAAGCAAGCCTCAGGCCGCCATTGCACGATACCGCGCGCCGTTTTTGCGGAAAGAGGGTCGGTAACATCCCCGAGGAAAAGTAAGTATGGTTGAGAAATTCGCATGGTGTCCCTTTCATTTAGCGTGCATTAAGTAACACCTAAGATAAACGCGGTTGGAGCTAGGGACGAATACTCTATTGTTGGTCGCCTATAACGTGAGGTTATGGGCAGTGCTAATAGACAGTGGTTTAGTATTTTTACTGCGTTACTGCGTTACTGCGTTACTGTGTGATACTGGCGAAGTTGCTGCAAAAACTGTTTTGAAGTAATCGACAGTGGGTGCAGATCACTGGTCATTAAAGAGACGGAACAATCTAGTGGTGTGTTCAATTCTGCGACATAGAGTTCAGGGCAATGTTGGTATTGAGCGGCTGTCCAAGGATCAACAATGGCAATGCCCGCGCCAAGTTTCGCAAGCTCTGCACCAGCGCTGTAATTTCGTACGGTGATAGAAGGGGCGTGGTTTGAGTCAATGTTAGCAATGGCTTGAGATAGTTTGTCTCCCAATGGATCGCGGTTGTCCAATGCGATAATTGCGATGTCTTGTTGCAACAATAGTTCGAGCGGGATGTTAATAGGGTGCTTATCAGCAGGGATTAATGATTGGCAAGGTAAGCGAGGCAACAATATTCTCATGGCGGTTTTTGTGAGTAATTCATGAGAAATCCCTGCCGGTGTTTTGTCGCCAAATGCGATAGCGATATCGAGTTCATTATTCAGTAATGCATCGCACAATTCGTTACGATTCCCTGTGGTTAAATCGATAGAACATGTGTGTGATTGGTAGAAAGCCGCGATGATTGGGGTGAGCAAATGACTAGCAAGTACCGGTGGCGCACCAATGCGGATATGTTGGTGCCCTTGCTTCACCTTATTAGTTATCACTCGAAACTGATTGAGCTGGCGGTAGATGTTTTCAACTTCTGGCAGCAAGGTGTTTGCTTCAAGGGTAGGGACTAAGCGCCCTTTGACTCGTTCAAAAAGAGTAAAACCAAGCTGTTGTTCCGTATGAGCGAGAACTCGTGTGACATTGGGTTGTGATACATGTAGATTTTTCGCCGCGCCGGAAACGGTGCCAGCTTGCATGATGGCATAAAAGACTTCCAATTGTCGTAGATTCACGTGTTTTCCATTTGTTTCTTCAATATGGAATCACTGTAATGGAATTTGCTTTAATTGAGAATCTTCATTGTTGAATCATGCCGTAGTGAATGGCTGCGTTGTGAGCATGATACTTTTCCTCTAGCAAGCCGGTACTAGAGGAAAAGCATGGCTGCGATGTTAGTTAGTGTTTATCCTGATCAAAATCTCCGTGGAAGTGGTCATGATCAGAAACGCTATCAGCGGCTTTAAGTCTTTCACCTATGCGTAGTGATTGCGATGCGTTTTCGCGCAAACTAAAGCTTGCTACTTGTGGTGCCGCTTGCGGTTTTTCTGGGAATAAACTCGGACTCATTGCGTAATACGTTGTCACGTAGGCAAGAGCCTGAGTATTAACATACAGGGCTTCTTGGCTGATGTTATTGAGATCATCACAAGCTTGGTGGTAGCAGACATCGTAAGCGACGCCAATATCGCCACCAAACTGCTCGACTTCTTCAGCCGATTTTACTTTCTCTGCGCCAGTAAATAGCCCACCAAATGCGACGCCCCAATCGGCAAAGCCTGCATAGTCTGAACGCTTGGAGAGTGCTTGTGGTACCGTTGCAAGTGTTTTTGAGCCAAAGAATTCGTTGAAATTTAGCTCAATGTCAGAGGTACCATAAGGTGGCTCGAAATTGCCAGTGTAAGCATTGTCTGGGCTGTCTTTTGTATCGGATAGATCACCATCCATCACACCAAGTACGTAGTTAGGCGAGCCAATCATATCGAAATTGAGATAGAGTTTAATATCATTGATCGCATTGTAACGAGCCTCAACCAAGTCGACTTGCTCAGCGGTGAGCTCTGATGGGTCACTAAGCCCGAGCTCTGCCAGTATTTCGTTTTGTGCTTGCGTATACAGTTGAGAGAAAAGCGTGCTGGTGTAATACTCAGAGCCCACCAGTCCGGCTTCTTCTGCTGCCCACCAAGCGAATCTAACTTTATTTTTAACGGGTATGCCTAAATCAGCCAATGTGACAGCATATTCCAGTAGACCTGCAGTACCGGAGCCATTGTCGTTGATTCCGGGTCCCTCTGGTACTGAATCTAGATGAGCACCAATCATGACAATCTGTGATTCATCTCCACCTTTGGAGTCGGCAATAATATTCTCAGTGACAACAACCTCATCTTGAACGCTGACAGACAGCGATGCACTGACGGCATTGGCTTGTGATAAATCATACCAGGATTTACCAAGATCATAGCGCGCACCAAAAGCTGGGATAGTGGCTAAACTGTCGCTCCCCAATGTGCCGTTAACCACACTTTTGCGACCTTCATCGTTACCTTGGTTGAACACAATGGCCGCAATGGCTCCGGCATTTTGAGCGTTAACGACTTTAGCATCAAAGGAGCAGCCACCGCGTTGTATGACGGCAATCTTGCCAGCAATGGCTTTGCCGGTGAAATCGGATGCTTCACAGCCGTCTGTGCTGTCGTAGTCGCTTGCGTCGAAGCGGAAGTCTGGTGTCACAAAGGCAAGGTTACTCGTCAGTAATCCGCTAGACGACCCAGAGTAAGACATGGTGGCAAAATCGGGCTCTTGCCCTGATTGTACATCGCGAACCCCAATGAGAGGCTGTGTATCAACGACAAGCTGAGTGCCCGTTAGTTCTTCCCATGCTCGGAAGTCAAAGGATTGGGTAGTGACGTCATAGCCACTGTCTTGCATGACTTCAACGATATACTCCAACGAGTTTTGATAGCCTTTTGAACCGGCGGCGCGCGTGGTTGATGCGCCATCTGAGGTAGTAGAAGCAAGCCCTTCTAGCGTGACGAGGTGCTCAACCACTTCTTCACGTTCAATCTTCTCGCTGACGTATTTGGCAACGTTTTTCGGGTCTTCCCACCAACAGCCACTGAGCATTGTCGTACTGACTATTCCAGCCAATAGCATTTTATTATGTTGTTGCATCTGTTACTCCATGTTGAATATTCCATATGGGTTATGCACTCACCGATGCGGTGCATAACAAATAATGATTATTCAAGATGAATGTAAATAAAATGTAACAGACTGCTAGTATTAGATCGCTGGAAGACAACTCTAATTAATACTATGCAATGAGTGGCATTTTCATCGGTGAGTGGATAGTAGGTCTACATTCCAACACATTAATAGAACATGCTTATATATTATAGACTTATCAATTAAAACAGAAAAATGATTAACTTGGAAAGAGTAGGGCAAGAGTGAAAATGATCACGAATAAAATGGCGATAAGCTTGAACAGTTTACCTAGTTGGTTTGTGCCGCCGTTGGGCGGACGATTGCAGCATCCCATGAACTGGCCCGTGTTTTAAGGTGTTTAGATAACACTAAGGCTTGACCTATGGGGAAGGTCAAGCCTTATTAGCCGTTAGTTTGGGTTTACTTGCCGTAAGTTAGGAGCGATTAACTATGAGTTTGAATTTACTAACGATTAATTTGAACTCACTAACTATTGGTTTGAACATATTAGATAATGGTTTGAACGTATTAGCTAAAGTAAGTCCAAAGAATGCTTGCCCATACGAGCAATGCTAACCCGATTGCAACAAATACTGCGGCTGAGCCGAGATCTTTGGCACGCCCTGATAGCTCGTGACGTTCTAGACCTATTCTATCGACAACGGCTTCAACGGCTGAATTCATCAGCTCAACGGTTATGACAAACAGTACACTGCCAATTAGTGCCGCTTTTTCTACGAGAGAAATATCCAGCCACATAGCGACTGCGACCGCAATCACTAGGCCTATGATCTCTTGTCTAAACGCCGCTTCGTGCTTCCATGCGGCAATTAAACCAAACCAAGAATATTTAGCGGCGAGGAGTATACGTTTGATACCTGTGTTTTTTTGCATCTCAGTCATGGCTTTCGTTCAACTTCATCGATAATGCGTCATTGCGGTTATTTGAATGCTTATCGTCTTCAGCTTTCGCCACATTGGCGAGCGATTGGAAATCGTTAACAGTCCATACTTCCATTGACTTCAAAGCGACGGGGAGTATATCAAACGATTTGATATTGTCAGCTTTTACTAATTGAAATTGGGCGTGTTTTTCGAGTTCTGCAAATTCATTGAGTGACAATTGCGTGCCACTTTTAACGCCATTTGGTGTTAAAACAAGGGAAAACTGGTAATCACGAGTCTTGACCACCCATTTGTCTGGTAGACGGTTTTCGCTATCCCACCAGATACCATCGAGTGTTTTTAGTTGCGCGATCGTAGTGTCTTCATCTTGTGCATCAAGGGCTTTTAGGTGTTTGCGGAAATATTGCGGGAACAACAAGACGAAGTTCTTTTGAGTAATCGCAGGGTTCACCTCGATAATTTCTAGGGCAATACGTGCTCCCAGCATATTGGAATAAAGATCTTCGGGGGAAAACGCTGATGCGTATTCTTTAAAGCCACCGACAGATACTAGGCCATACCATTGGGCGACTTCGTGCCATTGCGCTAATCGAAATGCAAGCAGCGCGGCCAATTTTGCATCTTCATGCTCGGCAGCATTTAACGCATTGAGATCCGTCATTTCAATACGGCGCTCACGCAACTCAGGCGTAAGTTTAATCGACAGCGTGTCTTCCTTGTGGTTTTTGATAGCGCGATAAAGATAAAAAGCAAAATCAGCCGTGTCGCGAACATGCGCGGTATCGATAAATCCGCCTTTATTGGTAAAAATCAGACCGTTGGTTTCTTCAGATGTGCCAAACAGACTGCTGACAACGTTTGAAGAGCCGTCGTTAAAAACGTGCGCCTGAATATCTTCAGGGTTTAAAACGTTATTGATAGAGAAGAAGGGGACAGGGACGCTTCCTAGCTCTGCTTTTAAGCCCGTTCCAAAGGCGCAACATGGTCGAATTCCAACGGGTACGGTGTCGGTAGATGCAAAACTAGGTTGTAGTGATGCAAACAGTAGACTGATGAACAAAAAAGCAACTTTCATAGAGAACCAAATGTCGAGGGTGAAAAATAAAGCCGGCTAGTGTGGAGTTTACACTGGCCAGTAATGTCAGGGAAATGCAAAAAATTATGGTAACGATAATGACAGTAAATAGAGATCGAATTTACCATTGTGCGCCATGATGGAATTATCTTATATGATGTAGCGTTCTATTCTTCTTTTCGTTGCAGATAAGGGTCGATGGGATTGCTGCTTAGATCGATGGCGCGAAAGTCAATGTTATTCCATTGCTTGTCTAATAAAACGTGGAATAAAGTCGTGTCCGGCTCAATCAAGTGGAAAAGCGTAAACTTAGTGCGCTGTGGCCAGAGCTTCCCTGTTCGGTGCTGGTGTATTTTTACCAAGGTTAGACCAACTGCGGTAAAGTGACCGCCGCCAAGAACCGTGATATTGCCTTGCTCCAGCTCATTGAGTACTCGAGTTGACGTGTTGATCGTGCTGATAAATGCTTCTTCTCCTATGACTTTATCGCTTTTTTTGAGCGCACGTTGAGCGCCATAAGCCATATGATCATTCGCGGTCCAGATGTAACGAATATTCGGGTAAAGGGAAAGGAGCCGATTCGTTTCAGCATAAGCACTGCTTTCTTGCCATTCACCATAGCCATGACGGACGCCATCTAATCCCCCTACTTGTTCAATGAATGCAAGAGCGCCGGCTTTGCGTTGTATCGATGCAGGAGTATTGCTATCACCCGAGAGCAATAGTGCCTCTCCTGCGTGTTGGCCTCCTTGTCGGTATAAGGCTTGAGCAGTGAGGTAGCCAATGCGAAAGTTATTAGGAAAAACCCCTGGTAGTAGGCGTTGTTGCCACTCGGGCTCTCGCTGTATTTCAACGAGCTCATCCGGCGTTAAGTTGTTGAGTGTAAAAACGACGTGGGATGAGGTTTGGCTTAGCGATTGAAGCAAAGATCTTCCTGTCTGGGCTTCGTTGACGAGAATGACATAATCAGGTGTTTTACCATTTGCCACTCTTTCTGATAGCCGTTGTTGCATTAACTCTGTGTCGCGCTCCCCGTGAATGATCTCCAAGTCAATATTGAGTGCTTTTGCTGCTGCTTTTGCATAGTCATCTACGTCCTGCCAAAAGCTTTCATCTGCGTGACCCGGATTGACAAACACAACTCGTGGCGTTGAGTCTGTACTTGCTAATAACCCTGAATTAAAAAACAGGCACCATAAGAAGGTGAGTGATGTGAGTCGTTGTGTCCATTTCATCCTGCTCTCCCTGTGCTTTTAAGCAGTATGGGAAGCGTTCTAGTGCCTGTCGACGCTGAACGATGGGTTTAGCCCTTCGTCTCAGTTCTAACACGTCGTCTCTTTTATAAGAGCGCTTATACCGACATGAGTCTTGTAATAATTAAGAGGCGCTAAACGATAAGATGAGGTCTTATGCGTGGAGGGATTGGAGGTTGATATGAAGCAAAGTGGAGCGGGGGAAGAAATAGACAGGAAATCGAGAGTCTCATGTCAGTGATAACGAACATAAGACTCTAATTTAACGTCGATTTAGCGGCATTGTGAAGGCGACTTATCGGCTTGCGCTTGATTTATTAACCAAATAGCGGGCGTGACTTTTTGATTCGTCGAATCCATGTTCGGCTAGGATGAATACCAGAAAGTAAATCCACTGGTAGTGGTAGTGGATCACCACAAATCTGTGAAATTAACGCTTCCGCAACGAGGGGGGCAGAACTTAAACCGCGCGAGCCCAGACCCAACATACAAAATAAGTTGCGGTGCTCAGGTACTGCAGAGATTGCGTTAGGTGATGCTGCATGCAAAATGCGGAGCTGAGCATAGTCAGTGACCTGACCGACAAACGGTAAATGGTCGCGGCTGACACTACGTACCCCTTGTCGCGCTTGATTGGTTGAGGTGTCGACATCGTTTACCCACGGTGTGTCAGGTAGGCAGCGCTTTAGTTTTTCTTGGTTGTCGAGTTGTGCGTCGGCGTCGAACTCGCTATTGATATTATCTTTATCGTAACTCGCACCAATGCAGTGAGTATCGGTGTTGGTGTTGCAAGGCGTGAGGTAACCGTCATAGCACAATACTGTCTTGAGCTGTGAAAGCTGCTTGGTTGTGGGGATATGGCTGACTTGTCCTTTCACGGCAGATAAATGTAAGTGTTGGGTTTGCTCTAACTGAGTAAACTCATGCCCATTGGCAATGATAACAATATCAAATGTTTGCTCATTATTGCTGGCGTCATTGGTTGAACTAGAAATGCGCCATTGTCCATTACTTGCCGGTTTAACATCGGTAACTGCGGTCGAAAAGTGACAAGTAAGATGATTCTCTTGCTGCGCTTTTCGAATGAGCCCTTGAGTAAGCTGCGCTGGGCATAGCCAACCACCAAGTGGGTAGCTGACACTTGCAAAAGGTGAATCAACACCCATCGTGTTTGAGGTGTCTTGAGCGGACAACCCTTGTACTAGTGCCGCTGGAAATTGGCCATGCAACATTTTGTTGAGTTTAATGTCAGATTTTTCGTCCCACATTAACTGAGTCACTCCACACCAGTCATGATCAAAGTGGACGTTCATTGCCGCTTGCTCTGCAAATTGTCGTGCGTATAAAAAGGCCGGAGCAAAGACCCTTGAAACGCCTTTATGCTCACCATTTAGCAATGGATAAACAGCGCCCTGTCGGTTGCCTGATGCCCCTTCTGCTGCTTGAGCGTCTTTACAAAAGAGAGTGGACTGGATACCACGTCGAGCTAGAGAGGTGATTAAGCTTGCACTGGCAATGCCACCGCCAATAATAGCAATACTACCGATTGAAGCTGGTGTAGTACGGTGATAAAACGGGTCAAAGTTACTGTAAGGCTGCTTTTGACTAATGTGGCCTGCGATCATTTCTCGCTTAGTGCCGAAACCTTTGGTTTTTTGCATATCAAAACCGGCCTCATTGAGTCCACGGCGTACAAACCCGGCTGCAGTAAAGGTGGCGCATGTTGCGTCTTGTTTGGCAAGCTTGACCATGTTGTTAAACAAGGTCTGATTCCACATCTCTGGGTTTTTGCTTGGCGCGAATCCGTCTAAAAACCAGCAATCCACAATACCTTGTTCGGGCGTGGGGACTAAAGGCATGCAGTCTTTAATGTCACCAAACCAGAGATCTAGGGTAATCATGCCGTTAGCGAGCACTATTCGATGACATTCAGGCACAGCTATGGGATAGTGCGCTTGCAATTGTTTGGCGTACTTTTCGAGTTCAGGCCACGCTTGATGCGCTTTTTCAAGGTCGTGCTTTGTTAGTGGGTACTTTTCAAAGCTAATAAAATGCAGCTCTTGCATCGCGGCATCTGGATTTTGCTCTCGAAATTGCTCAAACTGTTGCCAAGCTGCGAGGAAGTTTAGCCCTGTGCCAAAGCCAGTCTCGGCGATGACAAAGCGTCGGTTTGTTAATTCGTGCCAACGTTGAGGAAGGCGGTTTTTCTCTAAAAAAACGTAGCGTGTTTCTTCAAGACCATTGACGTTTGAAAAGTAAACGTCATCAAATTGGTCTGAAACCGGCGTTCCCGCTTCGTTCCAATCGAGTTGAGCGTGAGTGATAGAAGTCATAATATTGACACTTAACTTGTGTTATACCCATTGTATAGCCGTATCACAGCTACAGTTATGGGGCATCAGTTGCAGTAATTGATGTGAATTGTACGAATTTATGGGAAAGCTGACCACTTTTATCCAGTAACTTCGTTATTATTTAGCAGTTTTGAAATTTATAGGAATGTCACATGAAACGAGTCGTAATTACCGGTATGGGTATTGTTTCGAGCATCGGTAACAACGTTGAAGAAGTTTTAGCGTCTCTAAAAGCAGGCCGTTCTGGTATTAACGCCTCTGAGCAGTTCAAAGAAATGGGTCTTCGTTCTCAAGTTTGGGGCGATCTGAAAATTAAACCAGCAGAGCACATTGATCGTAAAAAAATGCGCTTTATGGGTGATGCTGCAGCGTACGCTTACCTTTCAATGGAGCAGGCAATTGCCGATGCTGGACTGTCAGAAGAGCACGTTTCAAATGATCGCACAGGTATTGTTGCTGGTTCTGGTGGTGCGTCTGCACTTAACCAAACGCTAGCAGTGGATACTATTCGTGAGAAAGGCGTTAAGCGCGTAGGCCCATATATGGTTCCTCGTACTATGTCTTCAACTGTTTCAGCTTGTTTGGCAACCCCATTCAAGATTCGTGGCGTTAACTACACAATGAGCTCAGCATGTGCGACATCAGCACACTGTATCGGTCACGCGATGGAGCTGATTCAACTAGGTAAGCAAGATATCGTTTTCGCTGGTGGCGGTGAAGAGCTTGATTGGACGCAAACCATGATGTTTGACGCAATGGGCGCACTGTCAACGAAATATAACGACGATCCAACGAAAGCATCACGTACTTATGATGCCAACCGTGACGGTTTTGTTATCTCTGGCGGTGGCGGTATGGTTGTTGTCGAAGAATTAGAGCACGCATTGGCGCGTGGCGCGACTATCTACGGTGAGATTGTTGGTTACGGTGCAACATCAGATGGCTACGACATGGTTGCGCCATCAGGTGAAGGCGCTGTGCGTTGTATGAAGATGGCAATGCAAGACGTTGATAGCATCGATTACGTTAACACTCATGGCACGTCTACGCCTGTAGGTGATGTGAAAGAGCTAGGTGCAATTCAAGAAGTCTTCGGTGGCAACAGCCCAGCAATTTCAGCGACTAAAGCGATGACAGGTCACGCACTCGGCGCGGCAGGTGTTCATGAAGCGATTTACTCAATGCTAATGCTTCACCATAGCTTTATTGCGCCAAGCATCAACGTTGATACGCTTGACGAAGCAGCCGAAGGCCTAGACATCGTGAAAGAAACTCGCGAGCAAGAGCTGAACACTGTTATGTCAAACAGCTTTGGTTTTGGTGGCACAAACGCGACATTGGTTATCAAAAAATACCAAGCGTAAGCGTTTAATCTCGTGTTGTGAAACGATGCTAGGTTAGCTTACTGAGCTAGCATCTAAGCAATGTAACGAGAGACAATTTAGAAGTTTCCAGAGCTGACTGATGAAAGTCAGTCGCAGACGCAAATTTTGACCCCTGGAGAGCGGGTTGGAATCCTTTTGTTCTGGATATTGCCCGGCCTTTTTAAGGACGGGCATTTTTCTTTTTGGACGCAAGAAAAGTAATGGGTATGAAGAGGCGCGGGGTTAGAGAATAAATCGGTGCTAAACCTTTCTCGACAGCATGGCGTTTATCTTGCACAATTCAGCATATTTGAAAGAACCCCATCAGGAACTAGGTAATGAAGATTATTGTAGATGAGGCGATGCCTTATGCAGTTGAGTTATTTCAACAACTTGGTGATGTCGTTGCCATGCCAGGTCGAGAGCTAAACGCAGATGATCTCGTCGACGTTGATGCACTGATGATTCGCTCTATCACCAAAGTGAACGCATCATTGCTGACAAAAGCTAATCGCTTGAAATTTGTTGGTACGGCCACGGCGGGTATGGATCACGTCGACCAAGCACTACTGAAAGAGAAAGGTATCTTTTTTACCGCCGCTCCAGGATGTAATAAAGTCGGGGTCGCAGAGTATGTGATGAGTAGCCTGATGGTGATTGGTCAGCAGCAAGGTTTTTCAATCTTTGATAAAACCGTGGGTATCGTTGGTTGCGGTCAGGTGGGCAGTTATCTACAAAAATGCCTAGAAGGTATTGGTGTTCGAGTTCTGATTAATGATCCTCTAAAGCAACAAGAAGGGGACACTCGCACGTTTACTGAGCTCGATACGTTGTTGGAGCAAGCGGATGTGATTACTACGCACACTCCAATTACGACTGATGGTGAGTTTCCAACCCATCACTTGATCAATGAACAGCGTTTGGGGCACTTGCGCGCTGATCAAATATTGATTAATGCGGCTCGAGGCCCTGTGGTGGATAATCAAGCGTTGAAGCGTCGCTTGCAGAAAAATGACGGCTTTACTGCCGTTCTTGATGTGTTTGAATTTGAACCTAAGGTTGATTTTGAATTGCTTCCTCTGCTAACGTTTGCGACCCCTCATATTGCAGGCTATGGTCTAGAAGGGAAAGCGCGTGGAACGACGATGATCTTTAATCGCTTCTGTGAGTTTATGGAATTGGAAAATCGAGCCAATCCAGATGCATTATTACCTGTCGCGCCGATCCCTGCGATCACGTTAGATCGAGAGTGGGACGAGGCTGTGCTGCACAGTTTAACGCAAGTCATCTATGACGTCCGTAAGGATGACGCCGTTTTCCGCCGTGAAATTCACCAAGAAAATGGTTTTGATAGTATGCGCAAACATTATTGGGACAGACGCGAATACGGCGCTGTTCGAGTCAAAGGTCACGCCGATTGTAATCTGGCACCTTTGGCAGAGTTAGGATTTCAGATAGAGGTAAACCAATGAGCCAACAATTTAATATCGCTGTATTCGGAGCCACCGGTGCTGTAGGTGAAACTATGGTCGAAGTACTTCAAGAGCGTGAGTTTCCTATGGGCGATGTTTACCTTCTAGCGAGCGAGCGTAGTGAAGGCAAAACGTACCGTGTGAATGGTAAAACGGTACGAGTACAAAACGTTGAGGACTTTGATTGGTCTCAAGTGCACATTGCATTATTTTCGGCAGGCGGAGAATTGTCTGCGAAGTATGCGCCGATCGCCGCAGATGAAGGTGTGGTTGTTATCGACAACTCTTCTCACTATCGTTATGATTTTGACGTCCCTTTAGTGGTACCTGAAGTCAATCCAGAGGCGATTGCTGAGTTTCGTAACCGCAATATCATTGCTAACCCAAACTGTTCAACTATCCAAATGCTAGTGGCGTTAAAACCGATCCACGATGCGGTAGGAATTGAGCGTATTAATGTTTCAACCTATCAATCCGTTTCGGGTGCAGGTAAAGCAGGTATTGATGAGCTAGCTGGACAAACGGCATCATTGCTAAATGGTCGACCAGCAGAAACCAGCGCTTTTGATCAACAGATCGCGTTTAATTGTATTCCACAAATTGATCAGTTTATGGATAACGGTTACACCAAAGAAGAAATGAAAATGGTGTGGGAAACACAAAAGATTTTCAACGATCCAAGCATTATGGTTAACGCGACCTGTGTGCGCGTACCGGTCTTCTATGGTCATGCTGAGTCGGTTAGTGTGGAAACTCGTGCACCGATTGATGCGGACGAAGTAACACGCTTGCTTGAGCAGACGGATGGGATTGAAGTGTTCCACGGTCAAGAAATGCCAACACAAGTTCGTGATGCTGGCGGCAAAGACCATGTATTGGTTGGACGTATCCGCAACGACATTAGTCACCACAGTGGCATCAATATGTGGGTTGTCGCGGACAACGTGCGTAAAGGCGCAGCAACGAACGCGGTTCAAATTGCAGAAGTCTTGATTCGCGACTACTTCTAAAATACGCGTTATTTTTAACCAAAGGCCTCTTTATGAGGCCTTTGTGCGATCTAACCGTGTGAACTTGATGCGATTATCTTGCTTGATTCGTGTTTTTTCCCATAGAACCTATAGTTTTGGAGCAAATATCCGATATAGTAAAGAGATAAGTATTGTATTTATAATCGCAGACAGCTGAGCCTTCCATGCATCATTTTTTCAAGCGTCTACTAGTGGCCTTAGCACTAGTTGGAGCCACAACGTCATCATCATTTAGTGCTGACACTATTCGCCTCTCTGGCCCGAATGGTGAGCTATTGGATGCTCCTCACTATTCAGAGCAGATCCGACGCCCTGTATCCGCCTCCGTGGCCGATGAGCCTTCTCGATATTATGGTCCAACTAAACGCTCAGAGACCTTGTGGTCTATAGCGTCAAAATTCAAGCCAACAGGCGCGAGCGTACAGCAAACCATTTATGCCTTTTACGAACTTAATCCGGGTGTATTTGAAGATGAAAATATTCATAAGCTGATCCCGGGTAATCGTCTACGTGTCCCGTCTTCAACACAAATCAATCAAGTTGATCGTCAGGAGGCGCTATCAGTATTAGCTGCGCATCAACAGCGGCTAACGTCGAATAAGCCGACGGCTAAACCTAAAATTGAACCAAAACCAGTCGCAAAGGTTACGCCATCGGTAGAAACGCCAATAGCCAAAACATCCGCTCAGCCACCACTGACTAGCGATGCTAATGATAATAAGGCTGTGGACAGCAAAATTATTGATAGCAAGGTTATCGATAACAAGGGCGTTGATAAAAAAGCCATTGCAGAGTCAGTGGAGAAATCACTGACCAATAAATTGCAGCAAGAGCTAACGCGTTCAGAAGACGAGCTTATTTCATTAGAGGAACGTAATCACCAGTTGCGACTCATGCTGTCCGAGGTTCAGCAGCAAGTAGACACGCTACAAGATGAAGTGAGTAATGAAGAGCGCATTCGCAGTGAAGTCGAACGTCAATTACTTGATGAAAAGCGCAAACAAGAAGAGATGCAGCGTTTAGCACCGACAGCCATGGATACTTGGTTATCTAACCCTTGGATTGTTGGGCTTCTTGCCATTGTCCCCGCATTATTTGTTGGACTACTTGTGATGCTCGTGATGAGAACACGCAAGAGCAAGACCAATGATGGTGCATCGTCTCATGACAACAATGAGCATGGTGATGCGGCAAGCGTTGCAGCCATGGGAGCGGCAGGTGCGGCTGTGATGGCGTCTGACACTGCAGAATCGATGCAAGATGATGACGATTTGTTCTCTGATGAGTTGTTTGGCGACTTCGAAACTGATGTTGACACGGATGAAGCGGCAACGAAGCAGGAAAAAGAAGCCGAGAACGATATTTTTGCCGACCTAAATGAAGGCGACTTAGACTTCAACCTTGATGATGAAGATGACCCTTTTGCTAGCATCGGTGATGACGGTGAATTGGATATCGGTTTTGTTGATCTCGACGCCAGTAATAATGGCATTAGCGTTAAAGACGGTGAGAAAGCATTAGGCTTAGAGGAAATGGAACGCGCGCTCAATGACGTTGCTGTGCCTGAATCTGACCTAGATGACCTCGATCTTAACTTGTCTGATGAAGATGAAACGGATCCGGTTTCTCAGCAAGAGTTGGACGACTTATTTGCTGAAATTAACATGCAGGAACCAAGCTTAGATGAGCAATTTGAAATAGATGAACCAGTAGAATCTGATGATGGCGCGATCAACCAAGCGCAGATGGATGAACTGCTGTCTAGCGGGTTTGATCTAGACGAATCAGAAGCTGACGCATTGGATGATATTTTTGCTGAGCAGGAATCAGTGAGCGATACATCGTTAGCAGATACCCCAGAGAGCAATGCTGGCATTGAGGTTGGTAATGATGATATTGATGACCTTTTTGCACAATTCTCGCAGATAGATACGCCGAGTGATACACCGCCACAGACGCAAGCTCAGTCAGAAAAGTCGGAGTCCTCAGATGAGGTCGCCTTACTTGATGAAATGCTTGGAGACGATTTTGAATTATCGAATATCTCTGACTCAGATTTGATGCTGGAAGAGATCGTTGATAGTGAATCGCCGGATCAAGTGCGGCAATCGAAAGGGGAAAATTCGGACGAGAATGACTTGGACGATGATATTAACCTTGATGAAAATAGTACTGATCTGCTTGATGAGCTGATGTTTGAGCATGCCTTCGATTCGCCAGATAAAGACGACCATGACTCTTTGGCGCTCGACCCATTTGAATCTGGTCAGCTATTAACTGATGATGAGCCTGAAGCTCACTTTAAACTCGAAGAAGAATCTGAACTCACAGAAGAACAGGATGCGTTTGCAGAGCTATTTAGTGCTAGTGACGAGGAGTTAGAGGCTCAAGAACACGCGACTAGAGACAGTGAAACCACACAAGCGAGCGCTCAAGATGCTCCTAGTTTAGGTGACTCTAGTGAGTTAGAAGAGGTAGATGAGTTAGAAGGGGTAGAAGAAGTAGATGCGCCCGATGAGTTGGACGATATCGACGCTTTACTGGCTCAGCATGGTAGCCAAGAGCAGTTGGCAGAAGTTACTAGTGAGCTGAATCATGAGCCAGTATTAAGTGATGCTGACATTCAACAGCCTGATTTGACTGAGCAAGACAATGTGCCGTCTAGTGATATTGCTGCAAGCGATATCGATGCGGATAGCGACTTTGATATTGATTCACTGCTAGAGCAAAACTCAATTCAGGACAAAGGTGCAGAAAAGGCTAGTGATGAGCATGTGACTGACGCAGATGTTGCCGATGTAGATGCTGGTTTTCAAGCGACTCTGGATGATGCGATAGAAGCGATAGCAACCAGCGCGCCTTCTGAGGCATTGGCGAGAGAACACGCTAACGATACTGTGCCTCCTACTATTGATGGTGAGTTTGACTTTTCACCACAAATTGAAGGTGGTGTTGATGCCCCTGATGATGATTTTGACGCTGAGAGAGAGCAAGCTGAGCTTAATGCGTTAGTAGAAAACGAGTTTGGCATCCCACATGATGACGACTGGAATGTGGATAGCACGACACCGGTGGAACCAAACGTTGTGGCCCATGACGCCGTAGAACCAGAAGTTACCGTTAAGCCAGACATGACTTCGCCGCCGCAGGATAGCGAAGCGGCATTGAGTGATGAGGCAAATGACGATGAATTTTTGGATTCAGCGTTAAGTAGCGAATACAGCGAAGCCCAAGCATTAGCGGATTCAGAAGATGATTATCAGTTTGACAGCGATGAGGTGGTGGGTGAAGAGCAAGCTTTTGCCGTTGATGATACTGACCTTCCTGAATACAGTGAAGAAGACGCCTTGGCTGACGTATTGGCAATGGGCGCGCTTAAAGACGAATTGTCAGCGGATACTAACCATCATAGTCAACAGGATGCGGATGAAGAGCCCGAGCTTGTTAATGAAGCCTTAGAACGCCAAGAAGCGTCAACAGCGAGTTCGCCAATAACTGAAGTGCCAGCCACTGAAATGCCATTAACGGAAAGCGGTGTCGCTGATGTAAATGATGATGGTGACGCGCTTAACACGGGCAAACTTGATGAGACGTTTAGTCATGATGACATTGTATTCCCTGAATATACCGAAGAGGATGCATTAGCGGATTCAGCGGATTCAGCGGATTCAGCGGATTCAGCGGATGTGGATAGTGCTGAGCAACATCCTCAATCCGAGATTTCCGCCCTAGAAGAGCCAGCGCAAGCATTTTCAACCCAGGAAGAGATGGTTGGTGAAACGCTGGATCATTCTGAAATCGATGCGTTGGCTGATGCGTTTTCAATGGTTGATACGCAAGCGTTGGAGCAAGAAGGTCAACTGGGTGAGTTGCTTAGCGATGGCAAGCAAGGCTTTAGCAATATTAATCCAGTGGATCAAACTACAGCAGACAGCGCAGGACTTGATTTGGCAACCATGCTAGAAGACGATACGTCGATGGATGGTGGTGAAGATTGGAATGGATTTACTCTAACGGATGCTCAAAAAAACGCCATAGACCAATCTATTCCTGATGAAGAGCAAGCGATCTGGACTCAGGACGCAGGTTCACTGAAAAGTGCTAAGAACGAAGATTGGTCTTCTCAAGACCCAGTAGAAAATTTTGAAGACAGCAGCGCCCAGTTTATGACGATTGATGAGCTGATGGCTCAGGTCAACGACGAACCGCAGTCTGAGGTTGATGAGGAAGAAGCACTACAACTTGACGTTGGGCTAGATGAGTTCCCAGATGTTATTGGCGAGGTCACTGATGTCGATGTGGATAATGACTCAGAGGCATCAGGGAATCTTGACTTGGCGAAAATCTACATTGAAATGAATGATTTTGATGGCGCGAAAAAGTTACTGCAAAAAGTACTTGATGAGGGCTCAGAGTCCCTAAAAGATGAGGCGCGAGGCGTGCTGGATAAAATGTCCGCGTATTAACGTGGCTCGCCTGCTAATTTTTATCCATTATTCCTGTCTACGACTAGCAGGCTGCGGAAAATTTTAGCAGGTTACGAAAAATTAAAAACGGCGGAGACGCCGTTTTTTTATGGCGCTATAACGACGTGCGTTTTGTATGGTCTACGGTTTTGTCTCACATAGTGAGAGGAGGAAAAGGCTGGAGGGGGCGAAGTACGGGTCAGCCTTTTGTTAGTATCGTGTTAGGTCTGTGCTGTGCTTAGCGGCAAATTGGTAATCTAGCCATTTGAGTATATACTTTGCCACCCAGTAGGAATGACGAACGTTCAGAGAGAAATATGAGAGTTGCATTAGGTATCGAGTATAACGGTGCCAATTACTATGGTTGGCAAAGACAACGTGATGTGAATAGTGTGCAAGCGGAATTGGAAAAGGCGCTATCAGTAGTCGCGAATCAGCCAATTGAAGTGATGTGCGCGGGACGCACAGATGCCGGTGTTCATGGAACGGGCCAAGTGGTTCATTTTGATTCTCCGGTCATTCGTAAGCCAGCCGCATGGACAATGGGTGTAAACGCCAATCTTCCTAAAGATATTACCGTTCGCTGGGCAACAGAGGTCTCTGAGTCTTTTCATGCGCGTTTTTCTGCAACGGCGCGTCGTTACCGGTATGTGATCTTCAACCACGCTTTGCGACCTGGAATTTTATCGACAGGCGTTAGCCATTATCATGGTGAGCTTGATGTTGGAAAAATGCATCAAGCGGGTCAGTGTTTACTAGGCGAAAATGATTTCACTTCATTTAGAGCGGTGCATTGTCAATCGCGAAGCCCTTGGCGTAACCTTATGCACCTTAATGTAACTCGTCATGGTCCGTATGTGGTGATTGATATTAAGGCGAATGCGTTTGTCCATCACATGGTGAGAAATATTACCGGTAGCTTGATTGTTGTTGGTCGCGGGGAACAACCGGTAGAGTGGATCGAATGGTTGCTGGCGCAAAAAGACAGAAAGCTTGCGGGCGCGACAGCGAAGGCAGAAGGGCTGTATTTGGTTGATGTTGATTACCCAGATGAGTATTCGCTCCCAAATGTGCCAATTGGTCCATTATTTTTCCCAGATGATTTGAACTCAGGCTGGTAAAACGACTCAAATGAAAGAGTTGGTGGGTGCTTGACTACAAGGTACAACCAGTTTTTTATCTACAGTGGCGCTGTTATGTGGTTTAATCCTCAAGCATATTTGAATTCAATACTCTCGCTATGATAGCGGGAGTCACAAAATAAAAGGTCTTCCATGAGTTGGCTTGAAAAAATTTTAGAAAAAAGCAACATTGTTACCTCACGTAAAGCCTCGATCCCTGAAGGGATCTGGACGAAATGTACGTCTTGCGAGCAGGTGTTATACCATGCAGAACTTGAGCGTAACCTAGAAGTATGTCCAAAGTGTGACCATCACATGCGTATGCGTTCTCGTCGTCGTTTGGAAACGTTCCTCGACAAAGATAACCGTATTGAGCTAGGGACTGAATTTGAACCTCAGGACAAACTGAAGTTTAAAGATTCAAAACGCTACAAAGAGCGCATCTCAGCGGCGCAAAAAAATAGCGGTGAGAAAGACGCACTTGTCGTCATGCAAGGCGAAGTTCTTGGTATCCCAGTTGTCGCGTGTGCATTTGAGTTTGCTTTCATGGGTGGCTCAATGGGCTCTGTAGTGGGCGCACGTTTTGTTGCTGCTGTAGATGCGGCTATTGAAAACAACTGCGGTTTAGTGTGTTTCTCTGCAAGTGGCGGCGCCCGTATGCAAGAGGCATTAATGTCTTTGATGCAGATGGCGAAAACCAGTGCAGCGTTGGAGCGTTTGTCTCAGAAAGGCCTACCGTACATTTCAGTGATGACGGATCCAACAATGGGCGGCGTATCGGCAAGTCTTGCGATGCTTGGTGACATTAACATTGGTGAGCCTAAAGCATTGATTGGCTTTGCTGGTCGTCGTGTTATTGAGCAAACAGTACGTGAAGATTTGCCTGAAGGCTTCCAACGCAGTGAGTTCTTATTAGAGCACGGTGCGATTGATATGATTGTTGATCGTCGCGAAATGCGTCAACGTGTCGGTAGCATGCTGGCCAAAATGACTGGTGCGAGTTCACCTTTAGTGGTTTCTGTTGAAGATTCTCCAGCAGAACCCGCATATGAAGTACCAGAAGCGGACGAAAAAGGGTAAAGTACTCACTAAGTTATCACTATTTAGATATTGACTGCTAAATGAGTTCACAAACCATTCCACAAGCCACATCTTCACTTCAGATGTGGCTTGATTATTTACAAAGTATCCACAGTAGCGCCATTGACCTTGGTCTAGAGCGAGTTGCGGTGGTGGCAAACAAAGGCAAGTTAACCAAGCCTGCTCCTACCGTTATCACCGTCGCAGGGACGAATGGTAAAGGTTCTACCTGCGCACTAATGGAAGCCATCCTATTGGATGCGGGTTATTCCGTTGGTGTCTACAGTTCTCCTCATCTTATTCGCTATAACGAACGTGTTCGTATCAATGGTCATGAACTTCCCGACCAATCTCATGTTGCAGCATTTGACTACATAGAAACGCTTCGTGGTGACGTTAGCCTTAGTTTCTTTGAATACGCGACGTTAGCGGCTCTTAAACAGTTTCAAGATCACAACGTCGAAGTATTGTTACTTGAGGTGGGACTTGGAGGGCGTTTGGATGCCACTAATGTGGTTGATCATGATGTGTCAGTGATCACCAGCTTAGCGGTTGATCATGTTGATTGGCTAGGTGATGACATTAATGTCATTGGGTTTGAAAAAGCGGGCATTTTCCGCTCGGGCAAGCCAGCAATCTGTGGTCAGCCAAAGCCACCAGCGACGGTTCCCGCTCATGCTGATGACATTGGGGCTGATTTTTACCAAGCCGGTATTCAGTTTCACTATGAAATGACATCCGCAACAACCTGGTCATGGCAGCATGGTACGTTTGCGTTAGATTCGTTACCAATACCAGCGCTTCCTTTGATGAACGCCAATACGGCACTAATGGCACTGGGCGCGGCAAAGCTGGATATCTCCGATGTGAATATCGTGAATGGCTTAAAGCAAGCGACGCTGCCCGGACGTATGCAGATCTTACCGAGTCAGCCCCTCACCATTCTAGATGTGGCACACAATCCACATTCTGCTGAATACTTGGTTGAACAGTTAGCAAAACGCTATCCTGATCAGATCTTTAAAGTTGTCATTGGTATGTTGCATGATAAAGACGTAGCAGAAACTATGCGAGCCCTACAACCGCTAGCGCGAGACTGGTATTTAGCATCGCTGTCTGGCCCTCGTGCTGCGAGCGCTCAGGAGTTGTCTAACTGCTTGGATAATGATGTGGCCTCATCTTTATACGACAGCCCTGTCGCGGCCTATAAGGCGGCGATTGAATCGGCAGAAAACAATGATATTGTCTTGGTACTCGGTTCTTTCCATACTGTAGGGGAAGTCCTCGAATACAACGAAAGCCTTACTAGTGGGTGCGACCGTTAAACCATAAGGAGTAGAGATGGCGAGTAAATTCCAAAGTCGTCTGATTGGCACCATTGTGTTAGTTGCTGTTGGTGTCATTATTTTGCCGGACCTTTTAGACGGCAAGAAACTGCACTACAAAGAAGAGTTTGCCAGTATCCCGCTTAAACCGGAGCTAAACTCTGATGTTGAAAGCTTCGAATTGTTGGAGCCAGAAGATGCCTCAGAGGTATTACCAGACTCGCCAGTGACAGCGACGGTTGGTGAAACGCTTGAAGATAAGACGCAATCAGACGTGGTAGATGTCGCGATCCAAGAGGTGCCTGAGCGAAATGACTATGCAGATAGTGCATGGATTATTCAGCTTATGGCCCTTAAGAATGCGGAAAATGCACGCGGACTGGTCGCTGATTTACAGAAACGGGGTTATCAAGCGCATGTGAAGCAAGAGTCAAACTTTACTCGCGTGATAATCGGCCCCGATGTTTCAAAAAGTAAACTTGAGACGCAATTGGTTGAATTAGAGAAAATTACCGGTTCAAGAGGTCAATTGCTCAAATTTAAACCACTAAATCCATAAGAAAACGTTTGCGTCGCGTTTTTTTCTGTTAAAATGCGCGCCAACTTGAGATGAATAATTAATGAATTGGTTAGATTTTGTCATTTTGGGTGTGATTGGGCTGTCAGCTTTAATCAGCTTAGTTCGCGGATTCGCTAAAGAAGCGATGTCGTTGGTAATATGGTTTGGTGCATTTTTTATCGCCAGTCAGTACTACGCTAAACTAGCGGTGTACTTTACTAATATTGAAGACGAGATGTTTCGTAATGGCGCCGCAATCGCTGCTCTATTTGTCGCAACACTCATTGTTGGGGCATTGATCAATTATGTTCTAGGGCAGTTGGTTCAAAAAACGGGATTGTCAGGTACAGATCGAGTATTGGGTGTTGTGTTTGGTGCACTGCGAGGTGTGCTAATCGTGTCAGCGGTGCTGTTTTTTGTGGATACCTTTACCACATTGAATAGCAGCGAATGGTGGGAAAGCTCACAACTCATGCCGCATTTTAAGCTGGTGATTCAGCCGTTTTTTGAGCATATCGAAGCAACTTCTAGTTTCCTGTCTGGCGCATAATTGCGCCAGCTAAATGTCGCAAATCGAGGATTAGGACATGTGTGGTATTGTTGGAATCGTTGGCTCTACGCCTGTGAATCAGTCTATCTATGACGCTTTGACCGTTTTACAGCATCGTGGCCAAGATGCCGCTGGTATTGTTACCATAGAAAGCAATCGTTTTCGTCTGCGTAAGGCGAATGGTCTCGTTAAAGATGTTTTTGAAGCGAAACACATGCAACGCCTTCAGGGCTGTGTGGGAATTGGTCACGTACGTTACCCAACAGCAGGTAGTTCAAGTGCATCAGAGGCTCAGCCTTTCTACGTAAACTCACCGTTTGGTATTACGTTGGCTCACAACGGCAACTTAACCAATGCGAATGAAGTGCGTGAAAAGTTGTTCGAAAAAGATCGCCGTCATGTCAACACGACTTCTGATTCTGAAGTGCTTCTTAATGTACTTGCACATGAGATTGATACCGTTAAAGGTAACGTGACCTCAGATGACGTATTCCGCGCAGTGACAAACGTGCACCGTGCCATTAAGGGTGCGTACGCAGTGGCAGCAATGATTATCGGTCACGGTATGATTGCGTTCCGTGACCCGCACGGTATTCGACCTTTATGCTTAGGTAAGCGTGAAGTGAATGGAAAAACGGAATACATGGTGGCATCAGAATCTGTTGCGTTGGACGCAGTTGGCTTTGACTTCATTCGAGACGTTGCACCAGGCGAAGGTATTTACGCGACATTTGATGGTGAATTACACACGCGTCAATGTGCTGATAATCCGGCATTAAACCCATGTATCTTTGAATTTGTTTATTTTGCTCGACCAGACTCTTTTATCGATAAAATTTCGGTTTACAGTGCTCGCGTAGAAATGGGTAAAAAACTGGGTGAGCGCATTCAGCAAGAATATAGCGACCTCGACATTGATGTTGTTATCCCAATCCCTGAGACCTCTTGTGATATCGCTCTGCAAATAGCACAAGCGATTGATAAGCCATACCGCCAAGGGTTTGTTAAAAACCGTTATGTTGGACGTACGTTCATCATGCCGGGCCAACAACAGCGTAAGAAGTCTGTGCGTCGTAAACTTAATGCGATTCGCTCTGAATTTAAAGGCAAGAACGTATTGTTGGTTGATGACTCCATTGTGCGTGGTACTACGTCAGAGCAGATTATCGAGATGGCCCGTGATTCCGGTGCAAATAAGGTTTACATGGTATCGGCGGCTCCGGAAGTACGCTTCCCGAACGTATACGGTATCGATATGCCAAGCGCCAACGAGCTTATTGCTCATGGTCGTGATAACGATGCAATCTGTAAAGCGATTGGTGCTGACGCACTGATTTTCCAAACGCTACCAGATTTAATTGAAGCGGTAGGTATGGGCAACCCAGATATCAGTTGCTTTGATACTTCAGTTTTCAATGGCCAATATGTGACGGGAGACATCGATCAAGAGTACCTTGATTTCCTCGACTCACTGCGTAACGATGATTCGAAAGTACAACGAGAAATTCAGCAAGATCTTGCTAACCTAGAGCTTCATAACGAAGGCGCGTAATAGTGCTCGCATTTCTACGGACGTAAAAAAACCAGAGTGAATTTCGCTCTGGTTTTTTTATCGCTAGTGGATCTTGGACTGGGTGACTGATCTTTAGTGAATTGAATAATCGATAACGAAATCAATAAACAATCGGACTTTCTCTGGTAAGTGATCTTTGTGATTGTAGAGCATGTAAATGTCGCGTGGATTGGCACTCCAATCGGGAAGAATGCGTACCAGCTCACCGTTGTCGATGTACTCTTTTACCATCACATCAGGCATTAACGTAATACCTAGCCCAGCCGAGCACGCTCTTCTCACGACATTTAGACTGTTGGCTTCAAAGCGCGCTTTTGTGTTGTTAATCACTGATTCACCACTGTTGTTTTTCAGCTGCCATTTGATCAGTGGTGCACCTTTAAGTAGGCGGTGGGTCGTGAGCTCTTCTGCGTGGGAAGGCTCACCATTCTGTGCAAGGTAACTAGGTGTTGCAATCAATACATCTTTAACCGTACTGATTTTTCGGGCGATTAGGCTCGAATCTCGTTGTGGACCAACGCGGAAAATGACATCCCATTCGGTTGGGTCAAGTTGGTCTGCGTGATTGCTGGTGGTTAACTCCAAACTAATATCAGGAAATTGTGCCATGAAGTCATTAAACATCGGCATGATCATGCGTTTAGTCAGATTTGAAGGTGACGATATCTTAAGCTTGCCTGACGCGCCTTTGCATTCGTCAGCAATTTCTTCAGATGTTGCCGTGAGTCTATGAAGCAATGGTGAACATTCGTTATAAAAACGCTCTCCCGCCTCTGTTAAAGACAGTTTTCGGGCGTGGCGATTTAATAAACGCAGATTAAGAGAGTCTTCAAGCGCTTGGATTCGTCGCGTTATGGTTGCAACAGGAATCATGGTTTTGCGTGAAGTTGCAGTATAACTCCCATTTTCAACAACAAGTCGGAATAGGTTTAGATCGTCGAGTTTCATATGGTCAACTATTTGTATTGATTCGTTTTATTATGGCTTAGCCCGATAGGCTCAACTCGCAGGCAGCATGACTGTAGACACTAAATTAGTGGAAACAATGGCTGAGAATAGCTCAATATCAATAAGTTAGTTTAAATATTAACAAGTTGGTTAAATCTCAGACACCCACATATTGTATTAGATCTTGAAGCAAAGGGGTACATTTGTATAAAAGACTATTTTTGCCTACAGTTAATATACTCAAGAGCCAGTGGCTTGGGAGTAGATTACTCAATTAAGTGCATTATTGTAGCGTTTCCTTGCGACACGAAGTTTGATGCAAACCAATAAAAATGATAACGAAACGCGCAATGGAAGATTTGTGAGGCGTAATTTTATGTCTAAAACTGACAGTCAAGTTGCTGAGGTGCAGGCGCATCAGCCAAGTCTCGCGAGGATTATGGTGGTTGACGACGACCCTGTATTTCGCTCGGTGACAAAAAACTATTTGGAAGCGATAGGGTATCGTGTGTTTGAGGCGCAAGATGGTTTGGAGGCGTTAAGGCTGCTCGATTCCACGCAACCAGATTTAGTGCTATGCGATTTATCTATGCCGCTATTAACGGGGATGGAATTTGCCGAAGAAGTGAGAATGGAGTACCCATCACTTCCGGTCATCGTCATATCGGCAACCGGAGAGATGGGAGATGTGGCTAAAGCGCTACGCCTTGGCGTTAAAGATTTTTTAACGAAACCAATCGCGGACTACCGATACTTAAATGAGGCGATTGATAAAGTATTGCAAGACAGTGCTGATGTGTGTGAACAGAGCGATTTTGTTAGCCGTTGGTTCCGGTTAGAGGAAAGTGACAAGGATAATTCTCAAGATGAGCAAGAACTGCATTGGCACTTAAAGTTTTTACAAGAAAACCCCAATGCAGCGCGTGAGCTATTAACGGCACTATTACCAGAAAAGGATTGTTCTCTAGGGGCTTGGCACAGTAGTTATCGAATGCTTCAATCCACTACGAATCTACCTTTAGTGTTCGACTTTTCTTGGCTGATGAGCGGACAACTGGCTTTTTACTTGGTCGACGCCTCGTCCAGCGAGGAGGGCGGGATCGCGAGCACCTTACTGGTTAGAGCATTATTTGATGATTATATTCGCCGAGTACAGCACAACAGTGTTGATCTTAAAGACTTAGCCATAAACATAGAGAAAGGCCTAGAGTGCTCGGTTGGTGCCTATCCCGTCGATGCTCTTTTAGGTGTGATTGATTTGTCCGATCGCACGCTTTCGATATTGCCTGCTGGTTTAGATTGCCGTTGGCAAAATGGGGATGCTCACTATCATATTGCAGGTGGCCAGAAGTTAGGCGAAAACTGCATTCGCAATTTTATGACTAAAGATCTTCCGGTTCATGAGTTGAGTAAGCTTTCTATGAGTCAGGTTGGTGCATCTAGCTTTAGTTGGGATATCCGCTCATCTGAGAGCGATTAACAAAGAATAACCATACAGTTACTCTGTTTTTGATGGTTTGTAATTAATATATAGTGCGCATGTTAATGAAATGGTTACTGATCGCCATTTCATTGCATAGCCAGTGTTTAACGACGAACGATAACGTCGACACGGCTCACTATCATTTAAAGTTATCAAATTAAGAGCAAAGTTATGTCTAACACTGAATTCAAAGAACCCTTTAATATTTTCTATTTCTTAGGCTTCATCGCCGTATTGCTTATTCCAACCCTTCCGGCTACTCTGACGTTATTCCGTATCATGAATGGGTATGCAACTTTTTGAAAGCAAAGTTAATATGACACTGCGACAGGCCTTATGGAGTGTCGCGGGCATCAGCTCGGTTACCCTAGGGGTAATTGGGGTATTCCTACCACTATTACCTACGACTCCCTTTTTGCTACTTGCCAGCGCGTGTTTTTTGAAAGGCAGTCCACACCTTCACCAGCGATTGCTGGCCCATCCTAAACTCGGTCCTGTGATTTCAACCTGGGAAACCGAGCGAGCCGTATCGCGCGCGACGCGCAATAAAGGCATAGTGTTTATTTTGGCCAGTTTCCTGATCTCCATCATTGTTGTTCCGCTCGTGTGGTTAAAGGCTGCCCTCTTTTGCCTGTGTGGCATTGTTTTAGGCTTTTTTTTGCGACTTCCTGTGAAAGAGTCGGTTGCTGATAAGTCTGAAAGTCACTAACATTAGGGGATTGTTCGCTCGCGTTTTGCGAGTGTTTATTTTTAGGCCAACAGAATGAAAGTATGGTTTTGCGTTGTGAAATCATTACTCACGTCATTGGGCACAGATTGACCTCTCCAGAGACAAAAATTATGAGCATCGATAAAATTTCACAAATCAAAGCCAGCATCAAAAGCATTCCTGATTACCCAAAACCAGGCATTCTTTTTCGCGATGTCACCAGCTTAATGGAAGATCCTGAAGCCTATAGAGCAACCATTGCTCTGTTGGTAGAGAAATATAAAGATCAGGGCTTTACAAAAATTGTCGGTACAGAAGCTCGCGGATTTTTGTTTGGTGCACCATTGGCTTTAGAACTTGGTGTTGGATTTGTTCCAGTGCGTAAGCCTGGTAAGTTGCCACGCGAGACTGTGTCACAGTCTTACGAGCTAGAATATGGTACCGACGTATTAGAAATTCATACTGATGCTATTGTTGACGGTGACAAAGTGCTTATGGTCGACGACTTATTGGCAACTGGCGGCACTATTGAGGCAACGACAAAGTTGATCCGTCGACTCGGCGGTTCTGTGGCTCACGCTGCATTTGTGATTAACTTGCCAGAGATTGGCGGTGATAAACGCCTACAAGCGCTCGATTTAGACGTTTACAGCATTTGTGAATTCGAAGGTCACTAATCGGGAACTATTCATGAGTTATCTTGCTTTAGCCCGAAAATGGCGCCCAAAACAGTTTTCCGAAGTGGTGGGACAAGCGCATGTCCTTACTGCTCTAGAGAATGCATTAAGTCAAAACCGCTTACACCATGCCTATTTATTTAGTGGTACTCGCGGTGTGGGTAAAACCACAATAGGGCGCTTGTTTGCTAAGGGATTAAACTGTGAAACGGGTATTACGGCTACCCCGTGCGGTAAATGTGCGACGTGCGTAGAAATTGATGAAGGGCGAAGTGTCGATTTACTCGAAATTGATGCTGCCTCTCGGACTAAAGTTGAAGACACTCGTGAGTTGCTTGATAACGTTCAATATAAACCAGCGCGTAATCGCTTCAAGGTTTACTTGATCGATGAAGTGCACATGCTGTCGCGTCATAGTTTCAATGCCTTGCTGAAAACGTTGGAAGAGCCACCGGAATACGTCAAATTCTTGTTGGCTACGACTGATCCACAAAAGCTGCCCGTGACTATCTTGTCACGCTGTCTGCAATTTCATTTGAAACCTATTACGGTTGATACCATCCAACAGCAATTGGTGGATATCCTAGGGCATGAGAAGGTGGATGCGGAGCATCAAGCTCTGGCTTTAATTTCTCATGCTGCCGACGGCAGTATGCGAGACGCTCTGAGCTTAACCGACCAAGCGATAGCGTTAGGCAGTGGACATATCACCAAGTCGACGGTCAGCTTAATGCTGGGTACGTTAGATACCTCTCTTGCCATTAAGATTATTCAAGCCATTACGACAGGTGATGCCGCGCAAGTGATGAGTACGGTTGAGCAACTGGCTGAGAACGGTGTCGATTGGGATGCGTTGTTGTTGGAGGTAGGTTCACAATTGCATCGTATTGCGATGTATCAAGCTTTGCCCGGAAGCCTTGATGTGAGCATCCCTGATAACGAAAAAGTCGCCGCGCTGGGCAAAAAACTTCAGCCAACCGATGTACAGCTCTACTATCAAATTGCAATAAAAGGTCGTCAAGATTTGGTTGCTTCGCCATCCCAGCGAATTGCAGTAGAAATGACGCTGTTGCGAATGCTTGCCTTTAGGCCTGCTACGCCGATTAGCAGTAATGACATTGTTATTACGGGCTCGGCACAAACGACGCTGGCGTCCAGTACGTCTATGGCTAATGCTTCTAATGTCACTACCTCAGCGCCAGTAGCCGTGAAGCCTGCTTCACAAGCACCAGCACAGGGATATACTTCGCCAGCAGAATCGGCAATGCCTTATGATGTGCCGCCGCAAGAGCAATATGCAATGCCGTCAGATAATAGTGCGGTATCGCATTCGGCAGCACATGGCTATGACTCAGCACCGCATGGCTATGACTCGGCGCCTCAAGGTTATTACCCAGATTCTGCACCACAGCATGTTTCGCCGCCGATGTCACAATCAGCTGTGAATCAGCAGCCAATGAATCCATCACAGGTGCCGCCACAACAGCCTGTTCAGCAGCAACAAGTTACCCCGGAACCAACGCCTCAGCCTAAGGCTGCATCTGTTGGCGGTTTGCGTCATCAATTGCGTTCTAAAAGGCAGAGTTCGGCGCAGAGCGCACCTCGTCCAGGAGCGCCCACAACAAAAAAGACTGATGCGTCACCCGAGCCAGCATCTGCAATAGAAAGAGTCGCGCAGCGAAGTACTCCTCGTCGCGCCGCTTCTGCTATTTCTGGTGACGCGAGTCGTGAAAACGCTTCTGAGCAAGTCGATGACAACGAACCGTATCGTTGGCGCGCGATGAACAAGGCGGTAGTGGAGACCAACACTGCCCCATCGGTAAAGCCTTCAACGTTAAGAAAAGCACTTGAACATGTAAAAACGCCTGAAATGGCGCAGCGATTAGCGGTTGAAGCCGCGCAGCAAGATTCATGGGCGGCATTAATTGAGAAACTAAACACCAGTAAATTGGTCCAACAATTAGCGCTGAACTCCGCTTACAGTAAAGACGGTTCCTCGATTTCCCTTGGCCTGCGAGCAACGCACGCCCATTTGAACACGGATAGGAACCAATCCGAACTATTGGCGAGCCTAAACTCAGCGCTTGGTGAGTCGTGCCATTTGTCTGTGGCAGTGTCAGAGCAGGGCATAACACCGCTCGAATTAAGAGAAAATATCTACCAAGAAAAACTGACACAAGCGGCGGCGGCTTTACAATCTGATGCCCACGTACAGTTTATTGTTACAAGGTTTTCTGCAGAGCTAGACGAAGAGAGTATTCGTCCGCTATAAGTCTATAATGCAAAGTATGTTAAGGGGTTGCATTTTTTAACCGTGCCCCCATGTTATTAATAATCTGAATCAACCGAGAGAAACCTATGTTTGGTAAAGGCGGAATGGGCAACATGATGAAGCAAGCCCAGCAAATGCAAGAGCGTATGCAAAAGCTTCAAGAAGAAATTGCAAACATGGAAGTAACAGGTGAATCTGGTGCGGGCCTTGTTAAGGTAACGATCACTGGTAGCCACAGCACACGTCGTGTCGAGATCGATGAGAGCTTGATGGAAGACGACAAAGAAATGCTAGAAGACCTGATTGCAGCGGCGTTTAACGATGCTGCTCGTCGTGTTGAAGAAACACAAAAAGAGAAAATGGCATCAGTGACTGGCGGTATGCAATTACCACCAGGTATGAAAATGCCATTCTAATTGAAAAATTAGAGAACAATAAATGCGAACTAGCCAAATGCTGGAGCATTTGATGGAGGCCTTGCGATGTCTACCTGGGGTTGGCCCCAAGTCAGCACAACGCATGGCCTTTCATTTGTTACAGCGAGATAGAAAAGGTGGGCTGCAGCTTGCCGAGGTTTTGTCTCAAGCCATGACCGATATCGGTCATTGTCAGGAATGTCGGACGTTTACGGAAGAAGAGACCTGCCATATTTGTACTAACCCTAAACGTAAAGAAAACGGTCAATTGTGCGTAGTAGAAAGCCCAGCAGATATCGCTGCGGTGGAAGCTACCGGGCAATATTCAGGACGTTACTTTGTGTTGATGGGGCACCTCTCACCACTAGACGGTATTGGACCAAGCGATATCGGTTTAGATACGTTGGATTATCGTTTAAGGCAGCGTGATATTAGTGAAGTCATTCTTGCCACCAACCCAACGGTTGAAGGCGAAGCCACTGCTCACTATATTGCAGAGTTGTGTCACGAGCATGAAGTGACCGCGAGCCGAATTGCTCATGGCGTTCCTGTTGGGGGCGAGCTTGAGCTGGTAGATGGTACAACCTTGTCTCATTCCTTGTTGGGACGACACAAGATTTAAAAAGGCGCGTTTATCGCGCCTTTTTTGATTTTCTGTTATTAATTTCGATTCCTACCTAATAACTATCCCTACCTAATAACTATCCCTACCTAATAACAGTTACTAGCTAATCACTATTGCTACCAAGCAAAGAGCGATAAATCAATGCCCCGATTACCGCGCCGATGATAGGCGCAACCCAAAATAGCCACAATTGAGCTGTGGCCCATTCGCCCACATATAAGGCTACACCAGTACTACGAGCAGGGTTAACGGAAGTATTCGTGACCGGAATACTGATGAGGTGAATGAGGGTAAGACATAAACCAATAGCAATAGGGGCGAAGCCCTGTGGTGCTCTAGAGTCGGTCGCTCCCATAATGACAATAAGGAACATGGCGGTCATGACAATTTCACATACCAGCGCAGCAGTTAGCGTGTAACCACCTGGAGAGTGCTCGCCATAGCCATTAGATGCAAAGCCAGACGCGGTGGCATCAAACCCTGCTTGTCCAGAAGCAATAAGATAGAGTACGCCGCCTGCCAGTACTCCACCAACGACCTGAGCAATGATATAGGGTAGAAGTTCTTTGGCTTCAAATCGCCCGCCAGCCCACAAACCAATGCTGACCGCTGGGTTTAGGTGGCAGCCAGAGATATGTCCGATGGCAAATGCCATGGTTAATACGGTTAAACCAAACGCCAACGCAACGCCTAGAAAGCCGATTCCTAGTTCAGGGAAACCTGCGGCGAGCACGGCTGACCCACATCCTCCTAAAACCAACCAAAATGTACCAAATAGTTCAGCTAAATAACGATTCATAAGAAATCCCACTCCTATAATTGCGGTTCCTTTGAAACATAGCTGATTTTATTGATACCGCCAGTTTGGGCGAGGAGGCGCAAAGTATAGATATCGAGCCTTAAGGCTCAATTTGTTGTGATAACTGGGTAAGCTCCAACACAGAGTAGTGCTCGGCTTGTTCGCCTCTAGAAATTAAATCAACAACGTGAAACTCACTCATATCACCAAACTCTTTAGTGAGATAGTCGCGAAACGCGCTTTCGTTAGGCCACTTGCCACGAACGGTATAGCCATCGTCTTTATCAAAATCTTCTGTCTCGAAGAAAGAGAAATCCGTCATACCGATGTTGTGACAATACAAGACGAGATACATGGTAAATCCTTAATTTTGCTTGTTGAGTAAGATGTCGTGGGTGCTAAGTCAGCGTATGGCTGATTACTTTTACCTCAACCCACGTTAGCTAAATAGACGACTGCTCTACGACGCGCCGACCCTCATCAATGCTGACTAAAAAATGGCCTTCTTTTTGTTTTTGAAATAAAACGCCGCACTGATTACAACAAATAGTGCGGTGAAATAGTAGAAAAAGGAAGAAAGTGAGGCTAGGAAGTCGAGATGTTGCTCAACTTGTTGCTCGGTATAGTTTTGCGACAGTAATTTGTAGTAGTAAGCGTATAAAATACCAATCGAGCCGTATCCAAGATTGAACATCAGTCCCTTAAAGCTTAGTACCGTCGCTCTGTTGTGCGATTCGGTTTTTTTATTAAGGTGGTAACTAATGAAAATATTCATCGTCATAATGATAAAGATTAAGATCAGCGCAGGTATGACGCCATAAATCGACCAGCCAAGACTGATCCAATAATAGGTTGCCATGGTTGCGAGTCCCATGACAAGGATGAATTTTTTGGGTGCCATACTTTCCGCTAATCTTCGACTTTGTCCAGCCAATAGAATTTGCAGGACACTTATTCCTGCCCCAATTAATCCGAAGTAAATAATAGGAATATCAATCGCGCGATAATACTGACTGTTCATGGTTAAAAACATACGTGATGTATGCTCGAATAAACTGTAATAAAGCAATATGAACAGGACGTAAGGCGTAGACATCACCCATTTAGCAGTAACTTGTGTCAGCTTGAGGCTTGCCAACGTGGTGGCCATTTTTCCGCCATGTTCAGGCAATGTTTTTTTCGCCTCCCTCATACTAAGCGCTGAGTATATGGCGATCATCGCAACCAGCAGTGTGGCATAGACGGGAATGCGCATGATGTCTTGGGTGCTTTTTGGTTCGACGAGTCCAAGAAGATGGTAAACCTTAGCCATAAAGCTAACATCATACATAGCGGCGCCTAAGAGCGTGACGAAAATGCCGACACTTGACGCGATTCGCAGTTGGATTTGTAACACTCGTGGCCAAGCTTCTTCTTTGCCTTGCTCCTTTAAGGTGTCATAAGCTAGCGCTTCATCCGCGCCACTTGCTAATGCCATGGCTAAGCCGCTTAATACTCGGTTGACTAAAAACACGATGAATACCAAATTGGGGTTACCAATGGGAACAAATGCGATCATTGCGATCTCAACAAACATGATGACCGAAGATAACACGACGAGCTTTTTACGACCTAAAGTATCAGCAAAGGCACCCGACGGGACCTCGGCAAGCACAATCGTCGCCGCCCAAACTACATTTAGCATGGCAAATTGAGACAGGGTTAAGCCGTAGTCTAGATAAAGAAGCGTAAATACAGGGTAATAAAAGCGGGCGAAGTAGCTGCTTCGAAACATTAAGAAGTAGCGGACATTGCGGATTTGAAGGACTTCTCTGAGCGTCATAAAATATTCAGTAGTATTAAGTACATAAGAGTATGTATAACCTTTTTTCCGATAAATAGGAAAAGTTTGATCTTTAAAATATACGGTTTTTATCAACCTATTTGTGGCTTTGAACTCAAAGTTCTACTTAGATAGGCTCGCTAAGTTAGTCTATCAAGCTCCAACAGATTACTCAGCGCTCGCTGGTTCGTGCTACTGCATACATCAGGGCATGGTTTAAAATCGTGACACACTTTAGGTCGCTCTGGTTGACCAAAGAGCTTGCAAAGATTGTCTTCATTGAGCTGAACGCAGCGCACGCCGGAAGGTTTGCCATTGGGCATACCCGGAATGGCAGAAGAAATACTTGGTGCAATACAGCAGGCGCCACAGCCTAATCGACAGTCCATCTTAATAACCTAAAAGTAATGGGGCGCAGAGTGTACCAAAACCTAGTCACTTGTACACAATTGAATCATGCTTGTCATAGAGAATGACTTGATGTTTATCTAAACTAGCGGTATAAAACGCCTCCACAGAACGTAAAGGTAGTAAACATGAGCAAGCCATTTTGGGAAACAACGCCGCTAGAAGCAATGTCGGAGGAACAATGGGAATCTCTATGCGATGGTTGTGGTAAATGTTGTCTCCATAAGCTCATGGATGAAGACTCCGATGACGTCTACTACACCAATGTAGCGTGCAGCTGGTTAAACAGCGACACCTGTTCATGTAAAGATTACATGAATCGTTTTGAATCTGGCGAAGAGTGCCTGAAGTTAACGCGAGATAAAATCTCTGAATTTAATTGGTTACCTGAAACGTGCGCGTATCGTGTGCTGTCTCAAGGCGAAAACCTCCCGGCATGGCATCCGTTAATTACTGGTAGTAAGTCAGCGATGCATGCTGCTGATGAAAGCGTAAGAAATAAAGTCGTGTATGAGATTGATGTGATTGACTGGGAAGACCACATATTAAACCATCCTAGGCGAGACTAGGTATAGTAAGGCTTACCAAGGCTTACTTGTAGTCACTTAATCAATAATCATCAATATTAAGAAAATTTGTGAACATAATATGGATGTTTTACGGTTCACATTTTCCAATCATTTGATGTTCGCGAAAGGTTTTTTACCACATCTTCTCGGTGAGCGGGGTAGGTGCGCGTATCGCATGGTCTGTTTTATGTCACCATGACCAAGGATTCCTTGCTGGGCGATAATGTTACCATCGTTCATCATGTAGTAAAATGAGAAAGTGTGGCGTAGAGCATGGGTAGCTTGCTGCCTTAGTCGTGGGACATTGCGTACGACGAATCGGTAAGCCATTGAATAGGCAATGTTAAGTAATGGGTAGGTGCTCTCTTTGCAAATCACATTATAGAGATCTGGACTGATCGGTATCGAGCGAATCTTATTGCCTTTCGTCGGCATATACGTGAGCTGTGCACGGGGATGCTTCACGGATTCGGCCACCTGTCGCTAAACAAAGTTTATAAGACTCAGTAGAGTAAGGCATTAGATTAAATTCGAAAGGAAATATTATTTTCAAATAATGTTTCTCTGTGTCAATTTGAGTTAGCGGTCGACTCTGGTATATTTTTACAATTAATTTCACTTACTAAGCATTTTATGAACAAAATTCGAGACTTTCTTCTTCCCTTCGATGACAAAAGAGATGTGCTTTTAGATGTGTGTAAAGGCATTGCAATTCTGTTGGTCGTATTGGGACATTATTTCCAAATGACACACACCAATTTTGATGATTTCTTTGGTTTTGCGTTTATTTACTCCTTTCATATGCCATTGTTTACTCTGTTAGCTGGAGCTTCAGCAGCTTTTTGGATCAAAAAAATTAACTTTCACGATGATTATAAGAGCTTTGCAAAAGCTTTGCTTAAAAGGGTCACGAAAGCATTTCAGCACCTTATAATCCCGTTCTTTTTTTGGATTTTGTTTCAATACTTCTATATCAATTCAGACAAAGAGCTTATTAGTTACATTTGGATGGTTGTAAAGCAGGCTGATTGGGGACTTTGGTTTTTGCCGCTCATATTCTGGTGCACTGCTTTTATATGTGTATTCTTGCTCGTGATTTTTTTTGCATATAAAGTTCTCAAATCATCTTCAAATTTTGAGAGAATCTCTAAGTTGCTTCTATCGATAAATGTACAGGTACTTCTGATGTATATATTTTGGAAAGTAGCCAAGTACTTGCATCTCATGCCATCGATAGCGGGATTACAGTTTGTCAATTACTTTCACGGAGGACTATTTTTTTACTTCTTATTAGGTATTGTTTTCTACCAAGCTTTCGTTGGAACAAAATTCTACTTGCTTAGGGTGGTTCCGTATGTACTTTTCTTTGCGTTAGTCCCTTATTGGGATCGATTAGGGACGTATAATATTTCTTCAGATGCTAAATTATTGCTAAGCCAAGGTTGGTTTGTTAGACATTATGCGTTTGTAGTAGCACTTTCTGGAACATTAGTATTTATAGATTTATCCAGACTAATAGTGTCACTGAACCTAAGGTTCCTAACTAGAGTCATAACTACGTTAGGTGTGGCTTCGTTGGCAATATATGCCATTCATCAATATGTTTTGGGTTTCAACCCTGTTTGGTTAGCTCCCCTTATTATTCCTGTGGTAATTTTCCGCATTACAGGACTTTATCCGCCGATTAAAAGAGTAATGTTTGGTTGATTATCAATAAGACCACATACTGAATCACCCTAATAGATAGGTTAGTGTCAGATTAGCCTGATTTATTCAGGGACCCACAATTAAAAAAGGCAGAGCGATTAACGCTCTGCCTTTTTAGTTTTAGCTAGCAGTACAGATTTCAGTAAAGCGTACTCTCGCGTCTTGAGCGGCTTGCGATGACTGCTCTTTTGAGTTTTGAGCATCGTTTAGTGCTTGAAGTTTAGCTTCGAGCTCGTCGACGAGGTCCTGTGGGATAGCATGGTTTTCATCAGCAGCGTGTTCGAGAGCATAGGCGCGAATGGCCTTTTTCGTCTTAAACAACTCGTGCATTGCCGCGCGTTCTTCATCGGCTGCGTTCTGTGCGATATCGCGACATTTTTCAAAATGAGCCAGTGCTACGCCTTCTGTTGACCAAGGATCAAATTCAGGCAGTTCTTCGATATTAATGGTCGGTTCGACATAATCATCTTGATGACGTATGTCTAGCGTTGCCGCTTTCACTGCGGAAATCATTAACATCACCGCGATGATAAGCAAAGGTAGACCACCGACAATCGCCGCTGTTTGCAGCGTACTTAATCCGCCTAAGAACATTAGCACCGCTGGCATGAAGCTGAGCGTAAAGGCCCAGAACATACGGTTCCAACGCATTGGTTCTTGAGTCACGTCGTTTTGTACCACCGACGCTAAGATATAAGAAATCGAATCAAAGGTCGTTGCCGTGAAAATAATACACAGCACGGTGAAGAGTAGAATAATGAACCATGCAAATGGCAATTCAGATAGCATGGAGAAGATCGCTTTTGTTGGACCAAACGTATTCAAAATGCCGACGATGTCTAATTGTCCAGATAACTGCAGTGATAGACCAAAGTTACCTAGAATAATGAAGAATAAGAAACAGCCGCTAGAGCCGAAGAATAGCGAACCCGCTACCATTTGTTTGATGGTACGGCCTCTGGAAATTCTCGCAACAAAGAGCCCCATACTTGGTGCAAATACTAGCCACCATGCCCAGTAGAAGATAGTCCAATCTTGGGGGAAGTGAGTATTGTCGAAAGTGCCGTAGCCGCCGAAAGGTTCTGCCCATGTTGCCATGACAAAGAAGTTTGACATCATACGACCAATCGAATCTAACCCGGTTTCTAAAATGAATACGGTAGGACCTAGAATTAACACCAGTGCCAATAAAATCATCGCACCCCAAAAGTTAATATTACTTAGAACCTTAATGCCTTTTTCCATTCCTGCGAAAGAGGAGTAGGCAAAAATACCAGTACAAACGGCAAGTACGCCAATCTGTGAGTAGGTATTTTGTGGCAAGCCAAATAGCACATTCAGGCCTTCACTAATGAGCGGTGCTGCAAGGCCAAGTGTCGTTGCCGCGCCACCCAAAAGACCGAAGATAAACAGAACATCAATCAGCTTACCAAGCGCGCCATGCGTGTGTTTTTCACCAAGGACAGGGATGAGCGCGCTCGATACTTTTAACGCAGGTTGTTTGCGCACGTAATAGAAGTAGGCGATAGGCAATGCTGGAATGAGGTAAATTGACCACGCAATTGGGCCCCAGTGGAACAGGCCATAGGTAGCGGCCCAACGAACGGCTTCTTCACTGCCAGGCTCTAACTGAAATGGTGGCGCTTGATAGTAGTAAGCCCACTCAATGCAGCCCCAATACAGAATGCTGGCACCAATACCGCCACAAAATAGCATCGCAGCCCATGAGGAAGTTTTGAATTCAGGGGCTTCATCCGGGTCACCAAGTTTGATTTGTCCGATATCGCTGAAAATGATGAAAATCATGAAAAAGAAAGCGGCGAGACCGAGTGACAAATAGAGAAAGCCAAATTTGTCCGTCATGATCAGTTTGGCTTGTGAAATGACTTCCGCACCTTGCTGTGGGAATAAGATCAAAGGAATAATGACGGAAAAGAGTAGTGCAATAGCACCAAAAAAGGTGGGTTTATCGATAAGTTTAAAGTAGCGTTCCATGTTGGCTAATCACTTAGTAAAAGAAGATGATTATCTAAGTAGAACGCCTTTGACGACAAACACGATTGTTTGTCGTCAAGATAAAAACTGGCAGCTAGTGGTGAATTGTTAGGCTAGAGCAAGAATTAAGGCCCCAACGGTTACCGCCGCAGAAACGTATTGGCCTGCTGAGTAAGAGTCATCTTCTTGTTCCTTGAGATCATCGGGGTGATCCATGCCTAAAGCGCCATGTGCAAAGGATTGGACACTCTTACCCATGGACTCGTCTTCTGCTTTGGCTAGGCTATCTTGTTCCAACGCGGCTTTTGCCTGTGCAGATATCTGCAAGGTATCGGATTCTGCCAATGGCAACGTTTTGCCGCTATTGGCGCCGTGAGCTTCTGCTGTCACAGGGCTGGCATTAGTCACCACAGGTGTTGTTTGACTCAGGTTAGAATTGACGCTTTGCATACCGGTTCTCCTTCACCACTATCAATATCTGTATCGCCACTGAAGATAAAAACTTTAATAAATTATATCAGCGGCGTGAATAGAACGTTATCAGTGGATATTGGTAGCAAAATCTAAGCCAAATGATTCAATGTGTGAATTATGGTGTACATATTAGGTTGTCATTTCTATTGCCTAGGGCCTTATAGGCGTTAAGTCGGTTTGCTTGTTGGACATAACGAGTTGGCAAAGGAAGCACCTGTAATTGCATATCGCTGGTGGTCGATTCCGGGCTAATGTCGATAACTGGGCTGATGATGGCGATCTTTAGGTTAGGGTTTAATTTTTGTATTTGTGCTGCAGTACCGAGTCCGTTGTCGATATGAAATTTGCCGGCGATGTGCATCACTTGAGCAGTAGGCGTTGTGTCGATAAAGCGGACGATACTTTCCGCCATAGTCGCATCCCACGTCAGCTGAGCGGCGAACTGCTTAGCAGTTTGCTCGGGTGTGCCGTGGTGCATGGATCTCATAAACTTATCTTTGTATGGACTAGTGAAGGTATCGATGGTGTCTGCGACATAGCTTCGCTCTATCGGGTTGAGCGTATTGAGATAGCTTATTCCAGTGCGCCCGATACAGCGAACCGTTGCTTTTGGGGCGTTGCTGGCAATCACCGATAATTGGTTTTGTTTCGCAAATTCTACAAGGGCGCGATAGTCACTCTCATAGTTTGGCCATGCCTTACCTTCAGATATTAAGGTTTGCTCGCCAATTTTCCCGTTTAGATAGTCGTTAACAATGGGCTGCGAAGGCCGAGAAAATTGCTCCATAGATAGGACTACGTTGGGGTTTTTGTTCGCTAATGCTTGCAACAATTCGGTTTGAAAGCGATGAATGGCAGGGTGGGTATGCCATTCCCCTATCAAGATCACGTCAGCTTTGGTCAGTATCTTTGGTAATGCTGTCAGTGAAATCGGTGCACCTTGGCTCGTGTAAAGTTGGTAATCGTAGAAAGTTACTACGGGCTGCGCTCGATACGCTGAGGTTGAGCTTGTATTGAGAGATGATGCACACCCGCTGAGAAGGGCCGCAAGAAGGGCGATAGGTAATAACTTCATAAGATTAGCGAGCTCCTAAACAAAAATAGCCGACGTTATCGAAGGCTATTCGCGAGAAAGATGATAATCAAGTTAGCGATTGCTTTCAATCTAATTGATAATTATTTTCATTACACTTTCTTGAATACTCTGACCATAAAGTCAGCTTGGCATTGAAACTGCTCGGTGGCTTTAAGTGTTGCTCTTACTTCATCAGTCGCTTTCCATGCGAATGGCGTCATTTGCAACAAATCATGCGCTTGGTCGCCCGTTAGCTTCATCACGTAGTTTAGCTTATTTTCCGAGACTAATTGGAATTGAGAGAGTGTTTCTGTTTCTTCATCATGAAGATGGACTTCATCATAAATACGTTCGCGTAGCTCAAATAGGTGGTGCGCTCCTGGTGTGACGGTGACCACGATACCATCTTGTTGAATGCATCGAGCTAACTCTTCGGGCTTACAAGGTGCATAAATACGGATAGCGGCAGAGAGAGAGTCGTCAGCAAAAGGCAGTCGGTGGCTAGATGCTACGGTAAAAGAGACATTGGTATAGCGCTTAGCCGCGTAACGAACGGCGACCTTGGAAATATCGAGTCCATAGCAGTCGATGGGATGGTGCTGAGCATCCCCTAAATGTTCACTTAGGTAATCCGCAAAATAATGCGTGTAGTAGCCTTCACCACAGCCTATATCCAGAGCTTGGACAGACACGAGTGGGTGATGTTGAACAAGGGACTGAGCGACGGCGTTACGCATGGGCGCGTAGAAGTCATGGGCGAGGAAGGTACGTCTTGCCTGCATCATCTCTTTGTTGTCGCCAGGATCTTTTGATTGCTTGTGCTGCACAGGCATCAAATTCACATAGCCTTCCTTCGCCATATCGAATTGATGGCGGTTTTCACAGGCAAAATGGCGTTCGCGCTGTTGAAGAGGGAGGTGGCAAAGTGGGCATTGATAAGACATACGGTTAGACTCGCGGAAAATTTTGCTAAGTCTAACCATATCATTGCCACTGCGCAATTAAGCAAAGGCGTTTTTATTGAATTCCAATGACCGTGGAAAGCACAGCGGTTTCACCCGGTGAAACTTGTTTACCTTGTTCTAGCGTTGGAGCATGCAGAGTAGACTCGACACATAGGAATGTTTGGTAGCCGTCATCATTCATGTCACCCATGGCTTTGGCGCCAGCAGCCCAAGGGTTCCAAAGTACCGCTGAGTTATGCCCGTGGTTAGTCACCGAGATGGTGCGATTGAGTCGGCTATCCTTGATGAGGATATCTTTCTCAGGCGCAGTATAGACGCGATCAATGGTATCGGTGAGAGCAAGCGTGTCACTGCCTTCACAGCGCTGCCCTTCGAGTAAGCCATCAATGTAACTGTGTCCCATACCTGTGACTTCTGTCGAGGTGATATCACCTACGTTGAAGTAGCTATGTAACGCACCGGAGTATGACCATGGCTTATCATCAGTGTTAGTCATGTTTAACGTTACAGTGAGTTGGTCACCGATTTCAACATTGAGGACTAGGGAAAACTGGTGTGGCCAAATTTCACGCGTTGTATCAGAGTCGTTTAAACCAAGGCTAATGATGACACCTTGTTCATTTTCTTTATGCTCAATAAGAGACCATTCGCTGGTGCGGGCAAACCCATGAGCGGGAGCGGCAATGCGACCAAACCAAGGCCAGCAAATAGGAATACCACCACGCAATGCGGTTGCGTTATCGTAAACGGCTTCTTTGCTCATCCAGATAAGATCGTGCTCGCCAGCAGGTTGGTAAGAGAGAACATGCCCCCCATGAAGAGAGATAGCGGCTGATGCTTTTGGGTGAATGACACGAACAATTTTGTTGTCACCACATTGAGTAATGGTGACAAAATCAGAAAGTACGGTGACTGCTGGTAGGGAATTAAAGTCCATATTTGATACCTCAGACTAGGAATACACACTTTTCAGGTACAAAAAAGGCGACCCTAAGAGTCGCCTTTTTAAAAGTTGGAACTAGATGCTTACATTACTTAGAGATGTGAGCTACTAGGTCTAGAACTTTGTTTGAGTAACCGATTTCGTTGTCGTACCAAGATACAACTTTAACGAATTTGTCAGTTAGAGCAACACCAGCTTTAGCATCGAATACTGAAGTTTGAACTTCACCGATGAAATCTTGTGATACTACTTGGTCTTCAGTGTAACCTAGAACACCTTTAAGCTCGCCTTCAGATGCTTCTTTCATAGCAGCACAGATTGCTTCGTAAGATGCAGCAGTCTTAAGGTTAACAGTTAGGTCAACTACAGATACGTTAGCAGTTGGTACACGGAAAGCCATACCAGTTAGAAGGCCGTTTAGTTCAGGAAGAACAACGCCTACAGCTTTAGCAGCACCAGTTGAAGATGGGATGATGTTTTGAGAAGCACCACGGCCACCGCGCCAGTCTTTAGCAGAAGGACCATCTACAGTTTTTTGAGTTGCTGTAGTAGCGTGAACTGTTGTCATAAGACCAGATTCGATACCGAACTTGTCGTTAAGAACTTTAGCTACAGGAGCTAGACAGTTAGTAGTACAAGAAGCGTTAGAAACGATGTCTTGACCTGCGTAAGTTGAATCGTTCACACCCATAACGAACATTGGAGTTGCGTCTTTAGAAGGGCCAGTTAGAACAACTTTCTTAGCACCAGCAGTGATGTGCTTACGTGCAGTCTCGTCTGTTAGGAAAAGACCTGTTGCTTCAGCAACTACGTCAACACCGATTGCATCCCATTTAAGATCTTCAGGGTTGCGCTCAGCTGTTACACGTACAGTTTTACCGTTAACGATTAGGTTACCGCCTTCAACTTCAACAGTACCGTTGAAACGGCCGTGAGTTGAATCGTACTTAAGCATGTATGCCATGTACTCAACGTCGATTAGATCGTTAATACCTACTACTTCGATGTCGTTGCGCTCTTGCGCTGCACGAAATACGAAACGACCGATACGGCCAAAACCGTTAATACCTACTTTGATAGTCATTATGTTGCTCCACAACTTAATTTCTGTTTTAAGATAACTGGTAGTAAAATTACAGAATCCAGTCACTAACTTCAATAGATAATCGGAATTAATTTGTTTAAAGTCAAAAAAAAGTGTCGGATTTTTTAACGTTTAGCATTAAGTGATTGTTTTTTGAACTTTAGTCGAGTTTCTGTAATGTTAAAATGATGTGTTTAACCTTTGTGGCGAGCTGGGTTAACATATTTGAAACAGATTTGGTTCTATAGTTAAACAGCGTGCTACAGCAAAGTTTACTCTTAGCGGAACTTTAGAGTGACTAAAATGTAGTCAATAAGAAAGGGAGTGTAAAGGTTGTGAATCAGGAAAATAAAAAGGTCACTAAGACTGATGAGGACTGGCGTGAGGCTTTAACAGACGAACAATACAGAGTATGTCGCCAGCAAGGTACTGAAGCGCCTTTTTCTGGGACGTTGTTACACAATAAAGAGACAGGGCAGTATTGTTGTACTTGCTGTGGTTCCGCATTGTTTGAATCAGAAAATAAGTATGACTCGGGCTGTGGTTGGCCAAGCTTTGACGCGCCTTTAAACAGTGATGCTATTCGTTATTTAGATGACACAAGTCACGGAATGGTAAGAGTAGAAATACGTTGTAGCACATGTGATAGTCATTTAGGGCATGTGTTTGAAGATGGTCCTAAAACAACGGGTGAAAGGTATTGTGTTAATTCAGTGTCGTTAATTTTCAACAAAACTGAAAGTTAAGACAAATTTTCTGAAGCTGGATGTATCATTATTACAGGTAGGTGGATGCTATGAAAAATAGGCTAACGCGAATTTCTCATAGCATAGGGTAATTGTTTAAAGATTGATTGTCGCGAGTTGACGAGTAAATTCACCCGCTTTTAGTGATGAGGTAATGGTGCTGGCCTGAGCATCGAGTCGTTGGTACTCATCGTCGTTAAAGGCAAACATTCGTTTTAGCTCTGTCACTGTCACAACAGGCACATCGAGCTGTTTACCTACCATTGTCCATAGATAAGATTCATGTGTTTTTGATAAAGCGTAGCTCACGCTGGCTAACGACTTGATTGTATCGTTGTTAATATTACCATCGTTAGAGAGCTCTAAAGAGCGCAAGAGTAATTCATGGGTTTTGAGCTTATCTCTTGAGATGTAATGAGTAGCAAGCGCATACTGCATCGCAGAGGATTCTAATGCTGGCTGCCCCTCCATGGCCAAAAACCGTCGTTTTGCTGTTGAGTCACCCGTTTCGCTCCATAAAAAATACAATGTTTCTGGTGCGTGTGATGGCGCAAGCTCAGCGTGTATACGCTCCTGTTCGTTTATTGCATACATGAGCGCGTTAAAGCGCTTTTCCTTTAATGCCGCTTGTTCGATAGGCTGTATTTGCGATGCCAACTCAAGGCACTTACGATATTCCTTAAGTAAGTAATACTCTTCGATTTGAGAAACGTCATTTTTCGGTATATCTAGCGCCTCATAGCGATGCCAGATCAAGTCAGTGCGAGTGATGCGGCATTGTCCATCATTTACATTTAATGAAGAGCACTGCAACGTGGGCTCCGATAGGCAGACTTGGTCCGTATTTTTGCGAGATTCAAAGCAACCTGTTAACAGGCCGCTAGATGATAGTAAGAGTATAGCGTAATGTAATTTCATTGATTTACTTGTGATCAGAGACACTGATTTATTGAGCTCAACTTGACTCAGTGTAACATCAGGTTATGGTTCCAGTAAGATATTAACCTCGCAGAACGTCGCTTTTGCGAGATAGAGAGAAAGAAAAATAAGAAGGTTCAGAATGGATGTAGAGCAACTCTTAAGTGCGATGACGCCAGATGTTTACGATCGACTTCTTTATGCGTGTGAGACCGGTCGCTGGCCAGAAGGAAGCGTATTGTCTCAAGACCAGAAAGATTCCTGTATGCAAGCTGTTATGCTATACCAGTCGAAGCATAATGTTGACCCCCAACATATGTCAGTGGCAGCGGGTGGGGAGATTGCCTTTAAGTCGAAGGCGGAGCTAAAGAAGCAGTTCTCAGCTGAGCAGGAAGATATTGTGCGCGTTAAAGTGGCAGAGAATTAAACAACCACAGTTAGTCTCAACATCGCGCTAGATGATAAGCACAAAAAAGGGACCGAATGGTCCCTTTTCTATTTTTACGCTAACCGTTCAAGCAACGTTTAGCCAGCAAGAAGGTCTGTGGCAACCTTGTAGCTTGGATCTTCTTTTACGTTGATTTCAACTAAGCTGCCTGCTTTATGTAATAAAGCACGGCAATCTGGGCTTAGGTGTCTTAGGTGCAACGTTTTTCCTACAGCAGTGTAGCGCTCGGCGAGTGTTTCAATTGCTTCGATAGCAGAGTGGTCCGCCACGCGAGACTGAGCAAAATCAACGATCACATCTTGTGGGTCATTTTTCGCATCAAACAACTCTAAGAAATTACTGGCTGAGCCAAAGAAGATAGGACCATTAATCTTGTATTCTTTTGAACCTTCTTCGTTAATATGGCTGCTTGCATAGATATGTTTAGCATGTTCCCACGCAAACATAAGGGCAGACACAACCACACCAATGGCTACGGCGACAGCTAGATCTGTTAATACAGTCACAACGGTTACCAGTACGATAACAAAGAAGTCTTGTTTAGGGACACGGCGTGCAAGTTTAAACGTTGCCCACTCAAAGGTACCAATCACAACCATGAACATTACCCCAACTAGCGCCGCTAGAGGAATCATTTCAATCATGGCAGAAGCAAATAGAATGAAGAACAGCAGTGCACTTGCGGCGACGATGCCGGATAAACGACCGCGACCACCAGAGTTTACGTTGATCATTGATTGACCGATCATCGCACAGCCACCCATCGCACCAAACACAGAACATGTCACGTTAGCTAGACCTTGACCCACACATTCACGGTTAGATTGACCACGAGTATTGGTCATTTCATCGAGAACCGTTAGCGTTAGTAGTGATTCAATCAAGCCAATTGCCGCTAAGATAATCGCGTATGGAAGGATAATATTGAATGTTTCTAATGTGAACGGCACAGCAGGAATAGAGAACGTAGGTAGCGAGCCAGCCAATGTTGCAGTGACATCCCCTGACATCGTTCTTAGGAAGTCCACAACGGTACGTGTTTCAAGACCTAACAGATGAACTAATGCCGTTACGGCGACAATCGCAACTAATGATGAAGGTACTGCGGTAGTAAGTTTTGGTAGGAAATGAATGATAGCCATGGTGAGTGCGACAAGGCCCAGCATGATAATCATTTGTCCTTGTGGTAACCATGTCATCGCGCCTGTCAAATCTGGGGCTTTAAACTGGCCCATTTGAGCGAGGAAAATAACGATGGCGAGACCATTTACAAAGCCGATCATTACCGGATGTGGCACCATTCGGATGAATTTACCCAGTTTGAAGAGGCCAGCTGTGATCTGCAAAAAACCAGCGAACATGATGGCGGCAAAGAGGTATTGAACGCCGTGTGTTGCCACTAAGCTAACCATCACAACAGCCATTGCACCAGTAGCACCTGAAATCATGCCAGGGCGACCACCAAAGATTGAGGTGATTAGGCCGACGATAAAGGCAGCGTAGAGACCTACCATTGGGTCAACACCAGCCACGAATGCAAACGCAACCGCTTCAGGAACTAACGCTAAGGCTACAGTTAGCCCCGATAACACATCGTTTTTAACCGAGTGCTTTGAAAATTGTGGAAATTCAAACATAGGATTCAATTCAGTAGTTGTGTTGGATAAACATCCATTCCAAACAGCACAAGTAGCGACATGATTAAAAAGGGGTGTTGCTGCAAGAATCGCGGCAATTCAAAGCTAATTACAATCATTATCGGCATGTCATGTGACAGCGATAGGGCGTATTGGTAATGAAACGTACGAGGTTGCGCATGCTACAGAAATGTGAGGAGAAGTTCAATAATGAAACGAAATGTGTATGTATTAAACTCGGTAAAAAAATGGGTTGCCAAGGCAACCCATTTTTATTTCTTGCTACTCACACTCTAATGTTAACGCATTAAGAAGTGTTTAAACCGATGGGTTATTAGTAGTTAGGCTTAGTCGTTGCTGCACCCGCAGAACTTCTTGCTACCTGACTACCCGCACCTTTCGGTGTGTAACGTTCAGTTCTGAAAGCCGCCGCTTTAACTTCGATGTCACCTAACTCAGCAACGCCTGGCGCTTTTGCCATTGCGGCGCTAGCGTGACCTTTAAAGCTAGATTTAGCTAGAACTTGTTTAGGGGCTTGCTTAGGTGCTTGAGCCGGTGCCTGTGCTGATTTTTTAACGACAGGTGCCGCTTCTACCGCTGCAGCCACTTTTTCTTCCGTTACCTCTACTTCTACAGTAACTGGTTCGGTAACAACCGTAGGCTCGTTAGCAACAGGTGCTTCAATCACCTCATTTTCAACGGCTTTAGCTTCTGCTGCTACTTCTGCTTCTACTACTTTAGCTTCCACAGCTTCTGTATCAGCAGCTTTAGTTTCAACAACGATAGCTTCAACGACAGGTGTATCGACCACAGCTGCCTCTGCGATAGGCGCTTTAACAACCGGTGCTTCTACTACGGTACTCTCAGTGATCGCTTGGTTTGCCATTGGTGCTTCTACAATAGCAGAACTTAGAATGATCACTTTGCCCATTGCCATTTCTGGACGAGCAACACCTGAAGTAATGGTTGACGTTGCAACCGTGCTTGTCGCTTCCTGCTGAGTTTTCTTAGGTGCTGGCTTAATAATGCCATAGCTTGGCATTACTTTACCCATTGCCATCTCTGGAGAGGCAACGCCACCTTTTCTTAGTCTAAACGGGTTAGGGCGACGATCGCGACCACGACGACGGCGTTGACCACTGGCACGCAGGTGACGAGGAGAGCGACGGTTACGACGTTGCTTCCCTTCTTCTTTTGCTGCTGGTGCGTCAGTATTTTGCGTATCAACAACGGCATCAACGGTTTTTGCTGCTTGCGTTGCTTTTTCGCTCTGAACTTTTAGGTTTTCCGTTTCTTGAGCAATAACTTCAACGTCTTGTTGAGCGTTTTGATCTTTAGTACGGATTTGCTTAGTCAGCTTACGACGTTGACGGCGTTCTTTGATCTTCGCTGTCTTCTCTTCAGTACGTGGTGCTTTTTCTTGCGTACGAGGCGCTGCTTTCTCAGCTTGAACATCAGCCGCTATTTGTTGACCTTGCTCAGCAACCTTCGACTTACCAGTAGACTCATCACGCTTTTTGTTGCGACGGTCTTGCGGTTTGTTACGACGGTTTTGTGACTTACGCGGCTCTTGAGCGGTTTCATTCTGCTCTTTTGCTGCGTCGGCGTCTTGTGTTGGCTTACGACGATTTTTGTTGCGATCGTTATCACGTGAATCGCGGTTGTCACGATTATTGCGACGACGCTGGTCATTGCGATTATTGCGACGAGGCTTATCACCGCGTGGCTTATCTTCTTTCTTAGGCTCAGTTGTTTCTTTCTTCGGTTCTTCTGAAGACGCAAAGAATGAGCTAATAGCGGAGAAGAAACGTGAAACTAGACCAGGTTTGTTGCTTTCTGGTGCTGCTTCAGCTTTTGCTGCAGGTTTAGGTGCAACTGGTGCTGGAGTAGCGAAGCCTTGAACAGCTGGTTGCTCGATCTTACGAGGCTTAATTTCAGATTCTGGCGCTTCTTTGCTTTCCGCTTCTTTCAGAGCATCAATCTTCTTAGGAAGTAGGTAAGAAAGTAGGTCGTGCTCTTCGCCATCACGTACACGAATCACCTCAAAGTGAGGTGTTTCCATATCTGAATCTGGAACAACTGTAATTTTAACTTCTTGAACGCGTTCAATGTGGTTAACAGAGCGACGCTTTTCATTAAGAAGGTAAGAAGCAATAGGCACAGGGACAATCGCCAAAACTTGGCAAGTGTTGTCTTTAAGTGCTTCTTCTTCAATTAGACGCAGAACAGACAGCGCTAAAGATTCATTGTCACGAACGACACCAGTACCTGTACAGCGTGGACAAATATGGTGACTTGCTTCAGCGAGTGATGGGCTTAAGCGTTGACGAGACATCTCTAGTAGACCGAAACGCGAGATGCGACCAATCTGGACACGAGCACGGTCAATACGAACCGCTTCACGTAGTCGGTTTTCAACTTCTCTTTGGTGGCGAACTGGCGTCATATCGATAAAGTCGATGACGACTAAGCCGCCCAAGTCACGTAGACGAAGTTGGCGAGCAATTTCATCTGCGGCTTCTAAGTTAGTATTTAGCGCGGTTTCTTCGATGTCACTGCCTTTAGTTGCACGAGCAGAGTTGATATCGATAGAAGTTAGAGCTTCTGTTGGGTCGATAACGATTGAGCCGCCAGATGGAAGACGAACTTCTCGCTGGAACGCTGACTCAATTTGGCTTTCAATTTGGTAGTGGCTAAACAGCGGTACTTCACCATCGTATTTTTTAACACGGCTAACAAAGTCTGGGCGTACATGCTCAATATGTTGTTTGGCGCGTTCATAAATGGTGTTGCTATCAATCAAGATCTCACCAATATCGCGACGTAAGTAGTCGCGTAGCGCACGAACAATAACGTTGCTCTCTTGGTGAATTAGGAAAGGTGCTGGGTTAGCGTCTGCGGCGTTTTTAATATTGCCCCAGTTGTTTAGAAGGAACTTCAAATCCCACTCTAGTTCTTCTGCACTTTTACCTACGCCAGCAGTACGGACGATAAGGCCCATACCTTGTGGTAGTTCAAGTGTGCTCAGTGCCGCTTTTAGTTCTGTGCGTTCTTCACCTTCGATACGACGAGAAATACCGCCAGCTCTTGGGTTATTCGGCATCAATACTAAGTAGCTGCCTGCTAGAGAGATAAATGTCGTCAGTGCTGCGCCCTTGCTGCCGCGCTCTTCTTTTTCAACTTGCACGATCACTTCTTGGCCTTCGCTTAACACATCTTTGATGCTTGGGCGACCTTGGTAGGTATAACCGGCTGGGAAGTATTCGCGTGCAATTTCTTTAAGAGGGAGGAAGCCATGGCGATCGGCACCGTAGTCAACGAACGCAGCCTCAAGGCTTGGTTCTACTCGTGTGATACGACCTTTATAGATGTTTGCTTTTTTTGATTCGTGACCTGGACTTTCAATATCTAGGTCAAATAGTCGCTGGCCATCGACCAGAGCGACACGCAACTCTTCTTTTTGAGTTGCGTTGATTAACATTCTTTTCATTGCGGAAATTCTCGTTTATTTTCTTTGTTTTCATCATTGCTCTTGTCACGAAGGTCGTAAATCGTGGTGCCTGATCCCATGGCTAATAATGTTGCAGCCTCCCGGCTGGAAGGGGATGCTCTGGGGCACTACAGTCATCACACAAGTCAAACTTGGGTGATCCGCATATGGCGGTAATACTCAAACACGAATACGTGAGTAGATGACAAGGCTGCCTTAATTATCAACGTCTTATGCCGTACGCAGCGTCTCAATATTAAGGGCTCTACTCATGGTGTAGTTTACGTAGGAATAATAGTGATAAATAGTTAAATCCAATCTAATTACCTTACGCAGCTGTGAACTATAGCAGCGCAGCGAAATATCAGCAATCAGCTTTACGACAAACCACAGAAAAAAACATGTTTTCCCTGGAGGGTTTTTAGCTAATTGGTTGAATTTTAGTCTTATTTCGAAAGTTTCTATCTTGGCTTGTCAAAATTGCATGAAAATTATCCACAGCTTGTCCTTGTAGAATAAATCAGGGGTGACTGAAAACAGTAAAGAGTGCTTTGCTTTGTTGTTGTGAAGAGAAAGCGTTATTTTCTTAGTGCTTTGGGTGTTATAATCGCCAAATGAGTGAAATAAGAACTAAAGTCCAATTTGTCGACATCGACGACGATATGGCTGGTCAGCGTATTGATAATTTCTTACGCAACCAATTAAAAAGCGTACCGAAAAGTGTGGTGTATCGAATTGTCCGCAAGGGCGAAGTTCGTGTTAATAAAAAGCGAGTAAAGGCTGAGTACAAGCTTCAAGCCGGTGACATTGTTCGTATACCACCTGTAACGATTGAAGAAAAAGAATCTGATGCACCGGTGAGTACAAAGCTCAACAAGGTCGCAGAGCTTGAATCTCACATCATCTATGAAGATGACCACGTATTGATTTTGAATAAACCTTCAGGTACCGCTGTTCATGGCGGCAGTGGTTTGAAGTTTGGTGCGATTGAAGCGTTGAGAGCGCTACGCCCTGACGCTCGTTTTCTTGAGTTGGTGCATCGTATTGACCGTGATACGTCAGGAATTTTACTGGTTGCCAAAAAACGTTCTGCTTTGAGACATTTGCAAGCTCAGTTCAGAGAAAAAACGGTACAGAAATATTATTTTGCCTTGGTAATGGGAAAATGGAAGCCAAGTTGTAAGGTGGTTAAAGCGCCTTTGCTTAAAAACGAAGTGAATAGCATCGTTCGAGTGAATCCAAATGGTAAAGCCTCTGAAACGCGATTTAAAGTGTTGCAAGCATTTGAAGAGGCAACGCTAGTTCAGGCTAGTCCTATCACGGGGCGTACCCATCAAATACGTGTGCATGCTCAATACACTGGCCACCCGATTGCGTGGGATGATCGCTATGGCGATCGCCGTTTTGATGCGTACACGGCAAAAGTGGGTTTGGACAGATTGTTCTTGCATGCTGCCAATATTATTTTTGTTCACCCTGCTACAGAAAAGCGTATGGAAATTCATGCTGAAATGGAACCGAAGCTCAAGAAAGCCATCGCTCAATTAAAATAAAATATGCCCCCTTTAGCTTTCTGGTTAAAGGGGAGATTAGCATCGTTTAATCGCTTATTGGGCGTGGGTCTCATCACGCTTGAGCGTCATTTTATTCGCTTGTCAGTCATCCCTATTTTGTTCGCTTCGTCCTATCCATGAGTTCATCCTGGATGACTCAGGTAAGCGGCGAGATGCCGTGTGCGTCAAGCATACTGACCAAATCAATTAACGGTAATCCAACTAGAGTGTTGGGATCTTTACCATTAAGTGATGAAAACAGAGTGATACCAAGACCTTCACTCATGAAGCTACCCGCGCAATATAGTGGCTGTTCAATGTCGACGTAGCGTTCAATTTGCCGTGAGGTGAGTGTTCTAAATGTCACGTCAAAAGTATCAACTCTTACGTCAGACTGTTGTGTTGTGGTGTTGTATAAGGCCAGCCCGGTATAAAAACGGATGGTTTTTCCGCTTTGTTGGGTGAGCTGAGCAATAGCATTGGTTCGCGTTAACGGTTTACCTATGATCGCACCATCAATGACACAAACTTGGTCACTGCCGATAATCAACGCGTTAGGTTCTGTGCATAGCGCTTTTGCTTTGCCCAGTGCGAGTCGCTGAACTAAGGCTTCTGGGGTTTCATCTGGCTGGGCGGTTTCGTCGAAATTCGGTGCTTTTGCTGTAAAATCTAGCCCTAGCTTACCAAGTAACTCTGCGCGGTAAGGGGAGGTGGATGCTAAAATTAGCTGAAATGATTCCATTTGTGCTGTCATTTTTTTATCATTCGTTCGGTTTTTAGAGTATTCTGAAGATTCTCAATCGTAAGGTGAAAAAAGTACAACTTTTTTGCCTTTTTCTTTGACTAAATTTGATTTGGAAGATAATATTCGCGCCCTATGCAGAAGGTAAAAATACCGCGAACGGTTGACCCGTCCAAGACAGCACAGAAAAGACTCGACTTTGATGGCATCATCCAAGTGAGTTTATTCAAGCGTCTTCACGAGTCGGTTGAGAGCGTAAAACGCGATGCGAACGTATCATTGTCCTTTGGGCATGATGAACAGCGATTAGTTGTTATCTCTGGTAAAGCTAACATCGAAGTCGACTTAGAGTGTCAACGTTGTAACGAGTCTTTCGCACATGAGTGCGAAGTTCAATTCACTTATACTCCTTACTATAGTGAGAAAAGTGAAGAAGAAGCACCTGAAGATTATGATTTGGTAGATCTTAATGAATACGGTGAAGTGGACTTGATACGAATGGTTGAAGACGAGTTCATCTTAAACCTGCCTCAAATAGCAATGCATGACGACGCAGATTGTAGCGTTAACTCAAATAATATGGTGTTTGGTGAAATTCCAGAAGAACTTGTGGAAGATAAACCGAATCCATTCGACGTTTTAAAAAGCTTAAAGAAATAATTTTTAAGCATTAACACAGGAGTAGGGTCAATGGCCGTACAAAAAAGCAAGAAGTCACGTTCTATGCGTGGCATGCGTCGTTCACATGATGCGCTAACTTCAGCTGCGCTATCTGTAGACGCAACTTCAGGTGAAACTCACCTACGTCACAATGTGACTGCTGACGGTTACTACCGTGGCAAAAAGGTTATCAACAAGTAAGGTTGACCTTTGCATAATATAACCGTTGCACTTGATGCAATGGGCGGGGATTTCGGTCCTTCCGTAACAGTGCCTGCCGCCGTGCAGGCACTGTCGCATTTCCCAGAGCTGAAAGTCATAATTGTCGGCGATCAAGCGTCGATACAAAACCAACTCAACGAATTGGGTTACCAGCGTAGCAGCCGTTTAACGGTAAGACACTGTGACCGAATCATCTCGAATTCAGAAAAGCCATCACTTGCACTTAGACATAGCCACGACACCTCTATGCGTGTCACGATTGACCTAGTCGAATCTGAGCAAGCTGACGCCTGCGTGAGCAGCGGAAATACGGGCGCTCTCATGGCACTTTCTCGTTTCCGTCTTAAGTTACTACCAGGCATTGATAGGCCAGCGCTTGTGACCGCGCTGCCAACCGCACAGGGCAATAAAACCTGGATGCTGGACTTAGGCGCAAACGCGTCAGTTGATGCTGACTCTTTATTTCAATTTGCGGTGATGGGCAGTGCACTAGCTGAACAACATTTGCGGAGAAAGCCAAGAGTGGCGATTCTCAATATTGGCGCAGAAGAGATTAAAGGCAATGATTTAGTCAAACGTTGCGCTGAAATGTTGTCGCAAACACATTCCATCCATTATATTGGTTATATTGAAGGTAATGAGTTACTTCATGATGCCGCGGATGTGGTTGTGTGTGATGGTTTTGTAGGAAATACAGTACTAAAGGCATGTGAAGGTACCGCTCAACTTTTTGTTGATAAGTTGAAAGCTCGCTTGTCTGCCTCAACGATAAAAGGATTGATAGCAAGAATATTGTTCTCTGATCTTATAAGTGAGGTGAAAACACTGAACCCCGACCAGTATAATGGGGCAAGTTTGTTAGGATTGCGCGGCATTGTCATTAAAAGCCATGGAAGTGCTGATGTCCCAGCACTTGTTAATGCTATAGGCGAAGCAGTCCATGAGGTGAGGCGCCAAGTGCCAAACCAAATAAGTGATCGTCTAGAAGCAGTGTTACTCGAGAGGCAATAATAGTCTTCATGTATAGCAAAATATTAGGTACAGGCAGCTACCTGCCGTCTCAGGTGCGTTCAAACGCAGACTTAGAGAAAATGGTAGATACGACAGATGAATGGATCGTAACGCGTACAGGCATTAAAGAACGCCGCATCGCTGCTGAAGATGAAACTGTTGCTGATATGGGGTATCACGCCTCAGTGAAAGCCATTGAAATGGCTGGTATCGATAAGAATGATATCGATATGATCATCGTTGCGACCACCAGCAGTAGCCATGCTTTCCCGTCTTCGGCGTGTCAAGTTCAAGCAAAGCTTGGTATTCAAGGATGTCCTGCATTTGATATGGCAGCCGCGTGTACCGGTTTTGTGTATGCATTATCGGTTGCCGATCAGCATATCAAAACGGGTATGTGCAAAAATGTACTTGTCATTGGCTCGGATTGTTTGTCTAAAACCGTCGAAGAACTTGATCGTTCGACGATTATTCTTTTTGGTGACGCCGCAGGTGCAGTTGTACTTGGCGCTAGCGAAGAACCTGGAATTTTATCAACTCATACCTACGCGGATGGTCGATTCGGCGATTTATTAAGCCTTGAGATGCCTGTTCGTGGTGGTGAGCTTGATAAATGGCTGAACATGTCGGGTAATGAAGTCTTTAAAGTTGCCGTGACGCAATTGTCTAAACTGGTTAAAGATACCCTTGCTGCGAATGATATGGATAAGTCCGATCTGGACTGGTTGGTGCCCCATCAAGCCAATTACCGTATCATTTCTGCGACGGCAAAAAAATTAGGTATGCCAATGGATCAAGTGGTATTGACGCTTGATCGCCACGGTAATACCTCGGCTGCGACTGTCCCTACCGCACTCGATGAAGCGGTACGTGATGGTCGAATTAAGCGCGGTCAGAACCTGCTACTCGAAGCCTTTGGTGGTGGATTTACTTGGGGTGCGGCGTTAGTCCGTTTCTAGCCCTAAGTGTCTAATAAACGAATTTAATATTGATTGCGTTGTTTAAGGAAATAGCGATGAGTAATTTTGCAATCGTGTTCCCAGGTCAGGGTTCACAAACTGTTGGTATGCTTGCCGAGCTTGGTGAGCAGTTCGATGTTGTTAAGCAAACATTTGCAGAAGCGTCTGAAGCGTTAGGCTATGACTTATGGTCACTGGTCCAAGAAGGTCCAGCAGAAGATCTCAATCAAACACATCGTACACAACCCGCTTTACTTGCGTCGTCTGTTGCAATTTGGCGAGTATGGCAAGAGCAAGGGCTAGAACAACCTAGCATGATTGCTGGTCATAGCCTTGGTGAGTACTCTGCGCTGGTATGTGCAGGTGTGATTGACTTTAAAGAAGCGATCAAATTGGTTCAGTTGCGTGGTCAGTTGATGCAAGAAGCGGTACCCGCAGGTGTCGGTGCAATGTACGCAATTATCGGCCTCGACGATGCGGCTATCGCTAAAGCGTGTGAAGAAGCAGCTCAAGATGAGGTTGTTTCTCCGGTAAACTTTAACTCACCAGGCCAAGTTGTTATTGCAGGTAACAAAGCCGCTGTAGAACGTGCTGGTGCTTTGTGTAAAGAAGCGGGTGCGAAGCGCGCACTGCCTTTACCTGTGTCTGTACCTTCACACTGTGCGTTAATGAAGCCAGCGGCTGAAAAATTAGCGATTGCTTTGCAAGACATTGAGTTTAGCGCACCAACACTGCCAGTGATTAACAATGTCGCGGTAGTAGCCGAAACTGATCCAGCTAAGATTAAAGAAGCGTTAGTGGCTCAGCTCTATAGCCCAGTTCGTTGGACTGAAGGCGTGACGAAGATGAGTGAAGAGGGTGTTGAAAAGTTATTTGAACTTGGCCCTGGCAAAGTATTAACCGGTCTAACAAAACGTATTGTTAAGACACTAAGTGCTGCTGCAGTTAATGATTCAGCGTCACTTGAAGCAGCAAAATAATAAGGAAAATTAACATGATGAACCTTGAAGGCAAGATTGCCTTAGTAACAGGTGCGAGTCGCGGTATTGGCCGTTCTATTGCTGAATTGCTTGTAGAGCGCGGCGCGACGGTAATCGGTACTGCTACGACGGAAAATGGCGCAGCTGCTATTAGTGAATATCTTGGTGAGAACGGTAAGGGTTTTGCGTTGAACGTAACCGATACTGCATCAATTGAGGCATCTCTTAAGCAAATGACAGAAGAGTTCGGCGCGATTGATATTCTAGTTAACAACGCCGGTATTACTCGTGATAACCTACTTATGCGTATGAAAGACGACGAGTGGACGGATATCATGGATACAAACCTAACGTCTATTTTCCGTCTTTCTAAAGCGGTATTGCGTGGCATGATGAAAAAACGTCAAGGACGCATCATCAATGTCGGTTCAGTTGTTGGTACTATGGGTAATGCTGGTCAAGCAAACTATGCAGCTGCAAAGGCTGGTGTTATTGGCTTTACTAAGTCAATGGCTCGTGAAGTTGCTTCGCGCGGTGTCACAGTAAATACTGTTGCACCAGGTTTTATTGAGACAGATATGACAAAAGCGCTGAATGATGAGCAACGAGCTGCTACACTAGCGAACGTACCTGCAGGTCGTTTAGGTGACCCTCGTGAAATAGCTTCAGCAGTTGTATTTCTTGCATCTCCAGAAGCGGCTTATATCACGGGTGAGACACTTCACGTGAACGGCGGCATGTATATGGTTTAATCTGCGCAACATTTGTGCATGATTTAAGTCAAAAATGTACTGAATTTCGGTTAAATTCGCGAAAATTGTGGTTTGACCAGCAAGGACCCCCTTGCAACTTTCAACAGTTCGAATAAACTACGGAAACATCGCATTGAGCGAAATCTGTAAAGGAAAAGAAAAATGAGCAACATTGAAGAACGCGTAAGAAAAATCATTGTAGAACAGCTAGGTGTAGACGAAGCAGAAGTTAAGAACGAAGCTTCATTTGTTGACGATCTAGGTGCAGACTCTCTAGACACAGTTGAGCTAGTAATGGCTCTAGAAGAGGAATTCGATACTGAGATTCCTGATGAAGAAGCAGAGAAAATCACTACTGTTCAAGCGGCTATCGACTACGTAAATAGCGCTCAGTAATATCTCTCCCAGGCGGCCTTCTGGCCGCCTGTGTTTTTTTAACCTCTTCTATCCTTTCAAATAGAAACATTTCAATCCCCCGGAGAAAAATATCATGTCCAAGCGTCGTGTTGTTGTCACTGGCATGGGTATGTTGTCACCGGTAGGCAACACCGTAGAATCTTCATGGAAAGCCCTATTAGAAGGTCAAAGTGGCATCGTTAATATCGAGCACTTTGATGCAACTGAATACTCCACTCGCTTCGCTGGTTTAGTCAAAGACTTTGATTACAGCGAATACCTCACCAAAAAAGATGCTCGTAAAATGGATTTATTTATCCAGTACGGAATCGTGGCAGGTATGCAAGCTCTCAAAGACTCAGGCCTAGAAGTTAACCCAGAAAACGCGCACCGTTACGGTGTTGCTATTGGATCGGGTATTGGTGGCCTAGACTTAATTGAAGCGGGATACAATGCGTTAGTAGGTAAAGGCCCACGTCGTGTAAGTCCTTTCTTTGTTCCATCAACCATCGTAAACATGGTTGCTGGTCAGCTATCTATTTTCGCAGGCTTACGTGGCCCGAATATCGCAATTTCTACAGCGTGTACTACTGGTTTGCATAACATCGGCCATGCCGCTCGCATGATCGCCTATGGCGATGCTGAAGCGATGGTTGCTGGTGGTTCTGAAAAAGCGTCAACGCCTCTAGGCATGGCGGGCTTCGGAGCTGCTAAAGCTTTGTCTACTCGTAACGATGAGCCACAAAAAGCGTCGCGCCCTTGGGATATCGATCGTGATGGCTTCGTGCTGGGTGACGGGGCCGGTATGATGGTTATTGAAGAATATGAGCATGCTAAAGCCCGTGGTGCTAAAATTTATGCTGAAATCGTTGGTTTTGGTATGAGTGGTGACGCTTACCATATGACATCACCTAGCGCTGATGGTTCGGGTGGTGCGTTAGCTATGGAAGCGGCAATGCGTGATGCAGGCGTAACAGGTGAGCAAATCGGTTACGTGAATGCACATGGTACATCCACCCCAGCAGGTGATATTGCCGAGATCAATGGCATTAAGCGTGCATTGGGTGAAGCTGGCTCTAAGCAAGTCTTGGTTTCTTCTACTAAGTCGATGACTGGTCACCTTCTAGGTGCTGCTGGTTCAGCTGAGGCAATCATTACGGTTATGTCTTTGGTTGATCAAATTGTTCCACCGACAATCAATTTAGACAACCAAGAGCCAGAAATTGATATTGACCTTGTACCGCACACCGCGCGCAAAGTTGATATGGAATATGCTCTGTGTAACTCATTTGGTTTCGGCGGAACGAACGGCTCGTTGATCTTCAAAAAGATTTAACCCTTTCGTTCAAAGAAGTCACTTGTAATCGAACGGCTTGATGCTTAGCATTAAGCCGTTTGTTTATTTAGGGAAGACACATGTTCTGGAGAGACGGAGAAATTATTGAAAAAGTGTCTGTATCAGACAGAAGTTTTCAATACGGTGACGGCTGCTTTACAACGATACTGACCAAACATGGCAATATCACGTTGTGGCCGCAACATGTTTCGCGCATGAACACCGCCCTCAAGGTGTTGCAGATCCCACAACCTAATTGGTTCACTGTCTATGAGCAGCTCACTTCTATCGCATTAACTGCGCCACTTGCAGGGTTAAAAATTCATGTAAGTCGCGGGTGTGGCGGCAGAGGCTATAGCCCCTCAGTTGAAGGGGAGCCAATCATTACGATCAGTTGTTTTACCTATCCAGAACATTATTTGTCATGGCGTGAAGACGGTTTATCTTTAATGCTGTGTAAGAGCAAATTAGGGTTAAACCCTTTGCTCGCGGGTATTAAGCATAATAACCGTTTAGAGCAAATATTGATGAAAGCGGAAATAGAGCAAACTCACTTTGATGATGGACTTGCCCTAGATCTGAATGACAATGTGATTGAAACAAGTATGGCGAACGTCTTTTGGGTGAGCAAGAATAAGGTTTATACGCCGACTCTTGTTAACTCTGGCGTGGCTGGGGTCATGAGAGCAGAGGTCATACAGGCGTTAAAGCACTTGCAGATAGAGTGCAATGAAGGTGACTATTCGTTGCCAGCACTATTGTCTGCGGATGAAATATTTGTCAGCAATTGTATTCTAGGGGTTGCGCCAGTGAAGAAAATTGAGGAAGCTGCCTTACCTATTGGTGGGGTCACCAGACGTATTCAGGAGTATTTAGGTCAGTGTTAAAGAAGCTGTTATTTATTATTATTGCGCTCGTTGCTTTAGCTCTAGGGGCGATGTTTTACGTGCAGAAGGGTGTTGATACATTTCTTGGGCAATCTTTGCGTATTGAATCACCTCAGTTGGTGACAATAAAGAGAGGAAACAGCCTTAATACTGTATTTTCACAGTTTCAAAAAAATGACTGGATTGATGAAAGTCCTTTTTCTCAGCTTGTCCGTCGTTTTCACCCTGAGCTTTCTCAGCTCAAAGTGGGTACTTTCCAACTCACACCAGAGATGACCCTCACTCAAGCCATTGATGTATTAAACGAAGGCATTGAGTATCAGCTGGCGATAACGTTTATTGAAGGTTCGACCTTTAAAGAGTGGCGTGAACAACTATCCGCTGCGGAGCATTTAAATCAAGTCGCGAGTGACATGTCGGAAGCCGATATTGCGGCGAAGCTTGATATCCCACAAAAAAAACTGGAAGGGTTATTTTTAGCAGAGACGTATCACTACGCTGTAGGAGATAGCGATCTTGATATTTTGCGTCGAGCTCATAACAAGCTAGACCGTATCTTGACGACAAATTGGAATAATAAGCAGCAAGGTTTACCGCTAAAAACACCTTATGAAGCGCTGATACTTGCCTCTATCATTGAAAAAGAAACGGCTGTGGCTTCGGAGCGTGAGCGTGTTGCTTCGGTATTCGTTAATCGTCTCAATCGTCCGATGCGCTTGCAAACCGATCCTACCGTTATCTACGGAATGGGGGAGCGATACGATGGGAACATCCGTAAGAAGGATTTACGTGAGAGAACCGCTTACAATACGTATGTTATTGATGGGTTGCCACCAACACCGATTGCTATGCCAGGGGAAGCATCTATACATGCTGCATTAAACCCTGAAAAAAGCCGCTACCTTTATTTTGTCGCCAGTGGTACTGGAGGGCATGTGTTCTCTAAAAATCTTAGAGACCATAATCGTGCGGTACAAAAATACTTAAAAACGATAAGAAGTCAGAAATGAGCCAAGCTAAATTTATTGTTATCGAAGGGCTAGAGGGTGCAGGCAAAAGCACTGCTATTCAAACTCTTCGCTCGGAACTAGAACGTTCAGGTATTGAGCGAATCACTAACACGCGAGAGCCTGGTGGTACCGCACTGGCGGAGAAAATGCGCGCCTTAGTAAAAGAAGAACACGCTGATGAGGCGTTGCAAGATCGTTCAGAGCTTCTTCTTATGTACGCGGCTCGAATTCAGCTTGTAGAAACGGTGATAAAGCCAGCTTTAGCACAAGGTATATGGGTGATAGGTGATCGCCATGATATGTCATCTCAGGCTTATCAAGGTGGTGGTCGACAAATTGATGAGTCGGTGATGAATTCACTTAAGCAAATCGCCATTGGAGATTTCAAACCTGACTTCACGCTTTATCTCGATATTGACCCGAAGTTGGGTTTAGAGAGAGCTCGTGGTCGTGGCGAGTTGGATCGAATTGAAAAAATGGACTTGAGCTTTTTTGAAAGAACCCGTGCTTCTTATTTGAAAATTGCAGAATCTGACGATAGCGTGGCAATCATTGACGCAAGCCAATCTATCGAGGGTGTACAGAAAAGCATTCAGGCGGCAGTGCAAACGTGGTTGATAGAGCAGAAGGGGTAACAGTGAAAAGCTATCCTTGGCTTGACGGGCTTTGGCTGCAACTCAAGCAGAGCCTTGATAATGAACGTATCCCTGGCGCCATGCTCATTCAGGCGCAGAAGGGCTTAGCCCCTGATGCGCTGATACACCAATACGTGTCTGGTGTGATGTGCCAGAACGATCATTCAGAGCCGTGCGGGTTTTGTCATTCCTGTGATTTACTGAAGAGTGAGTCGCACCCGGATGTTCACTACTTGTCGCCTGAAAAAGACAAGAAGGCGTTGTCTGTTGATCAAATCCGTCAGGCTAACAAATGGGCTCAGGAGTCTTCTCAGTTTGGTCGATACCGTATTATCGTAATACCGAATGCGGAAACCATGAATGTCTCGGCTTCTAATGCGTTGTTAAAGACATTAGAGGAGCCGCCTAAGCAGTGTTTATTTATATTGTCGACTGAGAATGCGAAGCTTTTGCTCCCCACGATACGAAGCCGTTGTGAAGTGTGGAACATTGCGTTGCCTAGTGCGAAAGCATGCTTGGAATGGGTTGGCGAACAGACGGGCAAGCTAGTGCCTGAATCTGCGGGCTACTTATGTAGTTATGAGCCATTAACGGTGTTGAACTTTATTAAAGAAAAACACGATAAATCTTATGATTTGATGATGGACGCATTCATAACCTTTCTACAAGGTAACCGTTTGGACACCTCGAGTGTTTGGGCTGAAATGTCGAAAAGCAAAATCGACCTTAACATTACCCTAGGTTGGTATTGGCACCTGCTTTGCGCGGCTCAAAAACAGGCCTTAGGACTTGATGGCGCCTATCACTTGAAAGACGCAGCCACGCTGGCTCAGTTATTTTCCTATGAACGTTTGTTTCAGCAAGGCAATCGGATTCAAGAGTTACGTAACCAGTTACGTTCAAATCCAGGGCTAAATGGCGAAGTGTTGTTTGCCAGTTGGTTGTATGAGTTTGAGTGATATAAGTCAACGCTGTACTGCCTAACGTAGCGAATAAGCTTTACGGTTTAGTAACTAGGTTCCAAGCCTCTAGTCGTTAATACGCTTAGCTAGTTATCGGCGTGGCGCTTACTGTGTCGATTTTAAAATATAGGCTGGTCACAGCCTATATTTTCCATTATTGATGTTTACCCTTTACTTCCATCATCCGCTATATTGTTTCATCATATACGCTATTCATTAGCGTCATTTATATTTTAAAAAGTACTTATTCTATGTTTGTAGACTCTCATTGCCATCTCGATAAGCTTAACCTAGACGGCCATCCGTCAGGGATTGAAGATATTGTTAATCAAGCCAAAGCAGCCAACGTACACCAGTTGCTTTCTGTCGGTGTTACCTTAGAGGCCTTTCCAGGGATGATGGAGCTCATTGAGCCTTACCCTGAAGTTATGGCGTCTTGTGGGGTTCACCCATTAGATGTAGAAAGCGCGTTTTCGCTTGCGACGTTTAAAGAGTATGTCGCGCACCCAAGGGTTGTTGCGGTGGGTGAGACAGGGTTGGATTACCACTATCAGCCAGAGACTGCAGCCCTGCAAAAAGAGCGGTTTGAGCAGCAAGTAGATGTCGCCGTGAACGTGAATAAGCCACTCATTATTCATACGCGCGATGCGCGTGAAGATACACTGGCTATTCTCCGTAATGGTGGTGCGGAACGTTGTGGTGGCGTGATTCATTGTTTCACGGAAGACCTTCCGTTTGCAGAAGCTGCGATGGAGTTAGGATTCTATATTTCTATTTCTGGTATTGTGACTTTTCGTCAAGCGACAGAGCTAAAAGAGGTGGTGAAGCAACTTCCACTGGAGCGACTTTTGATAGAAACAGACTCTCCGTATTTAGCCCCTGTTCCCCACAGAGGTAAGCAAAACCAGCCTGCTTATGTGGTTGAAGTCGCCGCCTATATCGCGCAATTAAAAGGCATTTCTTTACATGAAGTAGGAGAAAAAACGTCAGAAAACTACCGATCGCTTTTTTCTCTCTGATAATTAAGTTGGCGTGTTATTTAAACAAAAAGGATGCTTTAAGCATCCTTTTTTAGGATTGCAAGTCAAATGGTTAACGAAAGGTTAATGTTCACCAAAAATGTTGAAGTAAAATCGACCCTACGCCACAGTGTGTAATTACGTTACGTAAAATAACTTATAGGGCTATTTTATTTCTTGGGTGAAATTAATTGACATAAATGTAAACTGCTTATTATTCATGTGGTTATGAATGATAATTAATGGTTTTTAGAGTTTTTTTGACTGTGATCTACTCTGAGTTTTGAAACTTAACTTCGTAACACAGTAGAAAGTATTAGGTTCCTCAAGCTATATTTATCAACAGAAAATACAAATCATAATGTGGTTACATTTTCATTGGGTGCTAACATTTAAGGCTGCGGGGGTGTGCCGTTAGTGCCCATTAATCTAATAACTTTATCAGGAGCATAAACATGTTTAAGAACCTTTTTGCTAACCTGCAAAAAGTTGGTAAGTCACTGATGCTACCAGTATCGGTTTTGCCAGTTGCAGGTATTTTATTAGGGGTAGGCGCTGCCGACCTTAGCTTTATTCCAGACGTAGTATCTAACTTGATGGAACAAGCTGGTGGTTCAGTATTCGGTCAAATGGCATTGCTATTTGCTGTTGGTGTTGCACTAGGCTTTACTAACAACGACGGTGTTGCAGGTCTTGCTGCAATCGTAGGTTACGGCATCATGACAGCCACGCTAAGCGTGATGGCTGGTGTTATGGGTGTTGAAGGTATCGATACGGGCGTACTAGGTGGTATCCTAGTCGGTGGTGTTGCCGCGTGGGCATTTAACCGTTTCTACAAAATTCAATTGCCAGAATATCTTGGTTTCTTCGCTGGTAAGCGTGCAGTGCCAATTATTACTGGTTTCACAGCAATTGGTCTTGGTATCCTTCTTTCTATCATTTGGCCACCAATTGGCGGCGCGATCAGTGCATTCTCTGACTGGGCTGCACACCAAAACCCAACAGTTGCGTTCGGTATCTACGGTATTGTTGAACGTTCTCTGATTCCATTTGGTTTGCACCACGTATGGAACGTACCATTCTTCTTCGAAGCAGGTACATGTGTGAACGCAGCAGGCGAAACTCAAAACGGCGTTCTAACTTGTTACCTAGTTGCTGATGAAGCATCTCGAGCAGCAGGCAATGGCTTTGGTCAACTAGCTGGCGGTTACATGTTCAAGATGTTCGGTCTACCAGCAGCGGCAATTGCTATCGCACATTGTGCTAAGCCTGAAAACCGTGCGAAAGTAATGGGTATCATGGCTTCTGCAGCTTTGACTTCATTCCTAACGGGTATTACTGAACCAATCGAATTCTCTTTCCTATTCGTTGCTCCAATTCTGTACGCGATTCACGCTCTACTAGCGGGCTCTGCATACGTTGTTGCGAACATGCTTGGTTTTGTACACGGTACGTCTTTCTCACACGGTCTAATTGACTTCCTAGTACTTTCTGGCAACGCTCAGAAGATGGGTCTAATGATTGGTGTTGGTCTGGTTTACGCGGCGATCTACTACTTTGTATTCCGTACTGTTATCACAGCAATGGATCTTAAGACTCCGGGTCGTGAAGATGAGTCAGACGACGCAGCCGCAGCTCAGTCTGGTAGCGACATGGCTGGCGAATTAGTTGCTGCATTTGGTGGCAAGGCAAACATCACAGGTTTAGACGCATGTATCACTCGTCTACGTGTTGCAGTAGCTGACGTAGAACAAGTTGACCAAGATAAGCTTAAGAAGCTTGGTGCAGCTGGTGTGGTAGTGGTAGCGGGTGGCGTACAAGCTATCTTCGGTACTAAGTCAGATAACTTGAAAACAGATATGGATGAGTGGATTCGTAACCACGGTTAATCTCTAATTTGTTAAGTGACTATCAAGGGAAGCATTTGCTTCCCTTTTTTCTATCTGAACCTTGTCTTCCCCCTTTCCTTGTCATGACATAGTGATCACCTCATTCACTAAAATCTCTGCAATTTTGTTATACCCATAAACGCTCTCGACAAATAGAAGAGCGGTCGCACTAAGCAGAGAACAAACACATGAAATCAAAACTCAAACTCGGTATCAGTTTAATTAGTCTGATGTTCGTTTCTACCTTCTCATTCGCTGCAGGCAATACTGCAGGTGGTGAGGAAGAGTGGCAGATCGTTGAAGAAGGCAGTACCAATACAGCCGCTGCTAAACAATCCACGAACACCAGCCGTACCGCTTCTTCGAATAGCAACGCATCATCGAGTCAAGCTCAATCAAAGCCAGCAAAGTCGAGTAGTCAACGATCTTCCAGTCGAAGTAGCGGCGGTAATGGCGGGTTTAAAATTGGTATGGGGCTGGATCAAGGCTTGAGCGTAGTTGGTCAAATCAACAACCAGGTCAACTTTGCGATTGGCAATGATGGTATTGCGGCAGACTACATTTTTAATCGTGGTCGTTTTGGTGGCGATGTGCCGTTCACCTGGTTTGCTGGCGTCGGTGGTCAAATCAAACGTTCTGATAACTTCGGTCCGCGAATTGCGCTTGGTGTCGAACTTGATATCTCGAATGGTTGGGATGCTTATGCGCAGTTAACACCCAATATGATGTTCCACAAGAGTGATTTGAAATTAGGGATTGGAGCGGGTATTGGTATTCGTTACAGTTTTTAAAAGTAAAGACGGAATGCATCCCCAATAAGAAAGCCAGCATGAAGATGCTGGCTTTTATGTTATTGCCCTAACTGTTCTGGTGAAGGGCGTTAAGAAGTATTGAAAGCGATAGGCTACTTATGGTTTTTATCCATGGCTTTTTTGATGCAGTAAGATGCACCACCCCATGTAATACCTAGCCCTAAAACCATCATAATAATTGCACTTGTTGTCATTTTAAGCGTCCTTCTTACTAGTAACATTGACGGCAACACCAACGACGACGAGCAGCCCCATGAGTCCCCAGCCAAGTAGCATGAGATCAAATTGCGCGTAGCCGCCATAACCCTCAGTGATAAGAGTTTGGAACTTTGTTGCAACAATCATTGCGAGAATAACTGGCGTGATAAAGCGTAAGCAGATGTCGAACCAAGCACCAATTGAAAAGTCAGAAACCTTGTTAACATATTCACGTACATCGGCAATTTTTAGTAGCCATGCCATGAGAATAATCTCAATGAAGCAGCTCACAACAATGCCAACGTTATTCGCGAAGTGGTCAACTAAATCTAGTAGTAATAGACCGCCATTAGTTGCAAACGCCATGGAAATAATGAGGCCAGCACCACAAATGATCGTGGCCGCTTTTTTACGACTCCAGTTCAGCTTGTCGATGACTGCAGAGGTAACCGCTTCCATGATAGAAATATGTGAGCTTAGACCAGCAATCACGAGAGCAAAGAAAAACAGTGGCCCTAAGATGTACGGTGCTGGTAATAAGTTAATTGCCGCAGGTAGAGTAACAAATGCTAAGCCTACGCCCGCTGTAACGACCTCTGTTAGTGGTTTACCTTGCTCTTGAGCCATGTAGCCAAGTACAGAGAAAATCATGATACCAGCTAGGATAGAGAAGCCACAGTTAATCAATACTGTCATGAAAGCATTGTTAGTAATGTCCGACTTTTCAGGCAAATAGCTTGAATAAGCGAGCATGATGGCAAAACCAATACTTAGCGTGAAAAAGATTTGACCATAAGCGGCAGCCCAGACTTTCATGTCCCAGATTTTACTGAAATCGGGTTCGAATAGGTAGTTAACACCGTTGAGTGCGCCAGGAAGAAATATCATGCGACCAATAAGTAGAATTACCATGATGAACAAGATAGGCATCATGATTTTTGCTGCTCTCTCAATCCCTGCCTTTACACCACCAGCAATAGCGGAGTAGGTGATTGCCCAGGCAATGAGCATTGCGCCAGCAATTTTCCACTGAATAGCGCCAAGGCTAGTTGGCGAGTTGTCGCCTAGCTGTAGGTATTCACTAAAGAAGAAGGCATTAGTGTCGGTTCCCCAGCTTTGAGTAAACGACATGCCAAAATAAGAAATTGCCCAACCAATAACTGCGACATAGTAGACGGCGATTGTTGCCGCAACTCCGACTTGAAACCATCCGAGCCATTCAAACTTGGCGTTAATTTTACTGAGTGTTTTTGGTGCAGAGCCTCGGTATTTTTGACCCATACTGAATTCGAGAATCATGAATGGAATACCGGCTGTGATCATGGCAAAAAGGTAAGGAATAAAGAATGCACCGCCACCATTTTCGTAGGCCATGTAAGGGAATCGCCAAATATTGCCGAGTCCGATTGCCGACCCCACTGCTGCAAGAATAAATCCGGCGCGGGATCCCCACTGTTCGCGTTTCATAGTTAACTCCTTTTACTACATCGTCTGCGACATAAAATGCTATTCAAGGAATAGCGAGCTGCACCAATTATTAAATGTCATTTGTTATGGTGAGCCAATTATCGGTTGTGTTGTGTTTTATTTGTGGTTTTTTATGCTGGTAACATGGCATTATCGTAGTGATATAAACCATATTTACTAGCGCTTAGTATTGAAAGTTAAAATTTTCAACTAAGTGTGAGGTTAAGATTACCCATGTTATAGAGTGTTGGCAATAGATTGCGTTTGTATAGGGGGGTATCTTTGGTAGATGAATCATCTATGAAATGTTGCTTTTTGGGTTTTGTATGCTGACTGTGATATCTATCGCAAATCAATCCATAATTAGGGGTTTTATAAATAGAGTAAACCACTAAATTTTATTTTAGACGTAGTCTCTAAAATATGTGCTACAAACCAATATAAATATCGATGTGTAAGCGGCAGGGTATTGTTTGATACTAAAATTTGACGCTCACGCCAATATTAGTCTGAAATTGATTCATCCATTGTGTGTTAAAGCCAATAAAGCAACTTTGGTCGTTAGTGGGTAAATTACACACCGAGACGGTTTCATTACTCACGACGGTACCTTGCCATCTTGCTTGACCGTTGAGGAATAAGTGAGGCATTAGCTGGTATTCAATCCCACCGAAAATGCTTGCGGCAAAGCCTGTTTGAGACTTAGTCCAGTCTGCTGAAATGTGTGAAGCGCCTAATCCAGCCCCAATATAGGCGAGAGTTTTCTCGGCTACTTGGTACTCTGCGCTGCTTTGTAGCTGTAAGTACTGTATCTTTGAATCCAAATTCAACGTATCAAGAGATGAGTTTTGCTGTGAATAGAACGCACCAATGCGTCCATTTAATAGCGGAAACTCGACGGCAAGTGCTAGATTGCTTGAAGGAGAAATGTCATAGGTTTTATTGTCACCATCAACGGCAGTCCCTCCAATGCTATAGCCAATGAACGGCGTAACGATGACGTTGGCGAAAGAGAGTGAAGGCGTGGCAATTAAAACAAAGAAAGTGGCGATGATCTGGCTAATAAACTTAGTCATAAGGCTTCTCCTTCATTGAGCTGATGGTGTTTGTGTCATTAGCGTAATTGACCAGTTTGTACTAACGTTTAAACATAGTGTGACAGTAACATCATAATTTTGAAGTCGTTATTTCCGTATTGGTATACTGTGTCACAATAGTAAACACAATGTTACATTTGGAGGTTGTATGGACTTTAATTTAAAAATGGCGCTTAGTATTACTACAATAGCATTTTCGATCATTCTTGCTTTTGGCTTCACTGCAATTTTGGCCGCTTAGCTACGTTATGGCAAATACAGGTGTGGTAACGGACTCCCATGCTGCTATTGATCCTAAACGCTTTAGACAGTACGTAGGAGGTAAGACTGCGCTAATTGCACAAGGAGGAGGACAGCGTAGTATTTTTACCTCTGGTGTTCTTGATTCTTTTCTACTTTCTAACTTTGACCCTTTTGATGAGTTTTATGGTACCTCGGCAGGGGCGCTTAACCTGTGTGCGTATTTGGCGCGTCAACCTGGTTTGGGGCGAGCATTTCTGCTGGATTTAACTACGGATCCACAATTTTTTAATGTCTTCAGTTTTATCCGTAAGAAGCAGTCACTGAATCTCAAGTGGGCGTTGGATAAATTATATGATTATCCTTATAAGCTTGATATTGATATGGGGCGGCGTTCCATGGGGCATCGGCGAGCTTTTGCGGCTGTGACGGACACTTTAACTCTGAAAGATCACTATTTACCCATGCTACAAGATGATTGGTATTGGGTAATGATGGCGACAAGTGCCATACCAAATTTGTTTGATGGTTCGGTGTCGGTGCATGGACGTGAGTACATTGATGGAGGGGTCTCTGCATCGATTCCGGTTCAGGAGGCATGGCGACAAGAAAATCGTATGATGGTGGTGATTCGTACCGAGGAACAACTCACACAGGAAGAGCCCATCGTATCAGATCAGCCGCAGGTGACTGAGCCGCCAACGTGGTTTCGTGAGTCACTAAATAGTGTTCAACTACAATGGCAAGACAAGTTAGAACAATGGTCTAAGGACTGGAACGGATTCTTTGACCTCCAGCTAAGTAAAGCCGAAGCCCAGAAACATTCTCAGCACCTTAATATGATTAATGGTGGTCGCTGGCTATTTGGTGGCGCTGATATCTATCGCCTTAGTCATGTGTTTGGTGAGAAATTCGATGCTGGTCTTGCGGATATGCTAATGGTGCATTATCAGACTTATTCGTTGACGAGCACCTTTTTATCCTTGCCTCCGGATGACTGTTTCATTATGCAAATAGCGCCAAGCAGAGCGTTGAAAACATCATCGTTGATGAGTAAAAAAGATGACATTTTGCATGATTACCAATTAGGTCTAGAAGCTGGATTTCAGTTTATAGAACACTATCAAAGCCTAGTGACAAAGCCGCAAAACTCAAACCGATTCTTTATCTAAAAAGTCAAAAACACTGTATCGAAGAGCGCTGAAAATCACTTATTTCTCGTGGATTAATAAGTGCATTTTTAGTAATGCTTTTGGTGTGTTTTTCTTGTGCTGGTGTAATATTCTTTCATTGTTTTAGGCGCAGTTTTGATGAGTAACATGACCTGCACCCCAAACTTTGCCCTATATGCGTGATGTTTGTCACGGCGATTCACCAAACTGCTTCACAATTACTTCGCAAAGTAAAAAAATTGCTAGGTTGTTGTTTTTTGGAGTGCAAGATGTACATGGCTCAACCTGGGCATATCGACCATATCAAGCAGGTCAATGCTGGTCGTGTGTATAAATTAATAGACCAATTTGGGCCTATATCGCGCATCGATTTGTCGAAATTAAGTGGCTTAGCGCCAGCGAGTATTACGAAGATCACGCGAGAACTTATCGCTGCACACCTTATTCATGAAACGGCGGTTCAAGAAGCGATCAGTCGTGGTCGTCCTGCTGTTGGTTTACAAACGAATAATCAAGGATGGCAATTCTTATCGATGCGTTTGGGGCGAGGATATTTAACCATCGCGCTTCATGAGCTTGGTGGGGATGTCCTCATTGATACTAAGATAGAAATTCATGAAGTTGATCAAGACGACGTTATCGCTCGTCTCTTATATGAAATCGAAGAATTTTTTGAAACCTACACCAACGAGCTAGACCGTGTCACCAGTATCGCGCTAACACTGCCTGGTTTAGTCAATACCGATCAGGGTATTGTGCTGCAAATGCCGCATTACAACGTGGCTAACTTCCCGATTGGTGCGGAAATATTTAACGCAACTGGCCTCCCGGTATTTGTCGCGAATGATACTCGTGCATGGGCGCTGGCTGAGAATTTATTTGGTCATTCTCAAGATTGTGATAATTCGGTTCTGATTTCCATTCACCATGGTTTAGGGGCGGGCATTATTCTTGATGGACGCGTGCTACAAGGCCGCCATGGTAACATTGGTGAACTCGGGCATATTCAGATTGATCGTAACGGATTGGATTGCCACTGTGGCAACAAGGGCTGTTTGGAAACCGTTGCGAGTTCGCAGGCTATTCGACGAGAAGTCTCCCAACGCATAGCAAATGGTGAGACGTCAGTATTGGCTGAGCAAGAAGAAATTAGTGTTGAGGCTATTTGTGAGGCTGCCGCCAATGGCGATCCACTTGCTGTGAATGTTATCGAAAAACTAGGGGACAACCTCGGTTCTGCTATCGCGATAGTCATTAACCTCTTTAACCCTGAAAAAGTGTTAATTGGCGGGGTTATTAATCAGGCAAAAGATATTTTATACCCAGCAATTCAACGCTGTATAGAGCAGCAAAGCCTACCCGTTTATACTCAAGATCTTAAATTAGTAGAGTCTCGGTTTTATAAGCAAGCAACGATGCCCGGTGCGGCATTGGTGAAGCAAGCGTTGTATGATGGTGTATTACTCATGAAAGTCATCGAAGGCTAGTCATCGACGTTTCTACCGTGTGTATTGTACGTGTGTATCGTATTTCACTGTGCGTAGGGTGCTTGTTGAGCGTCATAGTTTTGATGTTTTGTCGCAAAACTTCTTGTCCAAGATGTTGATTACATGAGATAAGGACTCTAGTAACTGTTTTTCCAAGGAAATCTCATGTCGAGCGTATTAAGTTCAGTTGATCAAAGAACGCAGCTGGTGGGTGAAAACCGTCTAGAGCTGCTGATGTTTAACTTAAATAGCCGTCAGACGTTTGCTATTAACGTATTTAAAGTTAAGGAAGTGCTAAAGCTTCCCCCTCTTACTCAACTTCCCGGCTCGCACCCTAGTATTTGCGGCATAGCGTCACTTAGAGGCGTTTCTGTTCCTGTTATTGATTTAAGACGAGCGGTAGGGTTTCCTAGACCCGCAGAGGGCGGAGATCACAACCTGATTATCACCGAATACAATCGTACGGTGCAGGGCTTTTTAGTGGGCGAAGTGAAGAACATCGTTAATACCACATGGACAGAGATTCAGCCTCCTCCAAGAACGGTCGGTCGGGCGAATTATCTCACTGCTATCACTAAGGTAGAGGAAGGAGAGCACGTCCATTTGGTTGAAATTATTGATGTTGAGAAAGTACTCGCCGAGATCATTGATTATGACGTTTCTATTTCAGAAGAAACGCTAGACACTGCGTTACTTCCTCATTTAGCAGGTAAAAAAATCTTAATAGTAGATGACTCTTCTACCGCCAGAAATCAAGTTAAGGGTACTTTGGAGCAATTGGGTGTAGAAATTATCGAATGCTTCGATGGTGCTATGGCATTAAGGCTATTGAAGCAATGGTGTGATGAAGGCATTGATGTTTGTTCTGAGCTATTGATGATGATTACTGATGCAGAGATGCCTGAGATGGATGGGTACAAATTGACGCATGAAGTTCGAAATGATCCTCGCATGAGTCAACTCTATATCACATTGAATACCTCGTTAAGTGGTAGCTTTAATGATGCCATGGTTGAAAAAGTGGGTTGTGATCGCTTTATTTCTAAGTTCCAGCCAGATTTACTTGTCGATGTTGTTCAACAAAGAATGAGCCAAATCCTATAGAGTTGATACTCTAGTTGCGTGATTACAATCTGAGCGTTTAGCGTGCTATAATTGACATGTATCTATCTCCACCTAGAGATAGATACAGTGAACTATAATTCTACTGACGAAAGGTTGTTCCATCAGAATGATTTGGCTAACTTCAAAAGTCGTAATGACTCTAAGTTTACTAATATTCAGGGAATGGAAAAAAAGACGTACGGAAGCGCCAGTTGAAATAGATCGGTAATGTCATGGAGCGATTAGCACCATGACGACCGAGGAACTGAACTTAAAAGGGAGTATTTACTCCCTTTTTTCTCATCTGTTATTTGGTAAATAAGGGTGTAACGTAGAATGGCATTATTGAATTATTCACGATTGAATTAGTGTAGCCACAATGCCAAGCCTTAGCGTTCGGTTTATAGATTTATCATGCGCTTTATAGCTTTATCACGCGGCTTAATGGAACTCTCGTGACTGAACTTTTAACGCGGCTAATTTATCGGTGATATCTGTTAATTTGCCAGCGATAATATGTGTGACTTCTCCTTCTCTTTCTAAAATGCCGCTAACTTTCAGAATCTTGGCGGTTAAATATGCCTTTTTTTGTGCTTTTGCCGTTGCACTCCACACCACGACATTAATATTTCCGGTGTCATCTTCTAAGGTAATAAAGGTGACGCCTGCTGCGGTTCCTGGCGATTGTTTCCCTGTGACTAACCCAACAACATGTACAACGGATTGGTGGGAATGATGTTGAAGAGACTGCATTCGAGTAAACCTACCTAACACCCCCGCTTGATCAAGTAACTGAATCGGGTGTTGGTGAAGTGACATGTTCATTGAAGAGAAGTCTTCAAGTACGTTGTCTATTTCACTTGGTTGATGGGGAAGGGGTTGTGCTTCATAGGGCAACTCATGAAAGAGTGGTAAATCTTGTAGGGTGTCCATCATAGCCCAGCGAGTCGCATAGCGATCACCTGAAATAATTTGTAGAGCATTGGCTGATGCGAGCAGTTCCAGTTCTTTTTTGTTCAACCTCAATTGTTTGATTTGTGTTGGCGTAGTAAACCCTGCATCAGGACGATGTTGGAGGATACGTTGCACACTTTCATACCGTAATCCCTTGATTTGCTTAAAACCAAGACGGATGGCAAGGGGATGAGCATTTGCGGCTACTGAGTCTAAATTTAAGTTTGAACAATGTGTATTAGGTTTGCTGTTTGTTGGCACTAAATCATGGTGATAATGGGAGTGGTTAATGCACACCGGTAGTATGCTGACACCATGTCGCTTCGCATCTTGTATCAGCTGTGAGGCACTATAGAACCCCATGGGTAAACTATTGAGTAAGGCTGTATAAAAAGCGTGTGGGTAATAATATTTTAGCCAAGCGGAACTGTATGCTAAGACCGCAAATGAAGCGGAATGGCTTTCTGGAAACCCATATTCACCAAAGCCGCAAATTTGTTCAAACAAACGTTCTGCAAATGCAAGCTCGTAGCCCCTTTGCTGCATTCCATCAATGAGTTTAGTGCGAAATTTAAAGATATTGCCGTTTTTTTTCCATGCCGCCATTGCTCGACGCAGCTTGTCTGCTTCACCACCGCTGAACCCCGCTGCGACCATTGCTAATTTGATTACCTGTTCTTGAAAAATAGGCACCCCTAGCGTTCGCAGTAGTACCGCCTCCACTTCTTTTGAGGGGTAAGAGATAGCTTCATCACCGTTTCGCCGTTTAAGAAAAGGGTGCACCATGTCCCCTTGGATAGGACCGGGTCTGACAATGGCAATTTGTATCACGAGATCGTAATAACAGGCTGGCTTTAGGCGAGGTAGCATGCTCATTTGCGCCCGAGACTCAATCTGGAATACCCCAACCGTATCGGCCGTTTGAATCATTTTATAGACGTTAGCATCGTCTTTTTGACGGCTAATATCTGCAATTGTTAAATCCACATCGTAGTGGTGCTTTACTAATTGAAAGCATTTTCGAATGGCGGTTAGCATACCTAACGCTAAGACATCGACTTTGAGTAACCCTAAGCTTTCTAAATCATCTTTATCCCATTGAATTACAGTTCGTTCATCCATGGCGGCGTTTTCAACGGGTACCAATTCATACAATGGGCCTGCTGAGATAACAAAGCCACCAACATGTTGCGATAAGTGCCTTGGGAATCCCATGATTTCATTGACCAGTTCAATAAACTGCTGGCCCTTTAAGGAGTCTGGTTGTAAACCAAGCTCAACGATTTGCGCTTGCCACCCTTGACTGCGGTCACGGCGATTAATATTTTTAATAAAAAAATCGAGTTGAGTTTCACTGATCCCCAGAACTTTTCCAACATCTCGTATCGCGCTTTTAAAGCGATAAGAGATGACCGTAGCGGCAAGTGCCGCTCTCTCCCTGCCATATTTTCGATAGATGTATTGAATGACTTCTTCGCGCCTTTCGTGTTCAAAGTCGACATCGATATCAGGTGGTTCTTTACGCTCTTTGCTAATAAAACGCTCAAATAACACCGAAATATGCCGAGGATCGACGGAGGTAATCTCTAAGCAATAACACACCACTGAATTAGCAGCGGATCCTCTACCTTGATAGAGGATCCCTTGCTGTTTAGCGAACATGACAACATCATGAATCGTCAGGAAGAAAAACGGATAATTAAGTTGTTGAATTAAATTGAGCTCTTTTTCTATGGTCTGTTCGATCTCATATGAGATGCCTTCGGGAAAGCGTATTGTTTTACCGTGCTCAACCAGTTTTCGTAGATAACTCATAGGAGTTTCCCCTTTAGGGAGTAGCTCACTTGGGTACTCATAGCGAAGGGTGTCTAGTTGGAAATCGCAATATTTTGCAATACGAACACTTTCCGCAATCCACTCAGGCTCATAGAGCTTTTCAAGTTTACTTTTGGGTCTTAGGCTTCGTTCTGTATTGACTAATAGCTGACCGCAGACCTTGTCTATAGAGGTATTAAGGCGGATAGCAGTAAGAGTATGTTGTAGCGGTAAACGAGTGGCCGTATGCATGAGCACACCGCCACAAGCGGTAATTGGTATGCTAAGTTGTTGGGAAAGCCGTTTACAATGCTGTAGGTACTGGTGTTCATTAGAGGTTAAATGACGTTGTAGACCCATCCAGACTCTATTGCTATGGTGCCTGTATAACCACTGCCCCCATTTACTATCATCACTGTTCCCTGTTGGTAGCCAGATAACAAAACAATGTCGCAGTGACATGATGTCCCACTCTGATAAGCGATATTGCCCCTTTTCACAGCGACGTCTTGCATTTGTGATGGTGCGGCAAAGCTCTGCATAGGCTTCTCTGTTGGGGCACAGTAGGACAAATTGACAATCTGAATTGAGCCAAAACATGCTGCCGATGAGCTGTTTGATGCGAAGGTTGTGCTGTTTGATTGCGGTATGCGCCCGTACCACACCTGCCAGTGAGCATTCGTCAGTGATAGCTAAGGCCGAATATTGAAGAAATTCTGCTTGAAGCATGATTTCTTCAGCATGAGAGGCACCCACGAGGAAAGAGAAGTTACTTTGACAAAACAGCTCTGCGTATTTCATAGCACCTCCTAGCTAAATTGACCATGCACGAACCAGTGCTGCTCTTCGGTTCGAAATATCCATAGCCATTGACCCGACGTATTTCGAGCAACAAAGTAATCTCGTTTAACAGGGTGACCATCCCACCAACCGCTAACAATACGCTCTGGTCCGATAGTCACTTTAACTTGAGTTGTGAGTGGAATAGGGTGCGGAAATAAAAGGCTAGGTCTGAATAGCGTCGACTTTGATGTCTGTGGGCAAACCGGTGTGCATTGTTGGGTATCTAGCGTAAAAGGAACGACTTGAGTCGCCATTTCTGGTCTTGGATCATCGGTAAGTAAAAGAGAGGTTACCGCTTGTGAGCCAAGCTTAGCCTGTAGCATAGAAGTAAGCTCTAATGCGGTTTGCTTCCCCTTTACACCTTCAAATAAGTCATGATCACTACTGTTATTTTCACCCAATCTGGTGGCGGAAAGCGTCAGTCCTGTGACGGCGCTGTCTATACGAATACTTTCTAGTGTAAGCGAAGATAGAGCTTGCCACTTTGTTGCTAGATAGTCGCCTTGCGCGGAATGAAATGGGATGATTTTATCTTGGTGATCGCGTTGATGGAGCACAAGATTAAGCTCATAAGCAACGCTGTCTCGTAGCCTTAAAAATAGCTCAAGTCTCTGGAATAAAATGTTAAGCGGCTTTTCTAACCATGCGATGTTTTCAATATCAAATAGCAATTCAAGAAAAGAGCAAAAGAGCTCTGGTGGATGATAAAAATCGATGGGGTGCTTAAATTGCCCAGTAAGCTTACCAATGTAATTAACCAAATCAATATCAAATCGTTTGGCTATTTCAGGTAAAGGGAGGGCTAACAGATCGTCAATATTATGAATACCAACTCGTTGTAGTTGGTTCACTTGTTGGGCTGGTAGCCCACTCAATGAAATAGGATAGTGGCGTATTGCATCCTTCAGCTGCTGCGTATCCGTCACCACCCAGTTTTTGTTTTGTTTCGCCATGAGCGTTGCTGCATACGGAGAAAGCCCGGTTGAGTAGGATGTATGAACCTGTAAATGCGCCAAGTGCTGGGACAGATTACGCCAGTAATTCTCCATGTTGCTGTATAGCGACAGCATGTTGGTAACCTTGATTAAAATGCCATTAGGGGGGGAGAGGCTAATATCTGAGGTAATCAAGTAGAGCCATTGAGCAATCTCAGTTAAACGTCGTTCTTCAATTTTAGGCTCGTAAGGGTGAACTTGTAAGTCTTGGCAAAGCGCCGCTGCGCTACCAAGCCCCATCCCTAACTGTAAGCCTTGTTTTTTAGCCTTATGATTGAGCTGCACAATAGTATGCTTACGCCCATCAACAATTGCTAAAGTCAGGTCGTTATCTTTATCTTGGTGAAATAACGTGTCCATTTGTAGTGTAGGGAAATGTAGATATAACCAAAGCAACATGACGATGACTACCCTTGCTGCTGCATAGGAAATGAAATTACAGTTGAAGCGCTAGGCTCAGCTGTGACAGTGAGCTCTGGCCAGCAAGCCGTCATATTGACGATAAAAGGACGACGAGAGAATCCGCCTTTTTGCTTGGTAATGCTGATTTCAAGTCCTGATTCATGAGGTTCAAGCGTTAAGCCTAAAGAAACGGGCAAAGAGAAAATGTGGGGTTGAACTGGACGGAATAAAAACTGCAAGCATTGTCCGGTTTCACTGGCGACTTGAAGGCGTTTAGCATGATGAATTTCAATGTCTTTTTGCCATAAGCAAACACAACCACAGGCTCCACTCTTTAGACTTTGCTCGGCAGCCCACAACGCATGTTTGATTGAGGTTGGGTAGAGCATGAGTACTTGTGAAGGTTGAATACCTTGGCCTAAGAGATAGTCGGCACACAAGTAACCCGGTGGATTGATTAAGACTAAAAGTCGTTTTTCTGCACATGTAGTAATATGAGGGAGCAACAGCCGCAACTCGCCAATGCCACCGATCGATTGAATATCAACGACACCGTGGTTAGGAAACCCACCATTTAAGCGCTGATCAAGTTCATCAAAACCTGTTGGGCGATAATCTTTAGTGCTGGAGAAGGATCGGCTTCCTTTCCAAATTAACTGCTTATTTTGGAGCTCAGTGATTAAAGTATGCATAATAATATTTTACCTGTATATACATACAGTATAGTGCGTGAGGGATTGGGCTGCAAACAGTAATCAATGGCAGAGTGATGGAATCGTTGTGGATGGACAATAAAGCAGCATCGTGTAATAAGTGCTTACGACATCGCGATGAATTACATTGACAAGGATATTTGAATTAGAGTAATTGTTTTAAAAAACCAAAAGATGGTAAAGCGGACATGAGGAGAGTGATGTGTTCACTGAAGATCAACAGTATTCTTTGATAGTGCAAGGCGGTGGGCAAAAAGGGGCGTTCGCCTCCGGCGTGTTAGATAAGTTTATTAGTGCAAAGTTTGACCCATTCTCTTTGTATATTGGCACCTCTGCTGGCGCACTGAATGTCTCCTCTTTTGTCACAAAACAAGAAGGGCTCGGGCTAGACTTTATCTTGAATTATACCACTCGTGGACGATTTTTTGATGTCAATAAGTTGCTGCAAAAACAGCAGCCTATGGACTTAGACTGGGCTTTTGAATTCGTCAATACGGGGGAGTTTCCTTTAAATATACCGAAAGGAAAAATGCAACTTGGCGAAGATAAAGTTGCATTGGCTTGCATTACCGATGTGGAAGACCTGAAAGATTACTATTACCCTATTTTTGCGGATAATTGGTTTGATGTTCTTAGGGCAACCTGTGCGATTCCAATGCTCTATTATCATGATATTGAATTTGATGGTAAGAAGTGGGTCGATGGTGGGGTTTCGGCAACCATCCCTGTTGAAGAGTCTTATCGTCGTGGAATTAACAATATGGTGGTGATCAGTACCATTCCGGAAAGTGGCGATAAAGTGGTGCATTCACCGGCGATGGAATCTTTAGAGCGTTGGAAAAAAGAGTTAGAAGCAGGGCTAGCGGCGCACTTAAACCACCTAAAAATATCCGGTACAAAAGAAAAGTTAAGCGAGTTTCATCGGCACTTTTCAGAAAAATTGCACACCATTAAAATGGACTATAAGCAATTTACGGCCAATCAGGCTGAGTTATACAAAATCGCACCGAGTGAAAAGCGCAAGTTATCAACGTGGATTCATGACAATGAAAAACTATCACGTTTGATCGATATTCAAAATAAGCGTATTCCATTTAGTCGTAGCGGGACCAGCCATCTCGATATGCTGGTGGCACACTACACGAACCATAGCCAAATTGAACAGTTTTTAGATTCGCCTCCTGAAGATGTCAATTTATGGCATATTCAGCCCAAGCATGAACTTGCATCTAAAGGGTTAATGAGTCACAAAGATCAAATACTTGAGGACTATCAGCATGGAATGGCTGTGGCTGGAGAGTTTTTAAAGCAGCATTATGATAAGTAGATTATCTGAATGATGAAAAATAAGCGGCGGGTTAAATAGCCGCTTATCTGTATTACATTGTCTGATATCGCGCCTGACTTTTTTGCTTATTTCGGTTGGGCGTCAATGCACTGGCCATTGATATTGGTCACTGTTGGGTCCATTAGACGTAAGTAAAGAGGCATAAGATCTTTTGGCGTTTTTAGTGCATTCGCATCTTCGCCTGGATAGGCTTTAGCGCGCATGCGAGTGCGTGTAGCACCAGGGTTAATGGCATTGACTCGAATGTCGGTGTCACTCAACTCATCCGCTAAAATTTGCATCATGCCTTCTGTCGCAAATTTTGAGATTGCGTAGGTACCCCAAAAGGTACGTCCAATATGCCCAACAGTCGAAGAAGTAAAAATAACGCGTCCAGCTTCTGATTTTTTCAGAATTGGTAGTAAAGCTTGTGTCATTAAGAATTCAGCTTTGACGTTGATCTGCATGACATCATCAAATGTCTCTTCATCAATCTGTTCAAATGGGCTTAGGGTTCCTAAGACACCTGCGTTATGAACAAGACCATCGAGTCGTCCAAATTGACCTTCAATCGTTTCTGCCATATCCACGTAATTCTGCTTAGTCGCACCTTTAAGGTCGAGCGGAACGATGGCCGCTTGAGGGTAACCCGCTTTTTCAATTTCGTCGTAAATTAGCTCTAAGTTAGCCACATTACGGCCGAGTAAAATCACTGTTGCACCATGCTCAGCATAACTGAGTGCGGTTTGACGGCCGATACCAGCACCAGCACCAGTAATGAGAATGATTTTGTCGGCTAGCGCCTTAGGAGCGGTTGAATATTCCACAGAACACTTCCTTAGTTTGAATAATTCTTGGTAATCGTGACAAGTTGGTTACAATACACTAATTCGTAGGATTGGGGATAAGACATTGGAATTTTTATTAGATTACGGGCTTTTTCTAGCCAAAATCGTGACAGTATTAGCGGCAATTGTGGCGCTGATTGTAGTGGCGAAATCCGTAGGCGGTCGGACGGGAAGCGCAAAGGGTGAACTCGAAATCACCAACCTTACCGAGCAAAGAAAACAAACGGTTGAGCAATTAGAACACCACTTGCATGACGACGCATTTATTAAGGCTCGTGATAAGGCTGAAAAAAAAGCGGAAAAAGAGAAAGTAAAGTCACGTGAAAAAGAGATAAAGAAAGCCTCTAAAGGTGGCGATCTTGATAGCAAACGTGAGCCTCATTTGTTTGTGTTGGATTTTATTGGCAGCATAGATGCTAAAGAAGTGGCTTCGTTAAGAGAAGAAGTGAGTGCGATTCTTGCCGTTGCTCGTGTGGGCGATGAAGTATTGGTTCGTTTAGAGTCAGGCGGCGGTATGGTGCATGCTTATGGGCTTGCGTCGTCACAACTAGACCGAATTAAAGGCGCTAATCTGCCACTAACGATTGCTGTTGATAAAGTGGCGGCAAGTGGTGGCTATATGATGGCCTGTATTGCCGATAAAATCGTGTCAGCACCGTTTGCGGTGGTGGGCTCAATTGGTGTGATTGCGCAGTTACCCAATTTTAATAAATTATTGAAAAAGAATGACATCGAGTTTGAACAGCTGACGGCAGGTGAATACAAGCGAACACTAACAATGTTTGGTGAAAATACCGATAAAGCGCGCGATAAGTTTAAAGAAGAGCTTGAAGAGACACATGGCTTATTCAAAGACTTTATTCGAGATCACCGTCCTGCGCTTGAGCTAGAAAAAGTCGCGACAGGTGAGCACTGGTTTGGTACTCAAGCAAAAGCGCTTGGCTTAGTGGACGATATTCAAACATCAGACGATGTGGTTACCGCTGCGTGTAAAGAGAAAACGGTATTGTCTATTCGTTACGTACAGAAGAAAAAGCTAAGTGATAAATTTGCTGGTGCAGCAGGCCAAGCTGCTGACAACGTATTGATGAAATGGATCAGCCGTGGTCAAAGACCTATTGTTTAGGCGGTGAATGCACTCTAAGATGACGCAGAATAACCCCAAGTGTACTTGGGGTTGTTTTTTTAACCCTTTTGATTTGGCTAGGCATGAAAGGTAGCTCACCCTAGAATCACTATTCGCTAAAGAAAATGGCATATTGGTGCTATTGGGTATATAATTTTGCGCCGTAAAAATGAAGAATAATAAAGATAGTTAGCCAAACAATACAACGTGGAGTAAAACATGTCCTCAATGACACCCGTGATTACTGTAGATGGGCCAAGTGGTGCTGGAAAAGGCACATTGTGTATGTTGTTGGCTGAAAAGCTAGGTTACCATTTACTTGATTCTGGTGCGATTTACCGCGTGCTGGCATTAGCTGCGATTCATCATGGTATTGATTTAGACTCAGAAGATGCATTAGTACCAATTGCGATGCATCTTGATGTGCAGTTCATCGCCGAAGGTGACTTAGTGAAAGTTATTTTAGAAGGTGAAGACGTATCAGGCGAACTTCGTAAAGAAGAGACCGGTAATGCAGCGTCAAAAATAGCGGCTTTACCTCGTGTTAGAGAGGCGTTATTACGTCGTCAACGTGCGTTTAATATCGAACCTGGACTTGTCGCGGATGGTCGCGATATGGGCACTGTTGTTTTCCCGCAAGCTCCAGTGAAAATTTTCTTAGATGCAAGTGCAGAAGAAAGGGCCCATCGCCGCTTTAAGCAGTTGCAACTAAAGGGCTTAGATGTTAGATTTGACGACCTTTTGAGCGAGATCGAGGAGCGAGACTTCCGAGACCGCAACCGAGCGGTTGCACCTCTACGTCCTGCTGATGACGCTCTAGTGCTCGATTCTACCTCGTTAAATATTACGCAGGTTGTCGAAAAAGCGCTAAAATATATCGAATCTAATCTCACTAAGTAGTTGTGCTTCGGTACCAAACTTGGTGAGTTTCGAACGTTGGTCGCAAGGATGATGACTGGCGAAATTATCAACCCCATGCGGTAGGATACCCGTGGACGTTTACTAATTGAAGATTAAATAATGACTGAATCTTTTGCTCAACTCTTTGAAGAGTTTCTGAATGAAACTGAATTCCAACAAGGTAGTATCGTTAAAGGTACTGTAGTAGCTATCGAGAACGGTTTCGTTCTTGTTGATGCTGGCCTTAAGTCTGAGTCTGCTATCCCTGCTGAACAATTCAAGAACGCTGCTGGCGAACTTGAAGTTGAAGTTGGTGCTGAAGTAGATGTTGCTCTAGACGCTGTTGAAGATGGTTTCGGTGAAACTCAACTTTCTCGTGAGAAAGCGAAGCGTCATGAAGCTTGGATCGTTCTTGAGAAAGCTTACGAAGAAGCTGAAACTGTTGTTGGTATCATCAACGGTAAAGTTAAAGGCGGTTTCACTGTTGAACTTAACGGTATCCGTGCTTTCCTTCCTGGTTCTCTTGTTGACGTACGTCCAATCCGTGACACTGCTCACCTTGAAAACAAAGAGCTAGAGTTCAAAGTTATCAAGCTAGACCAGAAGCGTAACAACGTTGTTGTTTCTCGTCGTGCTGTTATCGAATCTGAAAACAGCGTTGAGCGTGACGAACTTCTTGAAACTCTACAAGAAGGTACTGAAGTTAAAGGTATCGTTAAGAACCTTACTGACTACGGTGCATTCGTTGACCTTGGCGGTGTTGACGGTCTTCTACACATCACTGATATGGCGTGGAAGCGTGTTAAGCACCCATCTGAGATCGTTAACGTTGGTGACGAAATCCTAGTTAAAGTTCTTAAGTTCGATCGTGACCGCACTCGCGTTTCACTAGGTCTTAAGCAACTAGGCGAAGATCCATGGGTAGCAATCGCTAAGCGTTACCCAGAAGGTCACAAGCTAACTGGTCGCGTTACTAACCTTACTGACTACGGCTGCTTCGTTGAAATCGAAGAAGGCGTTGAAGGTCTTGTACACGTTTCTGAAATGGATTGGACTAACAAGAACATCCACCCTTCTAAAGTTGTTAATGTTGGCGACGAAGTTGAGGTTATGGTTCTTGATATCGACGAAGAACGTCGTCGTATCTCTCTAGGTCTGAAACAGTGTAAAGCTAACCCATGGCAATCATTTGCAGAAATGCAAGCTAAGGGCGACAAAGTTACTGGTAAGATCAAGTCTATCACTGACTTTGGTATCTTCATCGGTCTAGAAGGCGGCATCGACGGTCTAGTACACCTATCTGATATTTCTTGGAACGCAACTGGCGAAGACGCTGTTCGTGAATACAAGAAAGGTGACGAGATCTCAGCTGTAGTTCTAGCTGTAGATGCAGAGCGCGAGCGTATCTCTCTAGGCGTTAAGCAAATGGAAAATGACCCATTCAATGCTTACGTTGCTGATAACAAGAAAGGCACGCTAGTTAACGGTACAGTTACAGCAGTAGACGCTAAAGGCGCTACTATTGAACTAGAAGAAGGCGTAGAAGGTTACATCCGCGCATCTGAAGTTTCACGTGACCGTATCGAAGACGCATCTCTAATCCTAAGCGTTGGTGACAGCGTTGAAGCGAAGTTCACAGGTGTAGACCGTAAGAACCGCGTAATCAACCTATCTATCAAAGCTAAAGATGAAGCTGATGAGCAAGAAGCAATGGCTTCACTGAACAAGCAAGAAGACGGCGGGTTCGGTAGTGCTATGGCAGACGCATTTAAAGCTGCTAAAGGCGAGTAATTTACTCAGCTAAGAAAAAAGGAGCCGCAAGGCTCCTTTTTTTTGTTTTTAACTTTGCGAATTATAGACTATTATCTGTTTATACAGGCAGTTAGTGAACTGTTGTTATACAATGGTAAAGACCGTTTCAACTGAACATGAGAGTAATGAGGGTAACCACCTATGACTAAGTCTGAATTGATTGAAAGACTCTGCGCTGAGCAAACTCACTTATCCGCAAAAGAAATTGAAGATGCGGTAAAAGACATCTTAGAACATATGGCTAATACGCTGGAAAGCGGTGACCGTATTGAAATCCGTGGATTTGGTAGCTTTTCACTTCATTACCGCGAACCACGTGTAGGGCGCAACCCTAAGACGGGCGATAAGGTTGAACTAGAGGGCAAGTACGTACCTCATTTCAAGCCAGGTAAAGAGTTGCGTGAACGCGTAAACGAAAGTCTATAAGCACTCTCTTTAAATCAGTTGAACGGCATACAGATAGTGTGCCGTTTTTGTATTTCTGAATTTAAATAGAAGTAATGAGATTTTGTTAAGGTCCAAATATTGGGATCTCTCGACATAAGGCGCGAATTTAGCAATGATTCGTAAGATTATGGCGAGTAAGCATGGTGTGTGATTACTATTTGCTGCATAATCTTAGCTATCCAATGACTGTGGTGAAAACACATGAAGATTATAAAAATAATTTTACTAATTGTACTTTTCTTAGTCACTCTAGCACTTGGTTCGCAGAATCAGGCCATCGTGACGTTTAATTACCTATTAGCCCAAGGTGAATTTCATTTATCTACGTTACTTGGCGTCGTCTTTGTTACTGGGTTTGTGATTTCTTGGATTATTTTTGGAAGCTTGCATCTTAAGTCTCAATTGACGGTTCGAAAATTGAGAAAGAAATTGGCTAAGCAAGCTCCGCCTCAGTCAAAAGACGTGGCAACGACTAGCCCTAGCAACTGATTGAATATTAGGGTCTATTTAGTACATGCTTGAGCTACTATTTCTGCTTTTACCGATTGCTGCAGCCTATGGTTGGTATATGGGGCAGCGGAGTGTAAAACATGACAGACAAGAGCAATCTCATCAGATATCTCGTCAGTATATGACGGGTCTTAACCTATTGCTCTCAGATCAGTCCGATAAAGCGGTTGACCACTTTATTGAGTTACTTCAAGTTGATGATGAAACAATAGATACCCATTTAGCGTTGGGCAATTTGTTCCGTTCAAGGGGCGAAGTTGACCGCGCGATCCGAATTCACCAAAACCTTATCTCGCGCTCGGGCCTTACCATTGAGCAAAAAAACATAGCCTTACAACAACTTGCCAAAGACTATATGGTTTCGGGTTTCCTTGACCGTGCTGAAAAAATATTTGTTCAGCTTGTTGATGAACCAGAGCATAGAGAAGCGGCCTTAACTCAGTTGGTCTCTATCTATGAGCAAACCCAAGAGTGGCATAAGGCGATTGAGTACGCTTCAGCATTACAAAAGCTAGGTAAGAAGCGAGTTAAGAACAATATTGCTCATTTCTGGTGTGAACTCGCAATGGTCGAGCAGGCGGGTAGTAATACACCTAAGGCAATTCAGTATTTTCGTAAAGCGCTCACCGTTGATGCTAAGTGTGCTCGAGCTAATATTGCACTAGGGCGCCTGTATCTAGAAAGTGAAGAGTATACAAAGACGATTCAGTGTTTAGAATCCGTCCTTGAACAAGACAAAGATTTTGTTAGTGAGGTACTGCCGACGTTAGCGGAATGCTACCATCACTTAGGTCAAGAGCAGGATCTTGTTGAATTTTTGCGCTCTAGCATTCAAAAGGGGGCAGGCGTGTCCGCTGAGTTGATGCTCGCGCAGCTTGTTGCTCATCATGAAGGAACGGCTTCCGCTCAGGCACTATTGACTCGCCAGTTAGTGAAAAGCCCGACAATGAAAGGTTTCTATCGCTTGATGGACTATCATCTAGCGAATGCTGAAGAAGGACGCGCAAAAGAGAGTTTAACAACGCTGCAATCTTTGGTAGGTGAGCAGTTAAAGTTGAAGCCGCACTATCGATGTAGAAAATGTGGCTTTTCGACGCATTCATTGTATTGGCATTGCCCATCTTGTAAAGGATGGGGTACGATCAAGCCGATTAGAGGGTTGGACGGCGAATAGTCCAACATTAAGATTTTTATGGCAGCACTTATGTGCTGCTTTTTTTGAGTTAGCACTCAGTATTAGTAAGGAGCAAAAATGATTGACCAAAAAGTGATAGTGGCACTGGATTATGACAATCAAGCCGACGCATTAGCTTTTGTTGATAGAATTGACCCAACTTCTTGTCGACTAAAAGTTGGCAAGGAAATGTTTACACTATTTGGTCCTAGTTTTGTTCGCGAGCTTCATAAACGTGGTTTTTCGGTATTTCTTGACCTTAAATTTCATGATATCCCAAATACGTGCTCAAAAGCAGTAAGAGCCGCTGCAGAGATGGGTGTCTGGATGGTGAACGTTCATGCTGGTGGTGGTGAGCGTATGATGGCGGCATCTCGCGAGATCTTAGAACCTTATGGCAAGGATCGTCCACTTCTTATAGGCGTGACGGTATTAACCAGTATGGAACAGTCTGATCTTGCAGGGATCGGTATTGACGTAGCACCTCAAGAGCAAGTGTTGCGCTTGGCTAACCTAACAAAACGCGCGGGACTTGACGGCGTTGTATGTTCAGCGCAAGAGTCGAGCATGCTAAAAACAGAGTTGGGTCAAGAGTTTAAGCTAGTGACGCCTGGTATTCGCCCTGCAGGCGCTGCAGTAGGTGACCAAAAACGTATTATGACACCGGATATGGCGATTCAATCTGGTTCGGATTATCTTGTTATTGGCCGCCCTATCACTCAAGCCGCCGATCCTGCGCAGGTACTTGCAGATATTAATGCTTCACTTCGTTAACATCGAAAAACGGTAGTCGACATTGAAAACGCCAGACCTTATGGTCTGGCGTTTTAGTTTTTTAATTCGAACTTTGTACAGAAGTGGGGAGCGCCAATTACTCTTATAACGGCACACCACTGTGGAATTTAAAATCACTATCTGGTGATGCAATCAGTTCGGCTTCAATCTTGCCAAAAAACTCGACTCTTTCTGTAATGTCGCCCCCAGAAACCTGTTCTGCAAGTTTTAAATAATCTTGGTAATGGCGTGCTTCCGAGCGTAGTAGAGAGACATAAAATTTAGCAATATCATCGTCCATGTATGGGGCAAGTTTTGCAAAGCGCTCACAAGAACGGGCTTCGATGTACGCGCCAATAATGAGCTTATCAATTAGCGTATTGGGTTCGTGAGTCGTCGCTTTCGACAACAAGCCTTTGGCATATCGACCAGCAGGAATAGGGTGATAGGGGATGCTCCTTCCTTCAAGGATCTCTAATACCTGATAAAAATGATGTAACTCTTCTTTAATCAAGAGCATCATTTTGTCGATTAAATCTTGGCTGTAAGGTGAGGCTGACTTTGCCATAATGGCTTTGGAGATATTGCTTTTACCTCGCAACGAGTCAGAATTACCTTGTTTTCGATAAGCAAACTGTTCGTAAGGCTTGAACCATTCTTGCAAGATTTCGCTGCTCTTAGCATCAACCGCATACTTACGAAGTAGATACATGGCTGATTGGCCAGCTTTTAGTTCGCACAAGAGGTGATCAATCAAAATAACAGGAAGGTTTTCGGGCTTCTTTGCTTCTGTTACCCATGCATCGGGCGTTGGGAAATGTAGAAACTGGTTAATAGGCGCTAAAATTTGTTCCATTTGAGTCTGACTAGTCATGTTATATTATTTTCTTTGAGCAATTGAAAAAGGTCGCATCTGCGACCCTTTTTTGATTCGTGTAGGTTCAGCAAAAGCAGGCGCTCAATACTACCATTTTTTCTTTTCACCAAATAGTTCATCCATGTCGTTATCTCGCTCACGACTGGCTTGCTGTTGTTGCTGTTCATCGGCTTTTGCTTGTCGTGAGTTTTGCAGCTGTTCAAGAATCTCAGTGAGCTTTTCTTTGGCTTGAATCGAGTAGTTGTCATTTTTTGAGCTTAATGCGTCAATACCTTTCTTGAGCAGTTGCATTGCTGTGCCTGGTTGCCCTTTAGCGATGGACTCATGGGCTCTTTTTACGACATTCTCTATATTGATTCGTATTTGAATGGTTTCCAAACGGCCGTTCTCTACCATGTAGGCTTGAGTTTCAATGCGACCTTTATTGTGTTCGGTACGAATCGTATCACGCAGGCGCTTAACCAGTTTAAGCATGACAATCGCTTGCTTGTCACTGGTTGGCACTTTAAATGAGGTGGCTTCGTTGCCTTCGTAGTTTTCATTTAACTGCTGGATTTGTGTTTGAGCCGATTCGACACGTTGTGTGAGGTGTTTGTTTTTTGGATCGAGATCATGCATGTTCTTTAATGCATCCAAGATTCGATTATGTAGGCAAATCATGAGTTCTTTACTATAGGGAAGGTAGCTGGCTCCACCAATTAGCTCTTCAGTAGCATCAATAAGCGCAACGTAGCGTGCGGACTCTTGTCGGCGTGTCGCTTCCGCTTTCAATTTGTATTGCAACATAATGTTGTACCCGAGAACGAGGACAAGCAGGAGTGCGACCAGCGCAATGATCAAACCAATATTCATAACTTTTTGTATCTACAGTGAGTTTCCCTACAACAAGAAGATTCAGAATACACCAAAGCGAAAGTCATCAACACTGCTAAGTCGTCGTTTAGGTCATAAACTGGGAAAATAGCTGATTATTTGTACGTAACGAGAAATATGAGTAATAGATCCGCAAAAAACTGTTAATCTTTCTAGGAATTCGTTATAACTATTAATTATATGCTTTGCTGTTAGAAATTATTGGATGGACAGCAGAAACGGACAAGGATGACGAGGGCGCAATGAAGTTACAGCAGTTAAGATACATCGTTGAAGTATTGAATCATAATTTAAATGTTTCCGCGACTGCAGAAAGCTTATATACCTCCCAACCCGGTATTAGTAAGCAAGTTCGTTTATTAGAAGACGAACTCGGCATTCAAATCTTTGAGCGAAGTGGTAAGCATCTTACCCAAGTCACGCCTGCAGGCGAAGACATTATACGTATTTCACAAGAAATACTGTCGAGAGTGGAAAGCATCAAAGCGGTAGCTGGTGAACATACTCATCCGGAAATGGGCACGTTGAACATTTCAACAACGCATACACAAGCTCGTTATGCGCTCCCTGAGGTGATTAAAGGCTTCACGGCTCGCTACCCTAAAGTCTCCCTGCACATGCACCAAGGCACACCATCACAGATGTCGGAAGCGATAGCAAAAGGCACCGCCAATTTTGCCATTGCCACCGAAGCACTTCATTTGTATCAAGATGCCGTTATGTTGCCTTGTTATCATTGGAACCGTTCTATTGTCGTTCGCAAGGACCACCCATTAGCCCAAAAAGCAAGGGTGACGATCGAAGATCTTGCTGCGTATTCACTGGTAACCTATGTGTTTGGCTTTACTGGACGTTCTGAACTCGATACCGCGTTTAATAAAGTTGGGCTAACACCTAAAGTAGTCTTCACGGCAACCGATGCAGACGTGATTAAAACTTACGTTAGAATGGGTATTGGTGTGGGTGTAATCGCGAGTATGGCGATGGACAACAGTCAGGATAACGATTTAGTCGCAATAGATGCGAGCCATATATTTGAAGCCAGTACGACGAGTATTGGATTCCGTCGCGGGACATTTTTACGTACTTATATGTATGATTTCATGGAGCGTTTCGCCCCTCACTTGACACGACCTGTTGTTGAGCAAGCTATTTCGCTGAAATCAAATGTCGAAATTGAAGCAATGTTTAAGGATATCGACTTACCGGTGAGGTAACTTCTTTCATCGTTTTAACAATATCATGGGCACAAAACGCTTCCGTTGTGCCTTGCTTCCCCCTACAATCGCACCAGAAAAGTAGGGGAAGTTTATCATCGTGAACCGTCAACAATTTCAACTGATCACCCGACTGCTTAAGCAATATCAAAGCTACTGGCGTCAAGACCCGTTTACGCAGGTAATTAGCGGTCAAATTCCATGGAAAAGCGAGAACCCTGAGCTTTTGACTTGGCTACAAGCCCTTAGCCGAGACGCGATTTCTACCTACAAAAAAAATCCGCCGATTTTTGCTTCGAAACTCAGTGAATGGTTACCTGACGCCGAGTTGTTAAGCACCATCACTGTCCCTCATCGTCCCTTTAACGAGAGCGCTGCGAAACTCCCACGTGGTTTAGATAGTGGTATTCCAGGAAGAAAGCTGCAACAAATCTCTTCGCTTAGTGACGTTTGTATTTCTGATCATCACGGCACTCAATGGCTAGAATGGTGCGCAGGTAAAGGTTACCTTGGGCGACTACTTTCTTCACAATCACAACAGCTTGTCACGAGTTTTGAATTTCAGGCTGCATTATGTGAATCGGGGCAGAGTGACGCGGATAAATTGTCGTTGCCGATGACATTTGTCCAAGGGGATGCGTTTAGTGATGAAGCAGAACATGTGTTTTCTCATCACCAACATGCGGTTGCTTTACACGCTTGTGGTGATCTACATGTGACCCTAATTAAGCACGCAGTCAGAGGCAAACTGCCTGCCGTGACATTATCACCGTGTTGCTATCACCTTATTCATGACACTCACTATCAACCCATGTCTAACGAAGGGCATGAAGCGAAGTTAACACTGACTAAGCAAGAGCTTCGGATACCATTGCAAGAAACAGTGACTGGCGGAGAGCGAGTTAAACGTCATCGTGAGCAAGAGATGACGTTTAGACTAGGTTTTGATGCTTTGTGCAGTGAAATGGGGTTGAGTCAGGCGTACATATCGATCCCAAGTATAAAAAAATCCCAATTAGCCGATGGATTTGAAGCGTTTTGTCTTTGGGCGGCGAAGAAAAAACAGCTGACATTACCTATTGTAGATTACTGTCATTATGAGGGTGTCGGCATGAAACGTTATTGGGAAATGGAAGCACTTAGCTTGATTCAAGGTGTTTTTCGTCGACCATTGGAGCTTTGGCTAGCGTTAGATAAAGCCTTATATTTGCAACAGCAGGGCTATGATACTGAAATATTAACATTTTGTGACCCCGCGATTACCCCAAGGAATTTGGTAATACACGCTGTTCGGACATAAAAAAAACGGGCGATCGCGCCCGTTTGATAAATAAATATGCTTCGTTAATCTATCGCTAGCTAACGATGATGCTTACTAGTTAAACATCGCCATTGCTGCGATAGGTTCAACATATTCAAGGTCGAAGCTTTCCGCCACTTCTTTGCAAGTGACTTTACCGTGAATGACATTGAGTCCATCTAGGAACCCTTTGTCTTCAGTCAGCGCTTGCTGGTAGCCCTTATTTGCAAGTTTGATGATGTACGGCAATGTTGCATTATTTAGTGCAAACGTTGAAGTACGAGCCACCGCACCGGGCATGTTGGCAACACAGTAGTGAACGACATCGTCGACGATGTAAGTTGGATCTGCGTGTGTAGTCGCATGAGAGGTTTCAAAACATCCACCTTGGTCGATGGCAACATCAACCACTGCCGCGCCTGGTTTCATTTTCGCAATATGTGCTTTTGTCACCAGCTTTGGTGCTGCTGCGCCAGGAATTAAAACGGCACCGATCACTAGGTCCGCTTCTAGGATATGCTTCTCTAATGCATCTTCTGTAGAATAAACCACTTTAGCGCGACCCTGGAATTCTTCGTCCAAAGCGCGTAATGTATCAATACTACGATCTAAGATTGTAACGTCTGCACGCATGCCAACAGCCATACGAGCGGCGTTTGAACCAACAACGCCACCACCGATAACCACGACTTTCGCAGGTTCTACACCTGGTACACCACCAAGTAGAAGGCCGCGTCCGCCGTTGGATTTTTCGAGTGTTTGAGCGCCAGCTTGTATAGACATTCGCCCAGCGACTTCTGACATTGGTGCTAATAGTGGCAAGCGACCCATATTATCTGTTACAGTCTCATAGGCAATGCAGACAGCTTTGCTTTTAATTAGCTCTTCAGTTTGTGGAAAATCTGGTGCTAGGTGAAGATAAGTAAATAAAACTTGTCCTTCACGTAACATAGCACGCTCGACAGCTTGGGGTTCTTTGACCTTTACAATCATCTCTGCTTGCGCAAAAACGTCGGCGGCGGTAGGAAGAATGGATGCGCCTACAGCGATGTAATCATCGTCTGAAAAACCAACACCAGTGCCAGCATTAGTTTCAACGAAAACTTGATGGCCGTTTGAGATAAGCTCTCTTACGCTTGCTGGGATCATACCAACACGGTATTCATGGTTTTTTATCTCTTTAGGTACGCCAATGATCATCCTGACTCCTCATTATTATATGGTTGTATTAACTGTGTGTAGGGTGTTATTGTCGAATTACTGACTAGTATAGAAGCTAATTAACAAAATTTGATACTGAATATTACAGAGTTGTAGTATATTTTTTTGCAAGGAAGTAACAAGGTGGAATAAAAAATGGCAGACAACTATAAGAAGCCGTCCAAGGAACTAGACCGTATTGATCGCAATATTCTTAATGAATTGCAGAAAGACGGTAGGATCTCAAATGTCGAATTGTCAAAGCGCGTAGGTCTATCGCCTACACCGTGTTTGGAACGTGTTCGTCGACTTGAGCGTCAGGGATATATTACGGGCTATACAGCTCTACTTAACCCACAATACTTAGATGCGTCACTATTGGTCTTTGTGGAAATTACGTTAAATCGTGGTGCCCCAGATGTGTTTGAGCAATTCAACGCAGCAGTGCAACGATTGGATGACATCCAAGAATGTCACCTCGTTTCTGGAGATTTCGACTATCTTTTGAAAACAAGGGTGTCGGATATGGGTGCGTATCGTAAGTTGCTTGGCGATACATTATTGCGTTTACCGGGTGTGAATGACACGCGAACTTACGTTGTAATGGAAGAAGTGAAGCAAACGAACCAACTGGTGATTAAGACGCGATAAATCTATTCTAACAAGGAGTTGACTAATGCCATGAAAATCCATGCTTTATTCATCTCCTAGATTGGGTTTTAATCCCCGATGTGGTTAAATCAATAAATACTCCGAGCGGCTTTTGCCGCTCGGGCTGTTTCTACTAAGTTAGATGTTGGATATGTTCAAACAGGACAAAAAAAGAGTCGAAACGATCATTAAGACCAGTGAAGAGCAAGAAGCTTCACGTCTCAACGGTTTTCAACGATTAAGAGAATGCTGCTTCATACTGGCAGTCTTGACGTCGATTTTATTGGCGGTCGCATTATTTACTTTCAGCCCAGCAGACCCTTCTTGGTCTCAAACGTCATGGGGTGGCGACATTCAAAATGCAGGCGGCATCGTAGGTGCATGGCTTGCTGATACGCTATTTTTCGTTTTTGGCTCTTTGGCTTACCCCGTTCCTTTTGTTGTTGCTTTTAGCGCTTGGGTGTTTTTCCGTACTCGCGATAAAGACGATGAAATTGATTTTATGATCTGGGGTACACGCACGCTCGGCTTGACCATCATTATATTGACAAGCTGTGGTTTGGCTGACATTAACTTTGATGATATTTGGTATTTTTCGTCTGGCGGCGTGATTGGCGATGTGCTGACTAGCCTGTCATTGCCTACTCTAAATGTGCTGGGTACAACCATTGTCTTGCTGTTTTTGTGGGGGGCAGGATTTACCTTATTGACTGGGATTTCATGGCTTAGCATTGTGGAATGGATTGGCAACAGTGTCCTGACATTCATTGCGGCGCTAACGAATAAAGCGCGTGGCAGTAAAGAGCAAGTATACGAGCCAGTTTTATCTCAGCCAGAACGTGTTGATGAAGATGATGTGATGCCACACTTCTCGGCGAAAGATGAAGCACTGTTGTCTGACGAGCAAGTGTTATCGCCAGCTAAGCGACGCCATTATAATATTCATATGCCAGATACTGCGGATCTAGAATCACGTTTAGACGGCACAGATAATAACGATCCGTTGTTTGCCAGCTCAGCGTCTACGGTTATTGAGACAGCGCCTGCTAATGAGTACTCCTCTTCTCTCTCCAACACGGTACCGACACAACACGATGCTGAGACGTTGCATACCGACGTGACTGCGGAAGCGAGAACGGAAGCGGTTAACAGCGCAAGCACTCCTGAGTTCTCACAGAATGAAACACGAATAGTGCCGCCATCGATGGATGAACCAACGCCTTCGGTGACGCCAATGCCAAAGGTTGCCCCGGAAGAAGATCGCAGCCATTTACTGGGTGCGACGATAGAAGATCTTGAAATAGCGGCAAGGACGTATGACGATTTTGCCGATCAGTCTACACACTTGGATGCAACACACGTGGATGCAACACAAGCAGAGACTACATACACAGATACTCAGCAGGCTGATACTAAACAGCTAGACTCCAGCTATGCAGAGCCGACCATTACTAATGGCGCTGATCATAGTGATGTTAACACTTCACATCTTACCACTGCCGCAATGACGACAGCGATGGCTAGTGCACCGTTGGCCGCGCAAGGCGTTGAAGGACTACCTTGGAGTTCAGAGAGTGTTGACGTGACAGGAGAGCCAACAGCACAGACTAATCTTGCTGATTCTGAGCGCCTTAATACAGATGCTAAGTCTTGGCCACAGGAAAACCCCTCTTCGCTTGAACCTGAAAATAACGAGTCGATAGAGGCGCATATTGAACCGGAAGCGGTTTGGGTTGAAGAACCGAACGTACCGCCCGCAGCTCAACCTCAAGAGGATGCGTATGTAGACGCGGATTCGCAGGCGTTCCAGTCTTTGGTTGCAGAAGCACAAAAAACGGCGGTTGCGCAAGTGAACCCTTTCCTGGTGCAAAAAGATGCCAATCTACCCAAGCCAGCGGAACCAATGCCGACGCTTGAACTGCTTTATCATCCTGAAAAGCGTGAAAACTTTATCGATAGAGAAGCGTTGGAAAATATCGCTCGCTTGGTTGAGTCCAAACTGGCTGATTATAAAATTAAGGCTGAAGTGGTCGATATCTTCCCAGGACCAGTGATTACCCGTTTTGAGCTCGACTTAGCACCAGGTGTTAAGGTCAGTCGTATCTCTGGCCTATCTATGGATTTGGCCCGTTCATTATCAGCAATGGCAGTGCGTGTAGTGGAAGTTATTCCCGGTAAGCCTTATGTAGGCTTAGAGCTACCGAACATGACGCGTCAGACGGTTTATTTTTCGGATGTCATCGGTAGCCCTGCGTTTACTGAGTCTAAGTCGCCAACTACGGTGGTATTAGGCCAAGATATCGCGGGTGAAGCCGTGGTCGCCGATTTGTCTAAAATGCCTCACGTATTAGTGGCAGGTACAACCGGTTCAGGTAAATCGGTTGGCGTTAACGTGATGATTCTAAGTATGCTATATAAAGCGACGCCAGAAGAAGTGCGCTTTATCATGATTGACCCGAAAATGTTGGAGCTTTCGATTTATGAAGGTATCCCGCATTTGTTGTCGGAAGTGGTTACTGATATGAAAGACGCCTCTAATGCACTGCGCTGGTGTGTTGGGGAAATGGAGCGTCGCTATAAGCTGATGTCGGCACTCGGTGTTCGAAACATTAAGGGCTTTAACGACAAACTGAAAATGGCGGCGGAAGCGGGTCACCCTATTCATGACCCACTATGGAAAGATGGCGATAGTATGGAGCCAGAGCCGCCATTACTTGAAAATCTACCTTACATTGTGGTTGTCGTGGATGAATTCGCTGACTTAATCATGGTGGTGGGTAAGAAAGTCGAAGAACTGATTGCGCGTTTGGCTCAAAAAGCCCGTGCAGCAGGTATTCACTTAATTTTGGCGACGCAGCGTCCATCGGTGGATGTGATTACCGGTCTAATTAAAGCCAACATTCCGACACGTGTCGCGTTTACGGTTTCAACCAAAACAGACTCAAGAACCATTCTCGACCAAGGTGGCGCTGAATCACTGTTAGGTATGGGTGATATGTTGTACCTACCACCAGGATCAAGCCATACGACCCGTGTACATGGCGCTTTTGCGTCCGATGATGATGTACATGCCGTGGTGAATAACTGGAAGGCGAGGGGCAAACCTAACTATATTGAAGAGATTACCAATGGTGATCAAAGCCCAGAAACCTTATTGCCGGGAGAAAAGATGGAAGGTGATGAGGAAATGGATCCATTGTTTGACCAAGTGGTTGAACATGTTGTGCACTCACGTCGAGGCTCAGTCTCTGGGGTACAAAGACGCTTTAAGATAGGTTACAACCGAGCCGCTCGAATTGTCGAGCAACTTGAAGCTCAAGGGATAGTTAGTGCGCCGGGTCATAACGGTAACCGTGAAGTATTGGCTCCACCTCCAATTAAAGAATAATGGCAGTAAGGAATTATTATGAATAAATGGCTTTCGCTTGTACTCGTCACCGTTTCTGCATTTAGCTTTACAGCGTCTGCATCGCCACAGCAAGAGCTGAGTGAACGTTTGCAGCTTAATGATGGATTCAGTGCGAATTTCACACAAACCGTGACTAGCCCTGATGGTGAGGTTGTCATGGAAGGTGAAGGTAATGTTGAAATTGCTCGTCCGAGTATGTTTCGCTGGGTGACCACCTTACCGGATGAAAATGTATTGATATCAGATGGCAGCAATCTTTGGTATTACAGCCCATTTATTGAGCAGGTGAGTATTTATAATCAAGAACAAGCGACGGAACAAACCCCGTTTGTATTGCTGACACGTAACCGCGCCAGTGATTGGGATAATTACAGCATTGAACAGCGCGGCGATATGTTTACGTTGACACCAACCGCCGTTGATTCAACGCAAGGTCAATTCCAAATTAATATTGACCCGAAAGGGATAGTGCACGGTTTTAACGTGATTGAGCAAGATGGCCAGCAAGGTCAGTTTGTTTTTGAAACGATTAAGGTGGGTAAACCCTCATCGGAGCGCTTCACTTTTGTCGTTCCTGAAGGGGTAGAAATTGATGATCAAAGAAACTAGGGGATTACGTGAGTAATTTTAGTTTTGATTTTTCAGGGGACGAAGATTTTCGTCCCCTGGCTGCGAGAATGCGCCCAGAAACAGTGGAGCAGTACATTGGCCAGCAACATATTCTTGGAGTGGGTAAGCCACTTCGTCGTGCTTTAGAGGCGGGCCAGCTTCACTCTATGATTTTATGGGGTCCCCCAGGTACTGGGAAAACGACGCTTGCTGAAGTGGCGGCAAATTATGCTGACGCAGAAGTCGAGCGAGTATCCGCAGTGACCTCGGGTGTTAAAGATATTCGTGCTGCTATTGAAAGAGCGCGAGAAAACAAACTGGCAGGCAAGCGAACCATCTTGTTTGTGGATGAAGTCCATCGCTTTAATAAAAGCCAACAAGACGCCTTTTTGCCACACATTGAAGATGGAACGGTGACGTTTATTGGGGCGACGACAGAGAACCCGTCGTTTGAACTTAATAACGCATTATTGTCTCGAGCACGGGTCTATAAGCTGACCTCGCTTGATAAGGCCGATATTCTGCTAGTACTTGAGCAAGCGATTCAAGATGAAGCGCGTGGTTTAGGTCAGGTGTCGGTGGAGTTTCAGGACAATGTTTTAGATAGATTGGCTGAGCTCGTTAATGGTGATGCCCGTATGTCTCTTAATTATCTTGAGCTGCTCTATGATATGGCAGAGGACAATGCACAAGGTGAAAAACAGATTACATTGCCTTTGCTTGCGGAAGTCGCTGGAGAAAAAGTAAATCGTTTTGATAATAAGGGAGACATTTGGTATGACCTTATTTCAGCGGTGCATAAGTCCATTCGCGGTTCAAACCCAGATGCCGCTCTATATTGGTCGGCACGTATGATTGCTGCTGGTTGTGATCCGTTATACATCGCTAGGCGTTTATTAGCGATAGCGTCAGAAGACATCGGTAATGCAGACCCCAGAGCCATGCAAGTCGCGATGTCGGCTTGGGATTGTTTTACTCGCATTGGTCCGGCTGAAGGTGAACGGGCGATAGCACAAGCGATCGTCTATCTTGCCTGCGCGCCTAAAAGTAATGCTGTATATACGGCTTGGAAGCAAGCGCTAACAGACGCGCACCAATTACCTGAGTATGAAGTGCCTCATCATTTACGCAATGCTCCTACCTCTTTAATGAAAGATATGGGTTACGGAGAAGGGTATCGTTATGCTCATGATGAACCTGGTGCTTACGCGGCAGGTGAGCGATATTTGCCCCCTGAAATGAGTGGTACACGCTACTACCAGCCGACAAATCGCGGTCTTGAAACCAAAATTGGTGAAAAGTTAGATTATCTTGCCGATTTAGACGCAAAAAGCCCACAAAAGCGCTATGAAAAGTAGTGGCTTTTCGTTATCGTTATCCGGTTCAATTATCAAGATTTATCAGCGGTTATAAATTAATCGCTTATAAACGTATTCATAACCTAATGCATAGGATTGGCAATGCTGGATTCTAAATTACTTCGTACAGAGCTGGATGAAACAGCTGCAAAATTGGCGCGTCGTGGCTTTACGCTTGACGTAGAAACTATTCGTAAACTTGAAGAGCAACGCAAGTCGATTCAAGTCGAAGTAGAAAATTTACAATCCACGCGCAATTCCATCTCCAAGCAAATCGGTCAGAAAATGGCGGCTGGCGATAAAGAAGGCGCTGAAGAAATCAAAAAACAGATTGGTACTTTAGGTAGCGATCTTGAAGCGAAAAAAGTTGAGCTAGCGGCGTTAATGACCGAGCTTGACGATATTACGTTGTCTGTGCCAAACATCCCTGCGGATGACGTGCCAGACGGCAAAGATGAAAACGAAAACGTAGAAGTTTCTCGTTGGGGTCAACCAAAGTCATATGACTTTGAAGTGAAAGATCACGTTGATCTAGGTGAAATTGCAGGTGGCCTTGATTTCGCAAGCGCGACTAAGATTACCGGTGCTCGCTTTATCGTTATGAAAGGGCAATTTGCGCGTCTTCACCGTGCGATTGCACAATTTATGCTGGATCTCCACACTGATGAGCATGGTTATACAGAAATGTATGTCCCTTACTTAGTGAATGCAGATAGCCTTTACGGCACAGGTCAGTTACCTAAATTCGGTAAAGACCTTTTCCATACTGAGCCGCTTGTTGAAAAAGTGAGTGATGAAGAGCCGCGTAAGCTGTCTCTAATCCCAACGGCAGAAGTACCAGTGACCAACATGGTTCGCGATACCATTACGGATGAAGCAGACCTGCCTGTTAAAATGACAGCGCATACGCCATGTTTCCGTTCTGAAGCAGGTTCATACGGTCGTGACACTCGTGGTCTGATTCGTATGCACCAATTTGATAAAGTGGAATTAGTACAAATTACTAAGCCTGAAGATTCAATGGACGCGCTTGAAGAACTAACCGGTCACGCAGAGAAAGTGCTACAGCTTCTTGAACTGCCTTACCGTAAAGTGGTTCTGTGTACGGGTGATATGGGCTTTGGTGCTCGCAAGACGTACGATCTTGAAGTCTGGGTTCCTGCACAAGAAACGTACCGTGAGATTTCATCTTGCTCAAACATGTGGGATTTCCAATCACGTCGTATGCAAGCTCGTTTCCGCCGTAAAGGTGAGAAGAAGCCAGAGCTCGTTCACACACTAAATGGTTCAGGTTTGGCTGTTGGCCGTACTATGGTTGCTATTCTTGAGAATAACCAAGAAGCAGATGGTCGTATTGCTATCCCAACTGTGCTGCAACCGTATATGCGCGGTGTGACTCACATTGGTTAATACCAATTGATAGAATGATAAAGCCCAGCACTCGCTGGGCTTTTTTATGGGCGTAGTATTTAAAGATGTTGAATTGCCTCTCCGGTGTGTGCGGGTTACGGTTGCTGTTGACTATTACACGGCGGTAATAGTGTTTTGGCGTTTTGCCATCTTATTAAAACCGTTGCTGTCGATATAATGTGCAACGTCATCGCAGTGTGGTACTGCGATAAACACGATTTTCTCAATCAATCTTCGAGGAGGGTGTATGGCAGTTGGATGGGCAGGTGACGACAGTGTTAGTCAACAGATTCAGCATAATATTGATGACGAAATTAGCCGAGTAAGACGTAATCTTATCACAGGAGAGAGTGCGCAATTTTGTGACGAATGTGGAGAGGATATCCCGGAGGCGAGGCGTAACGCCATAAAAGGGGTTCGCTTGTGTCTTCATTGTCAATCGTCGCTGGAGCACGCATATCAGCGCTCGTCGTTATTTAACCGCCGAGCGAGTAAGGACAGCCAGCTAAGATAGTTGCGCTTAAACTACGGTACCTAAACTTATGGTATCTAAACTACAGTACCTAAATGACGGTATCTAAAATAGCCTAGAGAAGCCGACGGCGACATGACCACGTTAGCGATTTGAGTGAGTGGCTTAAATCGCTAACGAATGTAGAGCTCACTTATTTAGCGGTTAAGTAAAGCACTGATCATTGTCTAACGCTGCTTTAATCGATTGAACCAGTTTAGCAATGTGTTCAGGTTGGCTAATGTAAGGTGGCATCATGTAAATCAAGCGACCAAATGGTCGAATCCAAACACCACTATCAACAAAATGTTGTTGAATCACTTCCATATTAACGGCAGTGGTTACCTCAACTACCCCTATCGCTCCTAACCAGCGTACATCGCTGACTCGGTCACACTGCAAAAGCGGTGGTAGAAGCTCGGTAAACAAAGACTCGATTAATGAGACTTGCTGTTGCCATTCACCGGTTTCAATAAGCGATAAACTCGCCTCGGCGACGGCGCAAGCGAGAGGGTTTCCCATAAACGTAGGCCCGTGCATAAAGCACGCCGCCTCACCTCCACACACTGTATCTGCCACATGCTTCGATGTTAGGGTTGCCGATAATGTCATGTAGCCTCCAGTGAGTGCTTTACCGACACACATAATATCTGGCTGTACATTGGCATGTTCGCATGCAAAGAGCTTACCTGTACGACCAAAGCCTGTGGCAATTTCATCAAGGATGAGCAATACCCCATGCTCATCGCATAGCTGGCGCACTCTTTTAAGAAAGGTTGGGTGATAGATGCGCATGCCTCCAGCCCCTTGAACAATAGGCTCGAGGATGACAGCGGCGATTTGACTGTGGTGGCTAGCAAGTTTGTTTGCAAAGTCTTCAATGTCAGCCTCGTCCCATTTCTGCCCAAAGGCAATGTTGGGCGAATTGGCAAAGATGTGCTCTGGTAAAAAGCCTTTATACAAACTATGCATAGAATTATTGGGGTCAGTGACAGACATCGCCGCGAAGGTATCACCATGATAGCCATGGCTTAAGGTGAGAAATTTGGGGCGACTTTCACCTTTTGCGTGCCAATATTGTAATGCCATTTTCAAACTGACTTCTACCGCCACCGACCCTGAGTCGGCCAAAAAAACGTGCTCGAGATTACTTGGTGATAGTGCGATGAGCTTCTTGCAGGCGTTAATTGCAGGCTCATGAGTGATCCCACCAAACATAACGTGCGCCATTTTGTCAGTTTGACGTTTTAGCGCATCATTAAGTAATGGGTGGTTATAGCCATGAATTGTTGACCACCATGATGACATGCCATCCACGAGTTTACGTCCATCCTCAAGCTCAATAGTTACCCCATTGGCGGAGGTGACTGGGTAACAGGTTAAAGGGTTAAGCGTTGAGGTGTAAGGGTGCCAAATGTGTTGGCGATCAAAGTCGAGATCCATCATAACTCTCTGTTTATTATTTAATCAGATGTCAACGCCGTAGCGTAGTCGGTGTTGACAGTGTAACGACTGTGGGTACACTAGCCAAGACTAATAATAATGTGAGCAAGGAATTTTCTGTGGAAGTAAGACACAACTGGACGCTAGCGGAAGTCTCGGCCCTGATGGACAAACCCTTCATGGATCTGCTTTTTGAAGCGCAAACATTGCATAGGCAGCATCAGCAAACGAATCATGTACAAGTGAGTACATTGCTGTCCATTAAAACCGGTGCCTGCCCAGAAGATTGTAAATACTGCCCGCAGAGTGCGCGCTACCGTACAGATGTTGAAGCCGAGCGACTAATGGAAGTTGACCGAGTATTAGAGGCGGCGCAAAAAGCAAAGACGGCAGGCTCGACTCGTTTTTGTATGGGAGCTGCATGGAAAAATCCGAAAGAGCGTGACATGCCTTTGCTCAAAGAAATGATCAAAGGCGTAAAGGATATGGGGTTAGAGACGTGCATGACGTTGGGCATGCTAACTCCAGAGCAAGCGAGTCATCTTGCCGACGCTGGTCTTGACTACTACAACCATAATCTAGACACCTCGCCAGAATTCTACGGCAAAATCATTACCACGCGAACTTATCAAGACCGTTTGGATACTCTTAGCCATGTACGTGATGCAGGGATGAAAATTTGTTCTGGTGGCATCATTGGTATGGGTGAAAGTGCCAACGACCGAGCCGGTTTGCTCATGGAACTGGCTAACCTTCCAGTTCATCCAGAAAGTGTACCGATTAATATGTTGGTGAAGGTTAAAGGGACGCCAATGGAAGCGGTTGATGATGTAGAACCGTTTGATTTTATCCGCCTTATCGCTATTGCTCGAATCATGATGCCGCAATCCGCTGTTCGTTTATCCGCTGGACGTGAAAACATGAATGAGCAGATGCAGGCGCTTTGTTTCATGGCTGGTGCTAACTCAGTTTTCTATGGCTGCAAGTTATTGACGACACCAAACCCAGATGAAGATACTGATCTGCAATTGTTTAACAAGTTGGGTATCAATCGCGAAGAAACCTCGCAAAAACCTGATGAAGTTCAAGAAAGTGATTTACTAGACCAAGTTGCGATGCGTGTTGCTTCTCGTCCTGAAAAAGATGACCTTTTCTATGAAGCCGGCGTTTGATAGCCGCATAGAGCAGGCGATCTCTTTACGACAGCAGCAAGGCTTACTCAGACGCACTCAAGCAATTGGTGATGGCAATCATCGCCAGTTTGCTTTTAACGGTGAACGCTTTATCAACTTTTCGTCTAACGATTATTTAGGGTTGGCTGCCAGTGAAGAGCTGGCGTTGGCCTACCAGCAAGCGATAGCCAAATATGGCGCGGGTAGTGGGGCATCACCTCTAGTGACGGGGTATTCAAATTCTCACGCTGATCTCGAAAGTGCGTTGACTGAATGGCTTGGCTATGACAGTGCGATATTTTTTTCATCTGGCTTTTCCGCTAATCAAGCGGTGTTGTTTTCATTGCTAGAGAAGGGGGATCTTCTGCTGCAAGATCGTCTCAATCATGCCTCATTAATGGAGGCAGGTATGTTGAGCCCGGCAACGATGAAGCGCTATCGTCATGGCGATCTTAATCATTTAGCATCGTTATTCGTGCCATGCACTCCAACATTAGCGGTTACGGAGAGTGTATTTAGTATGGATGGAGATATCGCACCCGTAGATGAATTCATACAGCGATGCCAGGCTGCCAATGTGATGACGATGGTCGATGACGCACATGGCATCGGTGTGCTCGGTGATGATGGGCTTGGTGCATTGTCACAGTGTCAACGCAAGCCAGACATATTGGTGGTGACGTTTGGTAAGGCATTTGGGCTTAATGGCGCAGCGGTTTTGTGTTCTAAAGCCATGTCTGAGTACCTGACACAGTTTGCTCGCCACTATATTTATTCTACGGCCTTTTCCGCAGCGCATGCGTCGGCGTTATTAGCGGCGCTTACTATGATTCAAACACAACCATGGCGTCGAGAAAAAGTGTGTGAATTGGGGGCGCTGTTTCGCGAAGGAGTGGCTCATCTTCCTGCATATGTGGATACGCAGACACCGATAAAGCCATGGGTTGTGGGGGATGAAATGAATACGATATCACTTTGCTCCGCATTGAAATCTAATCATATATGGACGACTGCGATACGACCGCCAACGGTTGCAAAAGGCAGTGCGCGCTTACGAATTACATTATCAGCCACACATACGCCAGCAGACATTAGAGCGTTAGTGATTGGTCTGGAAGAGTCGGCAAAGGAATTACCATGTCAGAAGCGTTAGTTATCCAAGAAGAAACCAATGACAAATTGGCCATCTCTACCGCCTTTAGCCGCGCGGCTGCACGCTATGATGAGCATGCTAAGTTTCAACGGCAAGTCGCTGACAAGTTATTGGCATTGCTGCCAGATGATTTAAATGGAACAACAGTACTCGATTTAGGGTGCGGCACAGGTTATTGCGCCAAAGTGCTACTTCAGCGAGGGGCAAGCGTTGTATGTGCCGATCTGTCTAGCGAGATGTTACATAAAGCACGACAACGGTGCGGAAATGAAAAAGTCACGTATCACGTCGAAGATGCAGAGGCGCTGTCATTTTCAAGTGGCAGTTTTGATTACGTGGTGTCTAGTCTCGCCTTGCAATGGTGTGATGATTTGGCGCTGCCGCTAGCGGAAATCAAGCGAGTGACTAAGCCAAATGGTCAGTACGCCTTTTCAACGTTAGTTGCGGGTTCGCTTAAAGAACTGAGTACCGCATGGAGCAAAGTTGATGAATATCAGCATGTGAATCGATTTATCTCGACAAATCAGATAAAAATTGCGTTGGCGCAATCTGGTAGCGTTAGGTATCAACTAGACTGCCCTGAAATAGTTATGTGGTATCAAACCGCACTTGATTTGATGAAGGACTTGAAAGGGATCGGTGCTACCCATGTAAAGGGGCGCTCCCGTAGCTTTACTGGCAAGAAAGCATTGCAGAAGCTAGAAATGGAATATAACAAGTTCTCAAATCCAGTGGGTTTATTACCAGCGAGTTATCAAGTTTGTTTGGGGTTAGTGACATTATGATGAAAGCATTATTTATTGCAGGTACGGATACTGAAGTTGGTAAAACAGTGGTATCGAAAGCGATATTAAGTGCTGTAGGAGACCAAGGGCATGCAACGATAGGCTATAAGCCAGTTGCGGCTGGGTGTGAGCAGACAGAAAATGGTTGGCGTAATTCAGATGCTTTGCACCTTCAGCAAGCGGCAACGGTTGACGTTGATTATGATTTGGTTAATCCATATGCGATGTCTCTGCCAGCATCACCACATATAGCGGCGTTAGCCGATGGTGTAAGCGTTGATTATGAGAAGCTTTCTTCGGTATTAAAGCAACACAAAGAAAACAGTGATTTCGTGTTGGTAGAAGGCGCTGGTGGTTGGCGAGTCCCTGTTTCTGAAGACGACTGTTTGTCGACGTGGGTTAAACAAGAAGCCTTACCAGTCGTGCTAGTCGTTGGAATTAAGTTGGGCTGCTTGAGTCATGCGATGCTGACGGCTGAAGCGATAAAAGCTGATGGTCTTGAGTTAGTCGGTTGGGTCGCAAATCGTATCAATCCGGGTGTCGAGCACTATGCGGATATTATAAAGATGCTGGAGCACAAAATGGGTGCACCAAAACTTGGTGAAATCCCTTATGTTCCTGGTTGTAAACAAAGAAACATTGGCAAGTACATTAACCTTGATGTATTAGATGCATAATAAAAAATGCCGCTCAAATAGAGCGGCATTTTTTTACTACTTGCATTCGTCACGTGATTTACCGTAGAACCGAGCTTTTACTTCTCGCTAGCGAGCCCGACGAATGCAGACTGAGTCTCTAAAATATGAGTATCTAGTTCACTTGCTTCGCTAATACCCAACTGCTCTCTTGCTTCATCCTCACTAATACCTAAGTGACAACAAAGTAAGTCAATCGCCATCTGAAAGTTGTTATTTTCTACCATGAGGTTTTCCTTTTCGGCATGGAACTAATAAGTCTCAGGCGACTTTATCGGTATGGGGAGCAAGACTCAATACGACCAAAGTCTAACGATGTAAGCCTTGTTCTAAGACCATTTAATGCAAATAGTGTAAGTGACAAATTGCATATCTAGTGTCATTTGAGGTTGGTGTAATCATTTCAATGGTTTATGGTATTGTTCCCGATCAAGAAATTAACGGTTTGTTTCAATTTAATGCTTAACCTTGATTTTTAAATCTAAGACACTATGTATATAGTGAAGTCGAAAAATGTTACCCCGATCCCAAAAATTCTTCGACGTGATGAGTTTTTGAGGACACTATAAAAAGAATCAGAGAAATCATTCTTTGATCATAATAAAGCTTCTTAATCTGGAGAAATGTGAATGAAGCGAGTCTTACTCTTTTTAGCAACTAACTTGGCTGTTGTTTTGGTCTTAAGCGTTGTGCTTAATATCGTGTATGCAGTGACTGGGATGCAACCTGGTAGCCTTTCTGGTTTGTTGGTGATGGCCGCTGTTTTTGGATTTGGTGGCTCTTTTATATCGTTAATGATGTCAAAAGGGATGGCTTTGCGATCGGTAGGGGGAGTAGCCATTGAAACCCCACGTAATGAAACCGAACATTGGTTGTTGGAAACGGTAAGTCGTCAAGCTCAAGCGGCAGGTATTGGTATGCCAACCGTGGCGATTTACGATTCTGCAGATATCAATGCATTTGCAACGGGTGCAAAACGTGATGATTCACTGGTGGCGGTATCTTCAGGGTTGCTTCACAACATGACGCGAGATGAAGCTGAAGCCGTGTTGGCTCATGAGGTCAGCCACATTGCCAATGGTGATATGGTGACTATGACCCTTATGCAAGGTGTTGTGAATACGTTTGTTATCTTCTTATCACGCTTTATTGCCAATATCGTGGCGTCAAATAACAGTGATGAAGAAGGGGAAGGTGGCACCAATATGATGGTTTATTTTGGTGTTTCCATGGTGCTGGAGCTGGTGTTTGGTTTCCTAGCGAGCTTTATTACTATGTGGTACAGCCGCCATCGTGAGTTTTACGCTGATGCAGGTGCAGCAAAACTTGTGGGTAAGCACAAGATGATTGCAGCATTAGAGCGTTTGAAAATGAGCCAAGAGTCTCAGCTTGAGGGCTCAATGATGGCATTTGGTATTAATGGCAAACGCTCAATGACGGAACTACTAATGAGCCATCCGCCTCTAGACAAACGTATTGATGCATTGCGTCAGCAAAATTACTGATAGCTCGGAAAATAACGGTAGCAAAACGGCACTGGTATAAATCACGAGTGTAGTAATAACCATTAACTCATTAAAAAGCTTGGCGAATTCGCCAAGCTTTTTTTTTGATCTTTTTAAATGGCACTGCGTATGAGTTATACAAAAAGTTAAAAAATGAAATCTTGTATAACTTTAAAACAGACTAAATTTAATAAAATGATGGCGAAATTTAAAAGGAAGTGATGTGGATATTAACGATGTAAGCCGCCTGTATCAGCAGCTAGACAAGCAGAGCTTGTATTTATTAGAGGGTGTTTATCATGACAGCGTCGTCTTTGAAGATCCTGCACATACCGTTGTGGGGAAGACCTCTCTAGTGGCTTACTTTCATGCGCTTTATGCCAACGTCATTCGATGTGAATTTGATATAGAGCAGCAACAGCAACTTGAAAGCCAAGGCTTTCTAACTTGGACAATGAATCTTCAACATCCAAAGCTAAATCGCGGTCAGCCCATTTCAGTGAAAGGCGCAAGCCACATTCAATTTGAAAATGGTCTTGTGATTTACCATCGAGACTACTTTGATCTTGGAGAAATGCTCTACGAACATATTGTCGTGCTTGGTGGGTTGATTAAAGGCATCAAAAAAAGGTTGGGTAACTAATGGACTCTGAAAATCAGACGGTTTTCATCACTGGCGCTTCTTCCGGTATAGGAAAGCAACTTGCTGACGATTATGCAAATCAAGGCTATGAAGTCTATGCCTGTGGACGCTCTATCCTAAAATTAGAAGAGTTAAAAGCGGGGCGCGAGAATATCCACCTGTTGTCTTTCGATGTTACTAACCAAGACGAAGTTGACCTTACGATTAGAAGTTTATCCACTATGCCAACGTTGTGGATCATTAATGCAGGTGATTGTGAGTACATGGATGAGGGGCATATCAATTCAGAGGTAATGAAGCGTGTGTTTGATGTCAATATGTTTGGCGTCATTCACGTGCTAGAAGCGATACAAGGGATGCTATCAAATAAACATCATATTGTGGTCGTTGGATCCATCGCAAGTGAGTTGGCATTGCCAAGAGCAGAAGCCTATGGAGCGTCAAAAGCTGCGGTGAGTTATCTAATACGTGCATTGCAACTGGACTGGAAAGCCAAAGGCGTAACGTTATCTTGTGTGTATCCTGGTTTTGTAAGAACGCCCTTAACCGATAAAAACGATTTTGACATGCCAATGATGATAGAAGTTGAGGAAGCGTCAGCCGCTATTCGAAAGGGGATAGAAAAACGTCAGTCTCACATCTACTTCCCAGCAAAATTCACTGCGATTATTCGCGTTATATCGTTGCTGCCGTACTCGTGGCAAACCTACTTAGTCAATAAGCTTCTTAGTTAGCAAAATACCTACGTAACAACCGAGTGAATTGACGAAATGATTAGCCGTAATTAAAAAGGAATTCATTATGAAAATTGCCATTATCGGGACCGGAATATCTGGGCTAACGTGCGGTTACCACTTACACAATGATCACGATGTGACACTTTTTGAAGCGAACGATTACATTGGTGGGCATACCGCAACAGTTGATATAGACATTGATGGCGAACAGCACGCTGTAGATACAGGGTTTATCGTATTCAATGATCGTACATACCCCAACTTCATAAAAATGATGGAAGAGATTGGTGTGACAAGCACGCCAACCCAAATGAGTTTTAGTGTGAAAAATCAAGCGAACGGGCTTGAATATAATGGCCATACGGTTTCAACGTTATTTGCGCAAAAGAAAAATTGGTTCAGTCCTACCTTCTACCGATTCGTGTTCGAAATATTACGGTTTAATAAACTTGCGAAAGAATTCGCCGAGAACGATATTGCCTCGGAAACGACGCTAGGTTCTTTTCTCAATGAGCACGAATTCAGTGACTACTTTTGTACCAACTACATTCTACCCATGGGGGCGGCGATTTGGTCTTCGACATTGGCAGATATGCGCGCATTCCCTTTAGGCTTCTTTTTAAGGTTTTTCTTAAATCATGGGCTGCTTGATGTAGTAAATCGACCGCAGTGGTATGTCATTGATGGCGGCTCTCGGGCATACATCGAACCGTTAATACGCGGTTTTGCCGATAAGATACAACTCAATGCACCGGTGACGAGTGTTAAACGTTACGATGATGCGGTCGAGGTGATTGTCAATGGTGAGTCCCAGTGGTTTGATCAAGTCATTTTTGCTTGTCACAGCGACCAAGCATTGACAATGCTAGAGGCGCCAAGTAACAACGAGTTGAGTATTTTAGCGGATATGCAATATCAATCGAATGAAGTGGTATTGCACACGGATGTTCGTTTGTTACCGGATGAAAAACGCGCTTGGGCATCATGGAATTATGCGTTAAACGAAGGGTGTGAAGAGCAGATGCCCACACTCACTTACAATATGAATATCCTTCAACACATTGAGTCATCCAGTACACTTTGTGTATCTCTGAACTCTTCGAATCTGGTTGATAGCGATAAGATACTGCGTACTTTTCATTATTCTCATCCAGTGTTTACTTCAAAATCCATTCGAGCTCAGAATCGCAGAGAGGAGCTATTTGGAGGCAATGAGACTTGGTTTTGTGGTGCGTATTGGTATAACGGGTTCCATGAAGATGGAGTTAGAAGCGCGCTAGATGTGGTTAAGAGAATCCAAGCTCTCAACCGCGATCAAAGCAATCCCATTAAGGGGGTCACATGAGTGCTCCAGTAGCCAACAGCCGCTTAATGGTAGGAAGCGTTGACCATAGACGCTTTACGCCTAAAAAGCACTATTTGCGATATCCATTGTTCATGCCCGCTATCGATCTTGATGAGTTGGAGCAGTTGAAGCAGAGTGTTTGGGGCTTTGGCGATAAGTGGTGGCATTGGGCAAGATTTCAACGCACAGACTATTTGGGGCAAGGCGATTTAAAGCTAGCTCTACAGAATAAGGTGCATGAACTTACCGGAGACAAACTCACAGGCAAAGTGATTGCCGTGTGCCATTTGCGTTATCTAGGGATTTACTTTAGTCCGGTCAATTTCTATTACCTCTACGATAAGAGAGGACAATGGCAATACCTGTTAGCCGAGGTGAGTAATACGCCTTGGAATGAACGTCATTATTACGCAGTTAACGCACAAAGTGGCAACCAAGATGAGAATTGGCAACATGACAAAGCCTTTCATGTATCGCCGTTCAATCCGATAGCTCAGCAGTACAAATGGAAGCTTAAGCCGCTTGGAGAACGGTTGTTTGTTCACTTGGCTTGCCATCGTGATCATAAAGAATTTGATGCGACGGTATCAATGAAGAGCCAGCCTTTTTGCTCGAAACAATTGTTATCTCTACTGATCAAAACACCCGTGATGGCAGTAAAAGTGGTGGCTGGCATTTATTGGCACGCCTTTAAACTGTGGTGCAAAGGCATGCCCATCTACGATCATCCAGAGAAAAAAAGTAGCCCTGCGGAGGCTTTATCTCAACAAAATTCTAAAGATTAAGGGAGTGCTTTATGTTGGACACGACACTAGTCAGTTCTCAAACGCTGACAACTATTCAGAAAACCGCCAGATCGGTGGCATTCAATTGCCTTTATAAACTGGATATCGGTTGCTTAACGATTGTAGAGAGTTTTGAACAAAATGGATTGGGCAACAAACATGTCAGTGAGCGTTTTGGTCGCCCAGAACGCGGTAAGCCAAATGCGGTAATAGAAGTGAAGCATCCGGACTTTTATCGTCGATTGTTAAAGGGTGGGAGCATCGCAGCTGGGGAAGCATACATGGATGGCTGGTGGGATAGCCCGGATTTAACGTGTGTGATGGAACTCATGGCGATCAACATGTCGGCGCTGGATACCATTGAAGCAAAATCTACGCCTTTGACACGAATACTGTATTGGTTGGGGCACTGGGGAAAGCGGAATACTCTGGATAACTCACGAGAGAATATTCACGCTCACTATGATTTAGGTAATGCTTTATATGAGACCTTTCTTGATGAGCGCATGCTCTACTCATCGGCTATTTATCACAGTGACGCAGATTCACTAGAAACCGCACAATTAAACAAGATGGAGCGCCTTTGTCAGCAGCTTCAGCTCTCTAGTGACGATCATGTTCTTGAAATTGGTACAGGCTGGGGAGCAATGGCTATTTATATGGCTCAACGCTATGGTTGCCAGGTCACCACGACAACCATCTCTGATGAACAATTTGATTATGCGCAGAACAAAATCAATGAGCTTGGGCTCAATGAGCGGATAACGTTATTGAAACAAGACTATCGTTTATTAGAGGGGCAGTACGACAAATTGGTGTCGATAGAGATGATAGAAGCCGTTGGTAAACAATTTCTTACCTCTTATCTGAAAAAGTGCCAATCGATGTTAAAGCCTAAAGGCTTGATGGCGATTCAAGCGATTACGATTGCCGATCAACGTTACGATAGTTATTCAAAAAATGTCGATTTTATCCAGAAGTATATCTTCCCGGGTGGCTTTCTACCTTCAATTACTGCATTGACCAGTGCATGTACCAAGCACACTGACTTAGTGACGCGAGACCTAGTCGACATTGGCTCAGATTATGCTACCACCCTTGCCGATTGGAGAGCAAGGTTCGAACAAGCCCTTCCAACGGTAAAGCAGCTTGGCTATGACGAGCGCTTTATTCGAATGTGGCGTTATTACTTTTGTTATTGCGAAGGGGGGTTTAGAGCGAAAAGTATTAGCACGGTGCATATGACTCTACAAAGAAACTCGTGAAACGAACCTAGATAACCGAAATACACGCCATTGAAGAGGGAAAAACAATGTCACACGTTGCTAAGCTTATTTGTGTCAGTACTTGGTTTCAATGTTTATGGTTTCTCTCTGTCGTTGGGCAGTCGCGCTTTCAATGGCTCGGTCTTGCGCTTGCGCTCTTGACAATCATCACCACTTATCGAGTGTTATCAATCAGTCTAAGAGATGTGGTGCTGATCGCTTTGTTAGGTCTTATCCTAGATAGCCTCAATGTGATGAGCAATGTCCTCATCTTTTCAGTCCCTGCGTTGCCTGTTTGGTTAGTGACACTATGGCTGGCGTTTTCTTGGTACGCCAATTTTTTACGCAGTACTTTGATGCAATACCCAATCCTATACGTATCACTAATAGGAGGCGCGGGTGGCGCGCTGAGTTATTTAGCTGGTAACAAACTGGGTGCCGTCGTCATAGGGTATTCACTACCACTAACCATGATGATTCTGTTTATGGAGTGGTTAGCGATTATTTGGTTTGTTGTCAGTTATCAGCGTTTGACGGAAGGAGTACTGAAGCATGATTCGTAAATTAGCAACGTTCGCACTACTGCTTACGGCAATATCAACCCCAGTAAAGGCTGGACCTGATAATGCAGTCAGCTATGAAGCTTGGCGTCATTGGAAAGTCGTCGGTGAAGCTCAACTCAGTTGGCTATTTTTTGATGTCTATCGCTCGCAACTTCTTACACCGCAAGGCACATATACTCTATCGTCTGATGTGTCACCGCACCCAATCGCGCTCAGGATACAGTATCAAAGGGACATTAGTCGCACGCAACTCTTGGATGCGACATTAGACCAATGGGAAAAAATGGGCGTTGATAAGGAAATTAGAAACCAATGGATAGCAAGGCTTTATGATGTGTTTCCTGACATTGAAGAAGGACAGCAATTGATTTACGTGTCAGACGGGGCGTCTGGGTCTTTTTATTATTTAACCGATGAAAAGCCCTTGCAAGCGGTAGGAAGAATTGACGATGAAGCGTTAAACGACGGGTTTCTTGGCATTTGGTTAGCACCGAATAGCCAGTATCCTAAATTGAGAGCGCAACTTATAGGGATGAACAGATGAAAAAGCTCGCTTTAACACTTTGGTTAATGATGGTTGTATTGCTGACATCCTGCAGTGCCAATCTGGATGAGTATGATGAAAGTACACCGAGTTTTGACTTATTCGGTTATTTTAACGGTCAATCTCGGGCTTGGGGAATGGTTCAAGATTACACTGAAAAACAAACACGACGTTTTGTTGTCGACATTGTAGGGGAGGTGGAAGGTGACACCCTAACGTTGACCGAAGACTTTGTCTTTCATGATGGAGAAACCGATCAAAGAATTTGGACGATCAAGCGTTTAGAGGATGGCTCATACGAAGGAACGGCAGATGACATTATTGGTGTCGCAACCGGGGAAACGGTGGGGAATGCGCTACGATGGCAGTACGATTTTGAATTAGAGGTAGATGGCTCAACCTTTACGGTAGCTTTTGATGATTGGCTCTACAGGCAAGATGAAGACCATATCTTCAATCTAACGAGTATCAGAAAACTCGGAAAGGAAGTAGGCACGATTACTTTGTTTTTTCAAAAATAAATACCTACTAAAGCCACAAGTTACTCGCGGTACAAGCTATTCAAGGTATAAGTGACTAAAGCAATAAGCCTCAAAAGTACTGGGTAACAAAAGTACTGGGTAACAATATTACTTTTTGGCAAAAGCAATATTGCCAAGTAAATAGACGTGAGTTCTCATTTACCGTCTGCTATTTAGAAATGTAAAATCGAGAGCAAAACAAAAGGGCTGCAGTGATGCAGCCCTTCTACGTATATCAAACCTTTTTCACCATAGTACGATAACACAGCCTATAAGAAGACAGGCTGGTTCCAACACTAGATATTAAAGCTTGTCAGTAAGTTCAATCGCTTGACCAATGTAGTTAGCTGGCGTCATTAATTTAAGACGTGCTTTTTCATCTTCTGGTAGCTCTAGGCCATCGATGAAGTTACGCATCGCTTCGCCATCTACGCGCTTACCGCGTGTCAGCTCTTTAAGCTTCTCGTAAGGCTTTTCGATGCCGTAACGACGCATCACGGTTTGTACAGGTTCAGCAAGGACTTCCCAGTTCTTATCAAGCTCTGCAAGCAATGCTTCACGGTTAACTTCAAGTTTGCTAATACCTTTCAGAGTCGAAGTATAAGCAATGATTGCGTAACCCACACCAACACCAAGGTTACGAAGAACCGTTGAGTCAGTCAGGTCACGTTGCCAACGTGAAACTGGAAGTTTTTGTGCTAGGTGAGCAAATACCGCGTTAGCAAGCCCTAAGTTGCCTTCAGAGTTTTCGAAGTCAATCGGGTTTACTTTATGTGGCATAGTTGATGAGCCGATTTCGCCAGCAATGGTCTTTTGCTTGAAGTGACCTAGCGCGATGTAACCCCATACGTCACGATCGAAATCGATTAGGATAGTGTTGAAACGAGCGATGGCGTCAAAAAGCTCAGCAATATAATCGTGAGGTTCAATTTGCGTTGTGTACGGGTTCCACGTAACGCCAAGAGATTCAGTGATGAATTCTTCACTAAATTTGTGCCAATCTAGCTCAGGATAAGCGGATAGGTGAGCGTTGTAGTTACCAACGGCACCGTTCACTTTACCTAGGATCTCAACGGCTTCGATTTGCTTATATTGACGTTCCATACGGTACGCCACGTTTGCCATTTCTTTACCCATTGTTGATGGAGAAGCTGGCTGACCGTGTGTGCGAGACAGTAATGGAATATCACGATATTCAACAGCAAGCTTGCCGATTGCATCAATGATGTTACGAAGTTCAGGAAGAATAACGGTCTCGCGAGCTTCTTTAAGCATCAGAGCATGAGACGTGTTGTTAATATCTTCAGAAGTACACGCAAAATGGATGAACTCATTAACCGCGTGAAGCTCAGGAACACCGGCTACTTTTTCTTTTAGGAAATACTCAACCGCTTTTACATCGTGGTTAGTTGTGCGCTCAATTTCTTTGATACGAGCGGCATCGTCTTCGCTAAAGTTAGCTGCTAATTCATTTAGAAACTGATTTGCTTCTGCACTGAATGCCGGAACTTCTTTGATTGCATCTGTAGCGGCAAGCTTTTGTAGCCAACGAATTTCAACGATAGAGCGGTACTTTAGTAGGCCAAACTCACTAAAGATGCTGCGTAGTGCAGTTGTTTTGCTTCCGTAACGGCCGTCTACTGGTGAAACAGCAGTCAATGCTGACAGTTCCATGGTGTTCTCCTGAATTGGGTTTCTAAATTTCGTGAGCTTTATACCAATAACCGTCGCAATTGTCACGCACATTAGGCAAACGTTTGCGCGAGGGTTGTGTTGGTCCAAAGGTAGTATTCGTCTAAAACCTTTTCTAATAAGCTATGTTGCCTTAGTTAAACGATATAGCGCGAATAAAACACTATTGTTTTAACAAAGCGAAGCGCCTTAAGGTGAATAGGCTTTAAACAAATAGCTCGCAACAAAGTGCGAGCTGAATTTTGTATTCGAGCTAGCCTATCAGAGCCTAGCTAAAAGAATTTTGGCTTGTTCGATCATCTTCTTACGTCCAAATACTAAGTGACGACGCTTGCCACCGACCTGGCGCCACAAAACAGCGCTACGGATGCCAGATAACAGCAAGGCGCGCACTTTTTGTTGAGTGCCAGTTTGTTGTAAGACAGAAGGCGTACCTGTGACTTGAATTCTTGGGCCAATAGGGCTGACGACATCAAGATAAACGCTGGCAAGGTTGCTGATCATTTGTTCGTCTAACAGATCGTAGTGTTCGAGCTGTCGTTCAACCATTTGAATACGATCCCCTAACTGAGACATGGCATCGTTACGGCTACTTAGCTTACGCTCGAGCGCCATTAAACTAATGATATAACGTGTGATTTCACTTCCGGTCGGTGTGCTGTCAATACCGTTAACCAAGCATTCGAGTCCAACTTTTAAATCCGACTCGCTGCCAAATACACTAAGGGTATTTGATGGGCTTATGTTGGTGATTGCTTTTAGTGAAGTTTCAAACGCGTCTGAATCACAGTGACCGTCTTTTGCCATGTTTTGCACGAGCGCAACGGCTTGACAAATGCCAGCGAATGCAATGGTACGGTCGTAAAGTGTATTAGCCACGTAGTTCTCCTAATAAATTAAATGCGCTCTTCAATGATACCGCCACCTAGACATACGTTGTCTTTATAGAAGACGGCAGATTGCCCAGGTGTAACGGCGACCTGAGGTTCATCAAAGATGACTTTGATGTTGTTATCATCCATTGGAATGATAGTACAAGGGATATCTTGTTGACGATAACGTGTTTTCACTGTGCATGTCATTGGTTCAGTAATGATTTCACGATCAACCCAGTGTAATTGAGATGCACGTAAGCCATTTGACTTTAATAACGGGTGATCGGCCCCTTGCACTGCAATTAAGACATTACGTTTAAGATCTTTTTCGGCTACATACCACGGTTCTTCATTACCACCGCCGCCTTTTTGGCCACCAATATGTAGCCCCTTACGCTGTCCTAACGTGTGGTACATCAAACCTTGATGCTCGCCAATGACAGTGCCTTCAGGTGTCTCGATTTTACCCGGTTGCGCAGGTAAATAGCGAGACAAGAAGTCGGTAAATTTGCGCTCACCAATAAAACAGATACCGGTCGAGTCTTTTTTCTTCGCAGTAATCAGGTCTTGCTCTTCCGCGATACGACGTACTTCAGGTTTTTCTAGCTCACCCACTGGAAATAGACTGCGTGCTACTTGCTCATGGCTTAATGTATATAGGAAATAGCTTTGGTCTTTGTTGCTATCTAAGCCACGCAGCATTTTTGGCTTTTCACCGTTTTCTGGGAATGTACGACTGACATAATGACCCATAGCTATATAGTCGGCGTCAAGTACTTCATCGGCAAACTCCAAAAAGGCTTTGAACTTAATTTCTTTGTTACAAAGGATGTCAGGGTTTGGCGTGCGCCCTGCTTTATACTCTGCCAAGAAATACTCAAAGACATTATCCCAGTATTCTGCAGCAAAGTTGATAGTATGAAGGTGGATACCTAGCTTGTCGCAAACAGCTTGTGCGTCTGCAAGATCTTCTGCAGCCGTGCAGTACTCTTCGTTATCGTCTTCTTCCCAGTTCTTCATAAACAGGCCTTCTACTTGATAGCCCTGCTGTTTTAGAAGATAGGCAGAAACGGATGAGTCCACACCGCCGGACATACCGACGATCACTTTCTTTTGGCTGTTATCAGACATGTTTAAATACCACCTATAGTAATTGGACGCAGATTTTAGCAGAAACAAAACGTGCAATACAGTTCCGCGAACTAAATCACACTTTCTTAAGCACGTTATGTGTGTCTTCAACAAGAGAAATACAAGCCTTTTGACAAAAAAATGAATAGGTAATCGTTTGCCTTTATTGCCTATGTTGCTCTGATGATCTATACAGAGTTAGAATTGCCGCCTTCTTTTTCCCTAAGCAGATTACGTTATGAAATTCCCTGGCCAAAGAAAATCCAAGCACTACTTTCCCGTTCATGCTCGCGACCCATTAGTGAGCCAAGCGCAAAGCAGTAAAAAAATGTCTAAAACGCATATTGTCGGTATTGACCAAACCTTGGTTGATATTGAAGCGAAAGTAGACAGTAGCTTGATCGAAAAATATCGTTTGAGTAAAGGACATTCATTGGTTATTGATGATAAAGCCGCAGAAGCTTTATACACAGAGTTAAAGGAAAAAGAACTCATCACCAATGAATTTGCTGGTGGAACGATAGGGAATACATTGCACAACTTTTCTGTACTCGCCGATGACAAGTCTGTATTACTCGGTGTGATGAGCTCGGATATTAAGATTGGTAGTTACGGATACCGTTATCTTTGTAATACATCAAGCCGAATGGATCTTAACTATTTGCAAGGTGTTGACGGTGCGATAGGACGTTGCTTCACCCTTATTACTGAAGACGGCGAGCGTACGTTTGCAATTAGTGAAGGGAAAATGAACCAGCTTAAGCCGGAAAGTATCCCAGAAAATATCTTCAAAAAAGCGTCAGCGTTAGTATTAACCGCTTATTTAGTGCGGTGTAAACCGGGCGATCCAATGCCAGAAGCGACCATGCAGGCGATAGAGTATGCCAAAAAATATAACGTACCAGTGGTACTAACGTTAGGGACCCGTTTTGTTATTCAAGACGACCCTGAATATTGGCAGGATTTTTTAAAGCAGCATGTCACAGTTGTTGCGATGAATGAAGATGAAGCAGAAGCCCTGACAGGCGAGAGTGATCCTTTGGCAGCATCGGATAAAGCACTTGAGTGGGTAGACTTAGTATTGTGTACCGCTGGTCCAATTGGACTATTTATGGGTGGTTATACGGAAAGTGATGCCAAGCGAGAAACGTCATTGCCATTACTACCGGGTAGTATTGCGGAATTTAATCGTTACGAATTTAGTCGTCCAGCCGTAAAGGCAGAATGTAATAACCCAATTAAAGTGTACTCTCACATTGCACCGTATATGGGTGGCCCAGAGAAGATTAAAAATACCAATGGTGCGGGTGATGCAGCACTGTCGGCATTATTGCATGACATGGCAGCGAATAAACACCATAGAGAAAATGTGCCAAATTCCAGTAAACATCAATATCAGTTTTTAACTTACTCTTCTTTCTCACAAGTGTGCAAGTATTCTAATAGAGCAAGTTATGAAGTATTGGTTCAGCATTCGCCAAGGTTGTCGAGAGGCTTACCAGAAAGAGAAGATAGCTTAGAAGAAGCTTATTGGGAAAGATAATAAAAAAGCGCCGAAAGGCGCTTTTTTTATATAACTCTAATTCAATTAGATATAGAGGATTAAAGTTCAAATTCTTCTAGAGACTTACCCGCATCTAGAGCAGCTTGAATTACTGATGGAGTACGGCCTTGGCCAGTCCATGTTTTTTCTGCGCCATTGCCATCAACATATTTGTATTTTGCTGGGCGTGGTGCACGTTTGCTTTTGCTTTTTGCTTTTGATTCACCAGACAATGCTGCAATTAAATCTTCAACGTCGATGCCATCTTTAGCAATCATTTGAGCGTATTCGCTTAGCTTAGCTTCGCGAGCTTCTCTTTCTGCTCTTTCTTCTTTTTCAGACTCTTGACGCTCAGCGACAACAAGCGTTAGCTTTTCTAGTGCTTCTTCAAGTTGCTCAACCGTTAGTTCACGAGCAAATGCACGCAGGCTACGAATATTAAGCAAAGTTTTTGTTAATTCAGACATGACAATTCCCATGATTTATTTTGTTCGAGATTAATAATAAACGTCATTTTCTATATTGACAATAAAATAGCTGTAACAAAAGTGAAAATATATTAATTTTTACAGAAAATTGATAAAAGAGTGAGAAACGACCCTAAATGTAACGTGTGATTACATTAATAGTCATGGTTTGACAATGTTTTTAATGATACTGCGAGCGGTATCAATACGAGTTCACTAGATGGTAGATAGCGTGGTTGCATATTTGTCTATCATCTTTCGGGGCGTTTAAATGGCGTGAAAGTTACATTTCTAAGTGAACTAAAGTAAATAGTAAATGTCGGGATTAATTATGCTAAATGTCTATAGTTCGTGTACTTTAGGGAGTGAGCAAACATTAACGCTCTATTATTTATTTAGGATCAGCTATTAGAGTTCCGAAGAGTAGCGCGTTCAAACGTACAATGTTGTTGCAATACCGCTACGAAATATAGTGATTATTGTCGTCGTAGTCTTTTGGAGTCATACTTCATTTCTAAATAATCTCAGCCATACCTCCCTCTATCTATAACAACTTATTCACAATATTGATGTTGCAATTGACAGGTCAGTAAGTACAATGGCGCGCACCTAATGCAAAAGTAAGAATTTTCTTCTAATGCTACACTTGTAGGATTAGTGGTAAACGTTACTTTTGATGTAGAGGTGCGACTGTGAAAAGTACTTGTCGTTGGGGTGATGCCAATGAACGACAACAAAAGGCGCAGTCGCCGAAGTGGGAATAGAAGATCACGCTTTCTCGCTGGGGTTGTCTCTGAAAGGAACAACACTGCCATAGTCTATTATTTGTTAAACTATGGAGCGCTACTGTAGGGGTTGGGAAAGCCATCGCTTTTCTTTCGCTTATTCAACATTTGTTGAAATCTGTATGTGTATACCCAAAACGGGTGCTTACATATGTCTGCAGTAGATCTCTGACCATAATTAAAACTGGTTTTTGAAGATCATGAACTTAATCGATTTTGCTTCCTCACCATTGTCACTGCTACCGCCGATCGTAGCTTTGAGTTTGGCTATTATCACACGTCGCGTTTTACTCTCTTTAGGAGTAGGTATTGTTCTCGGTGCCTTCCTTCTTAATGATTACTCTGTTGCCAATGCTGCAGGTTACGTCTTTGATACTGTTTCTGGTGTCATCATTGAAGACGGTGGCTTGAATCTTTGGAATATGAGTATCGTCGGCTTCTTATTGTTGCTTGGTATGATGACGGCACTTCTCACCTTATCCGGTGGTACAAAAGCATTTGCTGAATGGGCCCAGTCTCGCGTAAAAAGCAAGCGCGGTTCCAAATTACTGGCAGCATTCCTTGGCGTTTTCATTTTTGTTGATGACTACTTTAACAGCCTTGCGGTTGGCGCCATTTCACGCCCAGTCACGGATCGCTTTTATGTGTCACGTGCTAAGCTTGCCTACATTTTGGACTCAACAGCCGCTCCAATGTGTGTCTTGATGCCAGCTTCTAGCTGGGGCGCTTATATCATGACGATTGTCAGTGGCATCTTAATTAGTCATGGTATTACTGAATATTCGGCAATTGGTGCTTATGTTCGACTCATTCCAATGAACTTTTATGCTGTCTTTGCGTTACTAATGGTGTTTGCTGTAGCTTGGTTCCAACTTGATGTTGGCCCAATGCGTAAACATGAGATGCGCGCGAAGCAAGGTATTGGTTTTGATCATGACCAAGAAAACGATGCAAAAGAAGCACACGAACTAAACGAAGAGCTTGATATTAAAGAAAGCGACTTTGGGTCAGTATCTGATCTTGTTCTTCCTATTGTCGTGCTTATCTTTGCAATGGTTGGGGCGATGCTATTTACTGGTAGCCAAGCCCTAGCTGCTGACGGCCTACCGTTTAATATGTTAGGGGCATTTGAAAATACCGATGTAGGCATGTCACTGATTTACGGTGGCAGTGCTGGCCTTGCAATGGCGATTTATACGGTAGTGAAGCAAAAGCTAGCAGCAAAAGACATCGCATTAACGATGTGGATTGGTGCTAAATCGATGTTTGGTGCAATTCTGATCTTGTTCTTTGCATGGTCAATTGGCTCTGTGATTGGCGATATGAAGACCGGTGCTTACTTGTCGTCTACCGTTCAAGGCAATATTGATGTTCATTGGTTGCCGGTGATTTTGTTCCTATTGGCTGGCTTGATGGCATTTTCAACAGGTACATCATGGGGTACGTTTGGTATTATGTTACCAATTGCGGGTGACATGGCTGGTGCGACGGATATCGCTATGATGTTACCAATGTTAGGTGCGGTACTGGCTGGTTCTGTATTTGGTGACCACTGTTCACCAATTTCAGATACTACGATTTTGTCTTCAACAGGTGCTCGTTGTAATCACATTGACCACGTATCGACTCAGTTGCCATATGCATTGTCAGTCGCTGTTGTGTCTTGCGTCGGCTTCATCGCGCTAGGTATGACAAACTCTGTCTGGATTTCATTTGCCGCAGCCAGTGTGACATTTGCCGCGGTCTGCTTCGTTCTATCTGTACTTTCACGTGCAAGAATGACAAAAGAAACCGCTGCCTGAACACAAAAATAAATGCCTTAAAGGAGTCGATATCGGCTCCTTTTTATTAGGCTCTGAGCTTGAGTAGTCTGCTACTTGCACTGGTATTCTTACTATGATAACTCAATGCATCTATCTGCGCTGGCGATCGTTTGAGGTCTGTGGGCAATTTGAATGACGGGTAGATTTAAGTGCCTTATCGATTGAATAATATGTTTTTCACTTTGAATATCTAAGTGGCTGGTGGCTTCATCGAGTATGAGTAGTTTGGGTTTTTTATAAAGGGCTCGGGCGAAAATGATCCGTTGTTTTTGTCCCCCTGATACGGTGTTGCCCATTTCACCAACCAGTGTTTGGTATCCCATCGGCATCAGTTCAATTTCTTCATGAATATTCGCCAATTTTGCGCACTTGATTGCAAAATCAATGTCGATGTCAGGTGAAAAAAAACAGATATTAGACAAAATAGAACCATTGAAGAGTTCATCATTTTGTAGTACTGAGCCTATATTTGATCTTATGTCTGTCAGACTAGAGTTAGTCGCTGGTTGCCCTAATATCTGAATGCTGCCACTTGATGGTTTATACAGTCCTAATAGTATTTTAGCGAGTGTTGTCTTACCACATCCTGAGCGACCAGTAATGGCAACAATTTCCCCTTTTTTGACGCAGAAACTAATATCTTTTAATAGCATAGGCGCGTTTTTTGAATAGGAAAAACTGACGTTATCTACGACAACGGAATCAGCATTTTTTTCGGACTTACTTGAGATAACAGGCAATGAATGTGAGCCAATTTCTTTTTCCGTGAGAACGATATCAGCAAGTCTTTCGGTGTACACCGAAAGCATTTTTAGCTCAAAGAAGCAGTTTATCAGCGCGGTAATACTTCCGGAAAAACGAGCTTGGAATGATAAAAACGCAATGAGCATTCCTGCCGTAAATTGACCGTCCAATACTAATTTTGCACCCAACCACAGAACAGCGGCTAGCGATAAAGCCATTAGACCATCCATGACAACGTTATATAACATCATCAGTCTAGATTCGTTGAGTTGGGCATTTCGTCTTGCGACATTTAGGTTTTTCCAAGCGCCTTCACGCCAACTCATACCACCATTGATACGAACGCTTAGAATACCATGCAGAGTTTCTAGAAAGTGGCTTTGTTCTTTGGCATTTGTCGCCCAGATATCTTCTTCTGCCCGTTTAAAACTGTCAAACCAAGCAAAGCGTAGAAGTGCGTAAATTGAGGCGCTCACTAAGCCAATCATTGCGAGCTTTGGACTGTAGATGAGCATGATTATTAGAGTGCCGGCAACTAAGATAGCGTCTAAAAGCGCTTGAACAATACTGTTGGTAATCGCATTTTGAATCGTGTCTAATGACGAAAATTTCGCTGAGATGTCGCCCATTTCTCTTTTTTCAAACCAGTCAATAGGTAGGGCAATTAGGTGGTGAAAAACATTGGCCGCCCACTGCATGTTGAAATTTACCGAAAGGTAGATAGTAAACCATTGACGAGCCATACTAATTAACCCTTGAGTTAAGGACAGTAGTAGTAGGGCTATGATAACGAGATCTAATAAGTTTTCATCGTAGCTAACGAGCACTTCATCAATAATAATTTGATTAACCAAAGGTGTCATCAAAGCGAGTATTTCTAAAGCGGTGGCGAATACAAAAATTCGAATTAGCGCTCGTTTTATACCAAGAGTTTGACCAACTAGTTCCGTAATCCGAATTTTTCGCCGTAAGTCTGCTTTTTGAAATTCATGAGTGGGTGTTAGCTCTAGTGCAACTCCCGTGTAGTGCTTACTTACCGTATCAAACGATAGCTTTCGCACACCAAAGGCGGGATCGTAAATCTCACAGTGCTTAGTTGTCACCTTATTAAGAACAACAAAATGGTTCATATTCCAGTGCAAGATGCACGGTGTTGCGAGTTGTTTTAGATCATCCAACCCGGCATGAAGAGCCCTAGAGGACAGTTTTAGCGTGCCTGCACTCTCAACGATGTCGGCCAATGTTAGTCCTTGTTGAGAAAAGTTGAACTGAGATCTTAACGATGATAAGTCCACTTTAAATCCAAACCAGTCAGACACCATAGCAAGGCATGCTAAACCGCATTCGGCAGATTCAGTCTGCCGAATAAGACGAAGTTTTTTCCTCCAGCTCCATTCAAGATTATTGACTTCTATCATTGGCTTATTCCTTGAATGCGAGTTATGGGTCCAAGTAGCCATTCATAAAGATGCCTGGTTTCTACTCGTATATCTGCGATAACACTCATACCGACTTTAAACGGCTTCTCTTCTCCGTAAACGCTAATATTATATTGTTGGAGTTCTACAACTATTCGATACAGCGTCTCTTGATCTGAGCGTATGGTTTGATCTGTAGATCTGAGTTCTTGTGGAGATAGTGTTGATTTAGAGATCGATTTTATCTTGCCTTTTTGGATACCAAATTTTTCATAGGGAAATGCATCAAAGCGCAAACCTACTTCTTGCCCTTCTTTGACAAACCCGATGGCCCTATTGGGTGCGTAGAGTTCCACTTGCATTAGAGCGTGAGATGGAATGATGTCCATAACAAGTTCTTGCTGTCTTACTGTTTGCCCTTTCTCGACTCTTACGGTTGCAACTTCCCCTTCTACCGGAGATAACACAGTGGTCTCAACTCCGGAATCTAATTCGATTTTCTGTTGTTGAATAATGTCCAGTTGTCTGGAAAGTTCTAGTGAGCGCATATTGCCTTGTAACGAAATGTAGTCTAGTTGATGTTGTGTACTAATAATTTCACGTTCTAATTGTCTAATTAGCATCCGTTGAGTTTCTTCTTCTGCTTGAAGGCGAACCAAGCTGGATTGATAGTCCTTGAAAGCGAGTTCGGAAATATAGTTTTTCTCTCTTAATTTTTTGTAACTGAGGTTTGCTTGTTGCTTAATGGTTGTTAGTTCTTTGGCTAAAAGGAGAGATTGTTTGGCGCCATCCGCTTCAATCTGTAGTCTGTTGATTTTACTATTTAATTCATTTGTTCTAGAGGTAGACATAAGAGCTTCATAGTCTCTCTGACTGGACAAGCTATGGTATTGTTGAGTCAAACTATTATTAAGGCTGTGGTAGACACTTACCCCGTCTCTATCAAATAACTCATTGGTGATTGTAAATAAATCATCCGAACGTTCGACGAATATACCATCATCAACTTGTATTTCTTTGATCACGCCAGATTGGGATGAACGTACGGATATTAGTCCTGTCGAAGGAATGACGACACCTTTTAAGTGCACTTTTTTGGTGTATTCACCTAATGTTAAAAATGCCAACAGAACACTTATGATTATGATGCAGCATAGGGTGACTAGTGTTTGGTTGATGCCTGATAAAAGAAGAATTTGCCCAGCCTCGGCTTGTTTTTGTTTTTTAAGGTATTCTTCTCTAAATATATTCTGAGACATTATTCTAAAATTATGTTGATGAAGAAGGGGCAGAGCCCCTTCATTACACTTCGATCATGAGCCTTGGCTATTAGTGATCGAAACGGGTCTACTTAGTTATATCCATTGGCTGAGTTACTTGAGCGCCAGCGATCTTCTTCAGAACCACCGCCACCACCGATTGGACGACCTTCTTCGTTAACGCCACCGCCACCGCCACCGCCACTACTTCCACCTTCTTCAGCTCCTGAAACTAACAGAATTTGACTGTCATCTAGTTCAAACATAGTATTTCCTTTTTTCTATTTGCAGCGAAAGTGCGCTGCTCACTTTTTAGACCATGATTAGTCCAATTAACAATCCACTAAAATCGATGCCTAGCGTGTAAGCCATTTTTTATCTCGTCGCGCGATTTCATCAAAGTAGCCCAGTATGTTTGGGACCCAAGTAATGAGTTTTAAAAGGTGCGTGAACATTGGTAGGAGCACCATCTCAATAGTTGTGAGTTGATGGGTGTTTCCTGTCTTTCGAATAAATGCCGTGATGAATATCGCTTCAATGAAAATGGTTATGATGGTTAAAATTAGAGGCGCCCAAAGATCAAACCAGATAAAAATAGGAATAGCTAAGAGCATGGGAGGAAACAGAAACTCTATTGCCGATATTACAAACCAAGGTAGTGAAATCACTCCCATGGTTGGTGACACTTTCCATGCTTCTGACAATGCTTCTACTCTGCCTCTAGACCAACGTCTTCTTTGCCTAAATAATGCATCCTTGCTTTCGGGACATTGTGTTGTTGCTTTGGCTTCAGAGGTGTAGCCCGTCTTATAACGATTGGCCAATGCTTTCCAGCACCAAGATATATCCTCAACAAGCCATTCACTCCATCCTCCAATTTCCTTAACAACACTAGCCCTGTGAGCGACAAACGCACCGGCGAGAACAGGAACAACACCGAGTTGATCTTGAGAGGTGCGTAGAGCTCCGTGAACACCAAGGTGTTCATAGAATTGTGATTTACAAAGCAGGTTATCAGCATGGTTTTTAGGTACAATATAACCACAAACAGCAGCGTATTTTGGATTGCTCCAAATTTTGTTGGCTAAATTTTTTATTCCATCTTTTTCGATAAAAGTGTCGCTATCTACGACAATATAGATTTCTCCTTTCGCTTCACCATTTTCTAATGCAAAATCTAGTGCGGCGCCTTTTCGCCCTGAGTTCTTCGGCTTTTTAATAATTTTAAAGTTATGGCTCCTACTTTGTGATAACCAAGTGTCAACATATATAGGAGTATGGTTTGTCGAACCATCATCTATTATTATTACTTGAATTTCATGTGGGTAATCTTGGCTGTCTATTTTGTTTAGGGCCTCTATTATAAGATTTCTGTCTTCATTATAAAAAGGCATAAATATAGTAACCAGTGGGAGGTTTTTTAACTGCTCGCTTGGTTCCCATTTAGTGATGAAAATTACCATTAAAGAAATCATGCATATGAGCTCAAGTAACAAAGGAATAGCAATGATCAACGATAAATTATCCATAGTAGTCTACTCATTATGGTGGATATATTCATTAATTAAGGTCTGGATATCACCTTTCGAACCGCATAGACCCTGTAGTCGTTTGTCAGAAAATATAGTGAATCTTGAGAATTTTTGCTTCCTGTATTTAAAGTCAGGAGTCGAGTCTTGGTACCCTATGGCATCTAGAGCTTTTTCTACTTCAGCATTGAATTTATCTTCTTCAAAATCGACGAGTCTAGATACTTTTTCTTTGTCTTTTCTAAGGTCATATTTTAGTTTCTGGCCAATGTTGGAAAGTTGAGGGTTGCTTGGATCTATTCCACATTGTTGTGCTGTGTATATATTTTCACTATTTTCAAGAGTAGTAAGAAATATCTGAATTAATGATGAACGCTCAGACTTTGTAAGACCATAGTCACTATTTTTATTAAGATAATAAAAATAGTTGTTCAACCAAATGACGATGCTTTCATGGTCATCCCAAGTAGCTCCTAAGCCGGCTGTTAATATCACATTGGAGAAATCACCAACTGCGGAGATTGTGCCAAGATCTAGAAATCGCCCATCTAATGCGATATTTGAGCTCGTTAACGAGCCGTGGGGCATTCCTTTTACTCGACTTGCGGCAACTTGTTTTGCGAATCGAGTGACAAACTGCTTAGTACTTTCATACAAAGGTAATTCGGTACCAAATTGTATGCTCGACTGTTGCTCGAGTTTACTTACCGCTTGGCTACTTATCATATGGTTGGCGTTTCTAAGATAGGCGAACTCCTGGCGGGGCCAAAAATTTAGCGCAGGCTCATAGTGAGCTGGCCGAGATGCGACTTCTCTTACCATTAATGCGCACGGTTGCTCTACGGTTTCACCAAATGTATTTGCGATTGTAATTGTCTGTGGTGTCTTAATAATTGCGATGATGCGTAGAGCACCATAAGGAAGCTCTCTATGGCATATTTCGCTCCAAATAGCTTCACTTACGGCCTCTGCCAGAGGAAGTTTTCCGGTGGAGTGTCCTTCATCGACATTGATAGCGACTAAGGGGTTTGTGCCATTCCCTTTAACTTGAAAATTGCCATTTATGCCGCAGCGAGCGCTACCGCCATTGCATACTTCTCCGGGACTACCATAACGGTCAGCCAGGAACACTTTACTATCATTGATGTCTATTTCACTGCTTAACGTAAAGTTATCTGAGACATATGCAAAGTTGTCTAATATCTCTTGTTGAGCGGTTGTAATGTTGATTTTATTCTCATTGCAATAATCTTCATTCAGCCAGTATACTTCTGCGCCCTTTATTTTGTAGGTTCTATATTCGACAAAACTAAGACTAGGAAGAATTGACCCAAATAGCAGGGTGTTTTCTTTTGTTGGCTTTTTAAATGTCTCAAATATGCTTGACATAATCGTTAGGACCAATTGTTGTAGTTAATTTGGTATGCACTACCAAATGTATTGTTTTGTTCTATTTTCAGAACTACGATAGTAGATGTTTTTCACGCCGGATTTTTTTAGCTGACGCCTTATATGTTGTAACTCTTTTATAAGATCTAGCTGTGGAGAGGGAAGAAAGATATCTAAGATTATAAGGTTGCGACCTTCACTCCATTGAGATGGGTGAGGAACAAACTTGCTGTCGGACAAGTACTCCTGGACAGTTTTATCATTGGCCCATGCCCAAATTAAATATCCAGTCGGCTCAATATCTAATTCACCTTGCAATAATTTTATTTGTTCGTTGTTTATTCCGTTGGCAACCCAGTGATAAAAAGAACTGATTGACAGTGATCTTCGAGATGGTATTTTTGCAACAATAGAAGTCAGAGTACCTAAGGTGGCCATTCGAGGTTCCATAAATATACTTCTGGACGTGGTGCCAAGAATATAGCTATTCCAATCATGGATGCTGGGTATTTCTTTGTTATCATACATAGTTTGATTCTTTCGCAGCCTTCTATTTATGGGCTTTATGTTTGTTTATATTTACTACTATTAAAATGAGAGTGAATGTTATATACGACGCAAATCAAACAAAATTGCCTTTCTGTCTAACAAAATGTAACTGACAAAAATAAAATCATGAAGTGAATCGAATAGGCTTGGGGTTGAGGCATCAGCGCGCGTTGGAGTGAAAGTCGTCAAAATCGGATAGAGTAAGAACTTAAATCGACAATATGAGTCGCGCATATGAAAGATTGTGTTGTTGTAGCCTCAGAGTGTCAGTCTGTCGGGGCGAGGTGTAGCCACGAGAGTTTGCTTGAAAAAAATCAAAATTTCTTTGAATTAATTGTTGAAAATTTAGCTGAGCTTAGTTAGTGTGAAGTCACAGCTTAAAAGGAATCGCCAAATAACTATGCGTAATAACGATATGAACATTCATCATCACCATCATCACCCAATCTAGTCTTTCGGGAGATGCACGCATACCTGAGAGCTAAAAAAACTCTCGGTGGTTCGAAGCAAGATTTAAGAATTTAACCCTCGGGAGACTAAAGCTCCCGAGGGTTTTTTCGTTTTATAATTTAAAAAAAATCAATAATTTGCACAGGGATACAGCAATGCAATCACAACGCCTAAGAATCGCAATTCAAAAGAAAGGTCGTCTTAGTAGAGACAGCCAAGATCTACTAAAAAAATGTGGAGTGAAGTTCAACGTTATGGGTGAGCGCCTTGTGGTTCATTCACTAAATATGCCAATTGATTTGTTGTTGGTTCGCGATGATGACATTCCTGGACTTATTATGGATGGTGTCGTTGATCTGGGCTTCATTGGTGAAAATGAACTAGAAGAAGTGCGTTTAGACCGTATTGCACTGGGTGAACCCAACGAATTTCTTACATTGCGCCGCTTAGATTTTGGTGGGTGTCGCTTATCCATTGCGATAGATAAAGACGAAACGTATAACGGACCGCAAGATTTGGCAGGTAAGCGCATTGCTACCACGTATCCTCAGCTTTTGAAATCCTACATGGATAAGCAAGGCGTGAACTTCAGCGCTTGTATGCTAACGGGTTCGGTAGAAGTTGCTCCACGAGCAGGGCTTGCTGATGCGATTGCTGATTTGGTTTCAACTGGCGCAACGCTTGAGGCTAACGGCTTGAAAGAAGCGGAAGTGATCTTCCGTTCTAAAGCGACGCTGATTCAGCGTAAAGGTGAGTTTGATGCTGATAAGTTAGCGCTGATTGAAAAGCTTCTGACGCGTATGCAAGGTGTGCAGCAAGCGAAAGAGTCTAAGTACATTATGCTACATGCTCCAGTTGAAAAATTGGAACAGATTAAAGCGCTACTACCGGGAGCTGAAGACCCGACGGTATTGCCGCTATCTACTGATAAAGAGCGCGTTGCCGTTCACCTAGTGAGTACTGAAAATCTCTTTTGGGAAACAATGGAAGGCTTAAAAGAGCTAGGTGCTAGCTCAATACTTGTATTGCCAATTGAAAAAATGATGGGGTAATGACTATGAGAACCGTTGTATGGCGCTCACTGAGCCAATCCCAACAGGAATCAATTTTGGAGCGACCAGCTATTGCTGACGGAGTGAGTATTACTGCTGCAGTCTCTTCAGTGATTGATCAGGTGCGTCAAGGCGGCGATAGTGCTGTATTAGCGCTGACCGAAAAGTTTGATAAGGTTTGTCCCGACTCCATTCGAGTGTCTAGTGACGAGATTGACGCCGCCTCAGATCGTCTTTCTGCGAACATGAAGCAAGCTCTAGAGCAAGCGTATGCCAATATTTCGACCTTTCATAAAGCGCAAAAGCCGCAATCACTGAAGGTTGAAACGCAACCAGGCGTGGTTTGTGAGCAAGTGACGCGCCCAATTAATAAAGTGGGCTTGTATATTCCTGGGGGGAGCGCACCACTGCCTTCAACGGTATTGATGTTAGGCGTGCCAGCACAAATAGCGGGATGCCGGAAGGTCGTATTGTGTTCGCCTCCTCCTATTGCGGATGAAATCTTATATGTGGCAAAGCTATGTAAGATTGACGAAGTTTATAATGTCGGCGGTGGTCAGGCTGTGGCGGCAATGGCCTATGGGACAGAAACGGTAGCCAAAGTGGATAAGATCTTTGGTCCAGGCAATGCCTATGTCACAGAGGCGAAGCGTCAGGTTAGTAACGATTTTCGTGGTGCGGCAATTGATATGCCAGCGGGTCCTTCTGAAGTGCTGGTTATTGCCGATGATAGTGCCGACCCAGAATTCATCGCAGCAGATCTGTTGAGTCAAGCGGAGCATGGTCCAGATTCTCAGGTTGTTTTGGTGACACCGTCAGCGGTATTAGCAGATCAAGTCACAGAAGCAGTACGTAACCAACTAAAAGCACTGTCGCGTGCAGAAATTGCAGAGAAAGCATTAGGGTCGAGCTTGGTGATTATTGCTGACTCTTTAACTCAGTGTGTTTCCATTTCGAATTATTACGGACCAGAGCACCTTATTGTTCAAACGAAGAACCCGCGTGAACTGTTATCACTGCTCGACAACGCAGGCTCGATATTTTTAGGTGATTGGTCGCCAGAGTCCGTCGGTGACTATGCTTCAGGGACGAACCATGTATTGCCAACCTACGGTTATACAAGAACGCACTCGAGCTTGGGTTTAGCCGACTTTTCTAAGCGCATGACAGTACAAGAGCTTTCAAAAGAGGGGCTACAGTTACTCGCGCCAACTGTCGTGACAATGGCAGAAGCGGAAGGGTTAGATGCGCACAAGCGAGCAGTCACAATCCGTGTAGAAAAGCTGATGCAGGAGCAGAAGTGATGGAAAAATTAGCTCGTAAACAAGTTCAGGCTCTTACCCCTTATATGTCGGCAAGACGAATTGGTGGCAGTGGCGACATTTGGTTGAATGCCAATGAATCACCATTTGATAATGAATATAAAACAGATTTTGCTCGTCTTAATCGGTATAGCGAATGCCAACCTAAAGCGTTAATAGAAGCTTACGCCTCTTATGCGGGTGTTGAGGCAAGTCAGACTCTTACTTCACGTGGTGCCGACGAAGGTATTGAGTTGTTGATTCGCGCTTTCTGTGAACCAGGTAAAGACAGTATTTTGTATTGTCCGCCGACCTATGGAATGTATGCCATTAGCGCAGAAACCATTGGTGTTGAGAGAAAGGTTGTACCATTGACGGATGATTGGCAGCTTGATCTTCCTGCGATCGAAGCAAATTTGGACGCAGTAAAATTGGTGTTCGTTTGCAGCCCTAATAATCCGACGGGCAACTTAGTTAATCGTGACGATATTATCGCCTTGCTCGAAATGACCAAAGATAAAGCGATCGTCGTTATGGATGAAGCTTATATCGACTTTTGTCCAGAGGCATCAACGGTCGATTTACTCGCAGACTATTCCAATCTGGCGATTTTACGTACGCTATCTAAGGCGTTCGCACTTGCGGGGTTACGCTGCGGCTTTACCTTAGCAAATGAATCTCTCATTAATGTACTACTTAAGGTTATTGCTCCGTATCCAGTGCCTGTTCCTGTTGCTGATATTGCGATTCAAGCGTTATCAGAACATGGCTTGGCTCGTACTAAATATCAAGTATTGGATCTCAATGCCAACCGTGCGTATTTGCAGGCGGGTTTATCACTCTTGCCGGGGGTCGTGGTTCATGAAGGGTGGGGGAACTACCTTCTAGTTGAATTTACCGATGGTGATGAGCTTTTTAAAGCCACTTGGGACAACGGTATTATTTTACGTAATTCACCAATTGAAAACTGTGTACGTATCAGTGTTGGTAATCGTGAAGAGTGCGAAAAAACGTTGGCATTTATCCGCAATCAAATTAATCAAAGCGCTGCCTAACAGAGCATACTGACAAGGAATTTTATAGTGAGCAATCAACAAAAAATCTTATTTATCGACCGCGATGGCACGCTGATTGTCGAGCCGCCCGTTGATTTTCAAGTCGATCGTTTGGATAAGCTGAAATTAGAACCGTATGTCATCCCAAGCTTGTTGGCATTACAAAATGCAGGTTACCGACTTGTCATGGTGACCAATCAGGACGGATTGGGTACCGATAGTTATCCTCAAGCTGATTTTGATGCGCCGCAAGATATGATGATGGAAATCTTTGAGTCGCAAGGTGTCATGTTTGACGATGTGCTTATTTGTCCGCACTTTGATGAAGATAACTGTTCATGTCGTAAGCCTAAACTGGGCATGGTGAAAGAGTATTTACAAAGTGGCAAAGTGGACTTTAAAACATCGGTTGTTATAGGTGACCGAGAGACAGATTTGCAGCTTGCCGAAAATATGGCAATTCGTGGTATTCAATATCATCCGAAAACGATGGGTTGGAGAGATATTCTCAAAGATCTCACCGTTAATGCTCGTACTGCAGAAGTCATAAGAACGACAAAAGAAACCGACATTAAGGTGTTAGTTAACCTTGATGAATCGGGCGGTAACGAGATCTCTACTGGAATGGGTTTCTTCGATCATATGTTGGATCAAATTGCCACACACGGCGGTTTTCAAATGAAAATTGATGTGAAAGGTGATCTACATATCGATGATCATCATACGATTGAAGATACGGCGTTGGCACTAGGGCAGGCACTAAAAGAAGCGTTAGGTGATAAGCGTGGTATTGGTCGGTTCGGATTTAGTTTACCGATGGATGAATGTTTAGCGCAATGTGGATTAGATTTGTCTGGACGTCCATACCTGAAATTTGAAGCGGAATTTTCCCGCGAACAAGTTGGCGATTTATCTACTGAGATGGTTGTGCACTTCTTCCGTTCGCTAACGGATACTCTAGCGTGTACGCTGCACCTTTCGTCATCAGGCCACAATGATCACCACATTATTGAGAGCCTTTTCAAAGCATTTGGTCGAACCTTGCGTCAGGCGATTAAAGTGGAAGGTACAGAGCTCCCGAGCAGTAAAGGAGTGTTGTAATGGCTAAAGCAGAACAAAAAGTCGTTATTATTGATACTGGCTGCGCCAATGTATCTTCAGTTAAGTTTGCTATTGAGCGCCTTGGTTATCAGGTCACAATATCAAAAGATGCGGATATCGTTCTTGCCGCCGATAAACTGTTTTTACCCGGTGTCGGCACGGCGAGCGAGGCGATGAAAAACCTCGAAGAACGGGATCTTATTGAACTTGTGAAAAAGGTCGAGCAGCCACTGCTTGGAATTTGTCTGGGCATGCAGTTGTTGGGAAAACTGTCACAAGAGAAGGGACAAAAAGCGGATGAAATAGTCGACTGTCTTGGGTTTTGCTCTGGTGAAGTTAAAAAACTAGAAACTGGCGACTTACCATTGCCACATATGGGCTGGAATACCGTGAAGGCTGATGAAGGAAACCCTTTGTTTTCGGGTATTGAAGACTCGGAGTATTTCTACTTTGTTCACAGCTTCGGTATGCCGGTGGGTGACTACACAATTGCGCAATGTGATTATGGTTTCCCTTTTAGTGCTGCAATCCAAAGTGGCAACTATTATGGTGTGCAATTTCACCCCGAGCGCTCGTCTAAAGCTGGGTCAAAACTAATCCAGAATTTTCTTGAGTTGGTATAAGGCGTTTATTCTTCATAAGAAAGCCAACTTATCAGCATTGCTATGGTGTGTTGATAGGCAGCGAAAAGAGCGCTATTTAAGATTAGTTAGAAACTATTAGTTAAAAAATTAGTGAAAGGGACTTAACAGTGATAATTCCAGCACTCGATTTAATCGAAGGACAAGTCGTTAGACTTTATCAAGGCGACTATGGTCAAGTAACCGAGTATAAGGTTGATCCTGCGCAGCAGTTCAATCTCTATCATCAAGCAGGAGCAGACTGGCTGCACCTTGTTGATCTTACTGGTGCAAAAGATACCACGGCACGCCAATTGGATTTAATCGCGACCTTACTCGCGAGTACGCCTGCCCATATTCAGATTGGCGGAGGGGTTCGTAGTGAGCAAGACGTGGTTGATCTATTAGAAGCTGGGGCTCAGCGTGTTGTCGTTGGTTCGACTGCGGTCAAGGAGCCTGAACTTGTGAAAGGATGGATGGAAAAATATGGACCTGAAAAAATCGTCCTTGCTCTTGATATTAACATTGATGCTAACGGAATCAGAAATGTCGCTATTTCAGGCTGGCAAGAAGATTCTGGCGTGACCATCGAAGCGCTTATTGATGATTACCTAACGGTTGGTTTAACTCATGTGTTATGTACAGATATTTCACGTGACGGGACGCTAAAAGGTAGCAATGTAGAGCTTTATGTCGATTTATGTCAGCAATACCCGCAGGTCCAGTTTCAATCATCAGGTGGCATTGGTAGCTTAGATGATATTGCCGCTTTGAAAGGCAGTGGTGTTTCTGGAGTTATTGTTGGGCGAGCACTGCTTGATGGCAAGTTTACTGCCGAGCAGGCATTTTCGTTGTGGAATACGCCTACGTAACGACAATAAGCCATTGACAACACACGTAACGAAAATAAAAACAGCACGCTAAGCGTGCTGTTTTTTTATGCTTCCTGGCTAGTTTCCATCAACAAATGGCCACTAAAATCACATTTCTATCAATAAACGAACGGGGCATAAGTTTCGCTAATGGTAAATAAGTTGGACTTATGTTCTGAATATTGGTGGTTTCTATAGGCATAAGCTCTAATATCGAGTGGCTTTATGTAACATTTTGGAAATATATCAGATTGATTTTAATTATGAGTGGGAAGTGACTAGATTTGCATCTATTGGCTGCTATTATTCATAAAGGCGAGGTTAAAGCACTTTAACATGCATATTTTCTCAGTTATAATCTCTGAATTAGCGAGTATATTAGGTTAATAATTTGTTGCAAACGGCACTTTGTAGTGCTAGCTTGTATCGAATATCAAAAGGTCGGAGTACCTTCGCAGTCAATAAAATACAGGGAGCACAAGCGCATGAATGATGTACCAGCGCTGGACATAAAAGAACTGCACAAGACATTTGGTCAAAATGAAGTTTTAAAGGGAATTTCCCTTACCGCTCATAAAGGTGATGTCATTTCAATAATTGGCTCATCAGGTTCTGGAAAAAGTACATTTCTTCGCTGCATTAACCTTCTAGAAACCCCTACTCAGGGAGAGATCTGGGTAAATGGTGAATTGATCCAGATGAAAAACAACCGCTCTGGTGAAGCCGTTCCTGTCAACGAAAAGCAAGTACAACGTATTCGCTCGCGCTTAGCGATGGTATTTCAAGGATTCAATCTGTGGTCTCACATGACAGTGCTAGAGAACGTCATCGAAGCACCTATTCATGTACTGGGTGTCCCTAAAGCTCAAGCTATTGAAAACGCAGAACTACTTCTGAAAAAAGTCGGTCTTTACGAACGCAAGGATTACTATCCGGGTCATCTATCTGGTGGTCAACAACAACGAGCAGCCATTGCGCGTGCACTTGCTGTTGAACCTGAAGTCATGCTATTTGATGAGCCGACTTCTGCACTGGATCCCGAGCTTGTTGGAGAAGTTCTAGGTGTGATGCGTGATCTAGCTGAAGAAGGGCGAACAATGCTAGTGGTAACACATGAAATGGCGTTTGCACGTGATGTGTCTAACCACGTCATGTTTCTTCATCAAGGGCTGGTGGAAGAGCAGGGCGATCCTGCGCAGCTATTTACTACGCCAAAATCAGAACGTTTAAAGCAATTTATCTCTTCGATATATTAATTTGAGAGCATCTCTATTTTGAGTGCCGCTCAAAATAACGATAAAAAGCAACACAACACAAAAACAAAATAATGTAAGTTAGAAATAATGTAAATCACAGGAGTATGGAAATGAAAAAGTGGTTATTAGCAGCAGCGATTGTTGCAACAGCAGCAACTGGGGTAGCGCAAGCAAAGGAATGGAAAACAGTGCGTTTTGGCATTGAAGGTGCGTACCCTCCGTTTAGCTGGACAGAAGCTGATGGGTCATTAAAAGGTTTTGACGTTGACATGGCTAATGCGCTTTGTGAAGAGTTGAAAGCAAAATGTGTCATCGTACCTCAAGATTGGGATGGCATTATTCCTTCACTATTGGCTCGTAAATATGACGCTATCATTGCCGCGATGTCGATTACTGAAGAACGCAAAAAGAAAATCGATTTCACTGGTAAATACGCACTGATTCCGAACAAGTTTATTGCTAAGAAAGGCGCTGGTATTGATTTTGAAAATCTAAATGGCGTTAAAATTGGCGTACAACGTGCAACCACCCATGACAAATATCTAACGGACAACTTCGGCGATAGCGTTGAAATTGTACGTTATGGCTCATTCGATGAAGCTTATCTTGATTTAGGTAATGGTCGTATTGCCGCTGTACTTGGTGATGCGTCAGCATTGGAAGATGGCGTACTTAAGAAAGAAGGCGGAGAAGCTTACGAATTCGTTGGTCCTTCTTTAACTGATCCAAAATGGTTTGGTGACGGCTTTGGTATCGCAGTACGTAAACAAGATAAAGATCTGACCAAGCAATTGGATGCGGCAATCCTGTCATTACGTGAGAAAGGTATTTACCAAGATATCGCCGCAAAATACTTTAACTACGACGTATACGGTGAGTAAATTACTCATTTAATTACGCTTTGATAAGGCTTGAGTATTATCTCAAGCCTTTTTACCAAATAAGGCTCGATAACGTATTTGGTAAGTTTATCAATATTTAAGTTTCGCTGTTGGAAGAAGCTATGCTCGATTTACAAGGATATGAAGCCTCAATTTTAAAAGGGGCGGTGTTGACGATAGAAGTAGCGGTACTGTCGCTCATTCTTGCCATGCTTTTGGGCATGTTAGGTGCGTTGGCTAAACTTGCTCCTTACCGTTGGGCACGTGCGATAGCCACGCTATATACAACCGTTATTCGCGGCATCCCAGATCTGGTGCTAATGATGTTGATCTTCTTTGGCGGGCAGATCCTACTCAATAATAGCCTGTATGCGGCCAATGAATGGCTCAATAACTGGTTTACATCTAGTGATCCTAATCACGAGTGGACGTCTTATTTACCTGATTATATTGATGTTTCGCCATTCATTGCCGGTGTTCTTACCATAGGCTTTATCTTTGGCGCATATATGGCGGAGACCTTTCGAGGTGCAATTATGGCCGTTGATAAAGGTGAGATGGAAGCGGCGAAAGCTTACGGCATGAGTGGACCAATGGCGTTTCGACGCATTTTACTACCGCAAATGATCCGACATGCATTGCCCGGCTTTGGTAACAACTGGCTAGTATTATTGAAAACAACAGCGCTTGTTTCCATCATTGGTTTGGAAGACATGGTGCGTGTGAGTTCGTTAGCGGCAGGCTCTACTAAGATGCCATTTACGTTTTACATGACGGTTGCCTTAATCTTTTTGTTTTTTACCGCAGTATCGACAGGCTTTCTCAAGCTGGTTGAGCGCAAATTCAGTATTCATACGAGGTAGATATGGACTTTTCTATCATTATCGACAGTTTCCCTGTTTACCTTGACGGACTATGGACGACGGCATGGCTGGTTTCACTAGCATTAGTCATTGGCCTGTGTGTTGCCATCCCGTTGGCGATTGCTCGCAATAGTAGTAACTATTTCGCGGTAGCACCTTCGTGGGCATTTATCTATTTTTTTCGTGGTACACCATTATTAGTTCAGCTGTATCTCATTTACTATGGTATGGACCAGTTTTTCCCAGTTAAAGGCACCTTATGGGAGAATGCATGGTTTTGTGCACTTGTCGCATTCGTTTTAAATACCTCGGCATATACTGCGGAGATCATTCGTGGTGCCATTAATGGCTTGCCAAAAGGTGAGGTTGAAGCGGCAAAGGCCTATGGAATGGGATATTGGAAAACCTATCGTCGAATCATTTTGCCAAGTGCGCTACGTCGAGCGCTTCCTGCTTATAGTAACGAAGTGATCTTCATGTTACATGGTTCTGCCGTAGCAGGGATTGTCACTATTATGGACCTTACAGGCGCTGCAAGGTTGGTGAACGCTCGCTATTATGCGCCATTTGAGTCATTTTTAGCGGCCGGTTTATTTTATATGGCGCTAACGTTTATTATTCTTTGGGTATTTAAAAACGCCGAAAAACGTTTCCTCGCCTATTTACGACCATTAAGCTAAGTAATGGAAGCAGATAATAAATAATAAGTAACAGATAAAAAAGCGCCGCGGTTGAACATCGCAGCGCTTTTTTGTTGTTGGTACATGTATTGCGAATAAAGACTGTCTAGCCTTCTATAACCAACGAGTAGAGCCACTTCTTACTTAAACGTCGACCAAATAGGCGCATGATCAGAAGGTTTCTCAATGCCACGTAGTTCGTAGTCAATACCCGCTTCGACACATCGAGCTGAGAGCGATGGTGTGGCGAGAACAACATCAATACGCAGCCCGCGGTTATCTACAAATCCTTTTGAACGATAGTCAAACCATGAAAATTGATCATCAACATTAGGGTGTAGTTGACGAAAAGTGTCAACAAAACCCCAGTCAAGCAGGCGCTTTAGCCACTCTCGTTCTTCTGGTTGAAATGAGCATTTGCCAGTTTTGAGCCAGCGTTTTTGGTTAGGTGCGCCGATGCCAATATCTAAGTCAATTGGGCTGATATTAATATCGCCCATAATGATGACATCGTCTTCAGCAGTATGGTGATCATCTAAGTAAGTCATTAAATCGTTATAAAACGCCCGTTTATACGGGAATTTAGTTTCATGGGCGATGTTGTCACCCTGAGGGAAGTAACCGTTTAGCACTGTCACTTTTTTGCCGTTATCATTATCAAACGTCGCCATGATCATGCGTTTTTGGTGATCATCATTATCTGTAGGAAACCCGTACTGCACAGAGGTTGGCTTTTGTTTACACAGCATGGCGACGCCATAGTGCGCTTTTTGACCATGAAAATAGACGTGATAACCCATGGCTTCGACGTCTTCAATAGGAAAGGCATCATTGTGTACTTTGATTTCTTGTAGCCCGATGACATCGGGTTGGTGTTTATCAATGACGGCTTGCAACTGATGCAATCTAGCTCTGAGTCCATTGATGTTAAAACTGATGACTTTCATTGGAGATGGTCCTGTATTTTGTCCGATCCGATAACAGAAATATTAGCATTGTCATAGAGATGGGTATACTTCAAATTATTGAGTTAAAAGTGTAATAATGTTGTAATAAAAAGCTCAATAAAAAGGATGTTCTGTCGATAACATGCCTATATGGATAACCGTTTGCGAAAAGGATGTATTATGCGAACTCTCTCCGTTCAGTGGAAAATTACGATTTTAGCCGGCTGCTGTTTATTATTTACCTCTTTAGCGCTGATTAGTTTTTCGCTTTACAACGCCACCAATAATCAACAAGCCACTCAGAAGCTTAGTTCCCAATCCGTAGTGGAGAAGTCGGAGGCGCTATTAGAAGCGCGTGCCGAAATCAATGCGAGAGAAGTAAAAGATTATTTCAGCGAAGCTATTTTTCGGGCTGAGATGCTTATTTCCAACGCGATATTTCAAAAATCTAACGCGGAAGAAAACTTTGTACCGAGTGAAGACTTACGCACCGCGTTAGATGAAATGCTTCGCCAAGCTGTTATTCAGTTTCCTTCAATCGAAGGGGCTTACTTAGTATTTAAACCTAATCTGCTTGATGGCGAAGACTCGAATTATGAAGGAGCAGATTATGTCGGCTCCAATGATCGCGGTCAGTTTGCCACTTATTGGAAAATTGCAGAGACTGGTGAAAATGCCAACCGTCATGTGTTGAGTCAGGCTGATTTAGATAACTTTGCAGACGCTGAGCGATTTTATTGCCCGTTGGCGACAGAATCTGCTTGTGTAAGTACACCAAAGGCGACGCAGATAGCGGGCAGTACGCATCTGAGTTCGTCGTTATCGATACCGATTGAAGTTGATAATATGATTATTGGTTTTTTAGGTATTGACTTAGGTTTGACGCAACTGGCTCAGACCGTCACCCAATCGGATGCAAGTTTGTTTGGGGGCAGTGGTCAGGTCAATATTGTCAGCTTGGACGAATCGGTCATTGCCAGTGACAATGCTAATGTAAAAGCCGGCACGCCATTTGTCAGCTCAGTATTGTCAAACAATCAAGTGACAGATCTGATGTTTGGCGAAGAAGCGGTTATTCAGTGGAGTGCTAATGGTGAGTGGTTAACAGTATTCAACCCGATTTCTATTGCAAATCAGACTTGGGGCGTGTTTTTTGATATGCCAAGAAGTTCGGTATTAAGCGATGCCATTCGTCTTGATCAAACACTGTCATCTCAACTTGAAGAAGGGATCGTTAGTGAAATCTTAGTCGGTGTAGGGTTTGTATTCATTGGTCTTGTGATCATTGGGGTTATGTCTCATAGCCTAGTAAAACCCATTCGCGAAGTTGTGTCGAGGTTAGAGGATATTGCCACCGGTGAAGGGGACTTAACTCAGCGACTAGACGTGAAGTCTGAAGACGAAATAGGCCAACTTGCCACGCAGTTTAATGCCTTTTTAGAGAAGCTACAGTCAACCATTTCTCAGGTTGCCACGACGTCGAAACAAGTCATTGAAACGGCGGAGCAGGCTAAGTCGACGGCAGCGTCTAGTCGAGTGAGCTGTGATGCGCAGTTTAGAGAGGTGGATCTCGTCGCCACGGCGTCAGAAGAGATGACACAAACGGCGTCGTTAGTGGTACAAAATGCGGAAACGGCAGTACAAGCAGCTGCCTCCGCTAATGATTCAGCTAGCCAAGGTCAAGAAGTGGCCGAGTTGTCTGCCGCCGAGATGGTACGATTGGTTGAACAAATGAAAGCGACGGTACCAGTTGTTGAAGAGTTGGCTCAGAACAATGCCAATATTACCGCTATTTTGGTGGTCATTGAGGGAATTTCCGAGCAAACCAACCTACTCGCACTTAATGCTGCTATAGAGGCGGCGCGTGCGGGTGAGCAGGGTAGGGGCTTTGCTGTGGTTGCTGATGAAGTGCGCAGTTTAGCGAGCCGCACACATGACTCGGTAGGTGAGATCCGCGAAGTGATCGAGCGTGTACAAACGGGCACTAAAGATGTGGTTAACGCGATTCAGCAAGGATCGCACCTCGCCGATTCTACCGCCACGCATGTGCAACAAGCGGTGACATCATTGAGTAAGATCTTTGAGTCTATTTCAGCGATCAACGACATGAACTCACAAATCGTCAAGGCCGCTGAAGAGCAGCAGTCAGTCTCGACCGAAGTGAATCAAAACGTGACGAATATACGCGATCTTAGTGCGAAGATCTTAGAACAAGCGAGTGAGTCTGAAAATGTTGGCAACGATATTTATGAATTGTCATCGCAGCAGCAGGCGTTGATGAAGCAATTTAAAGTGTAGCGGCGATAAGCACAGCGGCTGAAAGTGGAGAAAGATAGGTGGGGCAAACAAGCGATACCTATCTTTTTTATTTTGAATCGGCTAATAATAAGTAAGGATTATGATTGGCCTTGTTCGATCTGTCGTAGTAAATCCGCTCGTACCATATCGATTGCTTTAAGTGCAACTTCCGGGGAGATGTCATTGCTTTCTAGCAAATAAATGAGATCGACGGCCAGTTTAACGTCTTCTGGTGCATTTTCTAAACTTTGATTTGTTGCCATTATAGAAACTTCTCACTTTCATTAATTTGATGTTCGATGTTGAGTAAAGCCGCTCGACAACGTTGCAAGCGCTGCTCGGCGATTTGCCATTCATTCTCAAGCGTCTCCTTATTTCCCCCAGAACCTAACAGACTCTCTTTATGCCTGACGAGTGCACATAAACGGGCTTCCCATTCTTGGTGCTGGCGTAATTGGCTGTGAAGGTCGTTAGACTCCTGCGGGCTAGTAGCATTGGGCTGAGCAAATGGGGCAAGGGCTCTTTCCAACGCTTCGAGTTGAGCCACTAAGCGATCCGCTAAGTACTGCGCTTTAGTCAGAGAAATAGTATTCGACGAAAGTTGCCTTAGGTTATCTTTTGCTTCGTGCACGCAAGGTGAAAGAAAACGAGAGGATGCATTAAAGAGTTGATCATCAAATAACACCGTTACGCTCTTTTTGCGTTCAGCGTCATAGGCAGCGGCTGATTGGCGAAGCTTTTCTAGACGAGTATGCAGATCCGCGAGTTTCATCTTTTTTTCTCAGTGGTCAATCGCATAGTAATTATAGAATGATTTGTATTGGAACGGACGCTTTAAAACCACGCGTCATAGGCCAGTTTAATGGCAAGAACACTGACCACGGTGACAAAAATCGGTCGAATGAACTTGCCACCAAATTTTATCGCGGAATGGGCACCAATGTAAGCTCCCGCCATAAGGCAGACACCCATGGTAAGTCCTAGTACCCAGTTAATGTGTCCTAAGAAAGCAAACGTCACTAAAGAGGTAAAGTTGCTGGTGAAGTTCATCGCTTTTGCCAATCCAGAGGCGAGTAGAATATTTAGCCGATATAAAGCCATTGAACTTACCGTCCAAAACGCGCCAGTTCCAGGGCCAGCAACACCGTCATAGAAGCCAAGTGACAAACCTTGCAGGTATTGCTTACGGTTGAATTTAGGGCAGCCTTTATTGACACCATTGCCGTCGGCACTTGGTGATTTATGAAAAACGGTGTAAAGCGCTGCGGCAAGAATAACGAGAGGCAATACTTTTTCTAACCACTCTGTTGAAATCATATCCACGACAAACGTACCCAAAGTAGCGCCAATAAGTGTGGCTATAAATGCTCTTTTCCAGCACTTTGGATTAAACAGTCGCTTACGATAGTATGTAAATGCCGCCGTGGATGAGGCAAAGGTCGCCGCCAATTTATTGGTGCCAAGGGCAATATGAGGAGGTAGCCCAAGAGAAAGTAAGGCGGGAACGGTGAGCATACCACCGCCGCCAGCGACCGCATCGATAAAGCCTGCCACAAATGCGACAAGCGCAAGCACCACAAGCATGCTTGGTTCAATAAATTCCATGGAGACCTGTCACCTTAGTATTCGATAGTTCTTTTAAATGGGGGTAGGGAATCGAGAAGTGACTTGCCATACCTTTTTGTTACGATGCGCCTGTCTAGAATGTACAAGGTACCGCAATCTCTTTCTTTACGTAATAGACGCCCTGCTGATTGTATCAGCTTTTTACTGGCCTCAGGAACTGTAATCTGTAGAAATGGATTGCCGCCTTTACGTTCTATATATTCTGCATGTGCTTGTTCAATCGGTGAAGTTGGTACCCCAAATGGTATTTTGGTAATAATGAGGTTCTCAAGTAACTCTCCGGGCAAATCCAACCCTTCGGAAAAGCTGCCGGTGCCAAAAAGCACACTGGTTTTACCGCATTGAGTCAGCGTTTTATGTTTATTTAGAATTTCTGTGCGTGATGATTCGCCTTGGATTTGCAGGTGCCAGCCTTTTAAGGCAAATTTTCCTTTAATGTCGTTCGCTACTTGGTTCATCTGCCAATAGGAAGAAAATAGCACCAGATTGCTCTTGCCATCGGCGATGTACTGCATCAATTTCTCTTTCAGCTCATCAGTAAACGGACTCGCTTGTGGTTCGTACTTCATTTTTGGCACGATAAGTTCCGCCTGATTGGCGTAATCAAAAGGGGATGCCAGTGCTAAGAACTGAACGCCGTCTTCTTCCTTTTGGCTAATGCCACTTTGGTGACAAAAGAAAGAAAAAGAATTTAGTGCTCGCATTGTTGCCGAGACTAACACCGCGCCAACGCAACGAGACCAAATTTGCTGGTCGAGCTGCCAACCCACTTCTAAAGGCGATACGCTAATAATATGGTCGCTATCGCGTTCTTTGCTTTGTTCAATCCAACGCGCAAGTGGCGCGCCTTTTTCTTTTTTAGGCTCACTCATAAGTCGCCATACGGCGGCAAGGTTTTCAAAACGCTGAATATAAAAGCCTAGCTCGGCGAGTGCAGGCTCGGCGAGTTTAGCGGCAATTTCGCCATCTTTAAGGCGTTCTGAAATCAAATCCGCAATTTTACCAGAGGCTTGTGAGCCTTTTTGAGTGATGGATTTTAGGTCTTTAGCTTGGGTTTCAAGCCACGTAGGCAGTTCGCCATCTTCAAATCGGCAATAACTTTCTTCAAAAGTTAGCGATGAACAGAAGGTGTTTACTTCACCCAATATTGGAATAAGTTGCTGAATGGAGTCTTGCAATTCATTGCGAAAACGACCAACGCGTTTTTCATCTGCCAGTCCAGAGAATTTCGATACGGCTTGGTTTAGTCGCTCTAACCAACTCACGGCCCCTTTTAATGTCGATGAGGCTGAAGCGTGGTCTCTGGCGACATGGGGTAAGTGGTGGGCTTCATCAAAGATATAAATGGTGTTTTCTGGTTCAGGCAAAATCACCCCGCCGCCCAGATCAGCGTCAGCCATGACTAAGCTATGGTTGGCAATAATGACATCATTTTTGTCCAGCTCTGAACGTGCTTTGGCAAAAGGGCACTGTCTGTGCGCAGGCAGCCCACTATTACAACTGTGCTTTTCACTGACAATGGTCTGCCAAATCGCATCATCAATAGGAGCGGGCCATGAATCGCGGTCACCATTCCATTTATTTTTCGACAGCTTCTCGTACATGTCGTGAAGTTGCTTAATATCACTTTTCTTGGGTTTGGACTCAAACATGGCAAGCTGACTGTTATTGGCATCTGCTTGGCCTGCACCGCATGCCACGGCTAATTTTTCTGCGCAGCAATAGCGCTGACGACCTTTAGCAATAATAAAAGAGAAGTTTTGGTCAGTAATACGCCGAAACAGAGGCAAGTCTTTATCAAGTAACTGCTCTTGCAGTGCCACCGTTGCAGTAGAGATGACTATTTTGCGATTGTTTTGTACCGCGATAGGAATCGCTGCCATCAAATAAGACAGACTTTTACCAATTCCTGTCCCTGCCTCTGCAACAATAATACGCGTCGACTTGTGATATTGACCAAGCAACGTCTTGGCAATTTCAGAAACAAGATAGTTTTGTGCGCGTCTAGGAACGAAGTTATCCAGTTGATGTTGCAGGTTTTGATAACTTTGGCGAATTGATGATTGTATTTTACTGGTTGTCATACTGTGATCCAAATTGCAGTGCGGCGATGATAGCACACTTCGATTGGTGACATTCAGAGATTCTCATCATCACTTTACGGTGATAGTTTTGATCAATGTCACAAAAACAGAGTGAACTTTCATAAAGCCATATATCTTTCAGTGGTCAAAAAATATAAAACCCCAAAAAAGACATTTGGTTGGTGTATTATTCTGATGGCAATGCGCTTAATTTGTCTGTATTGGAGCTTTTAGCTAATTGGTGTGCGGATTTTAGTGTAGGGGTTGCACGATATGAGTGCTTGTAAACTTTGCGCTGTATCACGTGCATCCTTGTAACTCATTGATTTATAGGTGTTTAGGGTAATTTACTTATTTGTTTTAGGGTGTTTGACATTATCTTATATCTTTTGCATTCTTGATTTCGAGATTTAACGACGCTGAAACGACTTAGGAACAAAAGGTTGTTGTTCTAAAAAATGATTTTGGCGCGATATATATTAAAAAAGGGAACCGAAAGGGAATTCCCATCTAATGAAAAGGCAGTGGATTATCATGAAAAAGACTCTAGTAGCTCTAGCAGTATTGGCAGCAGGTTCTGCGCAAGCAGGTATCGAAATTTATAACGAGAACAAAGTAACGGTTAACCTTAAGGGTGACATCGAAGTTGTTTACCTGAAAGGTGTTGAAGACGGTGCTTCAATGCACCAAGAAATCCAAGATGCGGATTTCGGTTTTGATACGCGTTATGCAATTAACGATGACCTACAATTTGGTGCGTACTGGGAATTTGACGGCGCAAACAGCAGCGTAACTAAAGGTACAAGCACAGCAGCTCACGCTGGTAACACATATGTAGCGCTTTACTCACAAGCTGCAGGTTCTCTTAAAGTTGGTCGTTTAGATACTATCCTTGATGATGCTGGTGTTGGTTCTGACTACCAGTTCGGTGTGAACTCTTTCTTCTCTAACGGCTCTCCTTTTGGCGGTGATGAAGCGATTCGTTACGACCTAGACAAAGGTATGTTCTACGGCGGTATCGCTTACAAGCAAGACAAAAACAAAAACAACGGCCTTGGCGCAGACGGCAACATGGTTGATGCGAAAGTTGGTGTACGTGTAGCTGATTTTGACTTCACAGGTTTTTACGGCCAAGCTGATTTTAAAGGCGCTAGTGCTAAGCCGGGTCTAGATAAAGAATCACTAATGGCAGTAGAAGCGCGTTTTGCTGGTGTTGAAAACCTAAACCTTGAGCTTGGCTACTACAGCATGAAGATGGATCCAACTGCAGGTGACTCAACAACAGATTCAACAATTGCATTTGCTGCAGACTATACATTTAACCAAATCGTATTTGCTGGTGGTGTAAGCCAATCTAACTACGACCAAGCTCAATCAGCGAGCTCAACAGATGCTTCTACGTACGACAAGCAAATTGGTTGGTTCGTAAACGCTGGCTACAAAGTAGCACCTGGCGCAACAGTTTATGCTGAAGTTGGTGGTAACGATGGTTACACAGATGTAGGTACTACAACTGCTCCAAACATTCAGAAAAACGGTACTGGATTCGCAGTTGGTGTTAAAGCTGAATTCTAATCTAGCTTTTAGCTAAAAGAATATTCTAAAAGCCACCCTAGGGTGGCTTTTTTACGTCTGTAATTGAGTGATTTAGATGTCAATTTATCTAAAAAAGCCTTTTTTGCAGGAGTTCTCTGTGTCATGCTGTTTGACAAGATAGTAGGCAGCAGTAAAGGAAGCCGATCGTGAAAAATAGTATGGTTGTTCTCGCCACATTAGGGCTGGCGTTTAGTGTAAATGCGGCGACGCTTGTGCCAATGAAGGGCGTCTCGGTTTACTTTATTAACGGTCAAGAAGCCGAAAATAGAATTGGTAAAAACGAGCTAGAGCAAGGTGAAAACCAAGTTGTCGTTCGTATGGATAAAAAACTGGGGAAAGGCAGCAGCTCGAATGTTTACACCTCTGCGCCTTATGTCCTTACTGTGAACGTAACGGGCGACGAGGTGAAAATTAATCACCCAGTGGCGCGCAGCGAGCAAGAAGCGAAAGTGGCCTTTCGTGGTGACGCGCCACAATGGCGCGTGACGCAAGATGGTTATGCCTTAGCGTATGAGCAAGAGAAGCTGAAAGGTAAAGATGGCTTTATGCCATATATGCAGATGGATGAACTCATTGCCGCGCATAATGCTGAGCGAGGCATTACTTTTACATCCGGTGAAATGGTGGTGGCGAAGTCCGCAGCACCTACAGCCACAGCGGCAGTCGCAACTGCGGCAGTCACCACGACGGCAGCGGCTGCTCCTAGAGTGTCGGCTAGCACAGCCTCTAAAGAAGCGGTTGCCCCGCAAGCATCAGATAATGTTGGTCAGCTACAGGCTTGGTATTTAAAAGCTTCTAAGCAAGAGCGTAAAGAATTCCGTAAGTGGATGATCGATCAAGAATAGCTAGCGCTGCTTTGAGCGATTATGATCGGATGAAAATACAGTGCAAGGAGCTTCGGCTCCTTTTTTTATGCAAGCCGTTCACGAATGACACCGATAATGACTGCTATATGAATCCATAAAAGTACAGGTTTCTATAAAGCAGTGAGAAAATAAAAGTCGCTAGAAAAGAAGGCGTACTAACAATAATCTGACTGGAATTTAGTGATTTTGAGTTAAACTTAATGCCTTATCGTTACTGATTGTCAATTTATCGTGAATCAACTTATTACCCTTATCCAACGTTTCCCTAAGTGTGTCCTATTTTTAGTACTTTCGCTGACTGCAGTCAGTGCTTGGTATAGCCAACATCACTTCAAAATGAACGCCGATCTTTCCTCTCTGGTGAAACAAGATGGCGCGTGGGTCGATGATCTCGCTCACCTTGAAGAGGCATTCCCTGAAACGGGCAACGTGGTGGTGTTAGTCACGAGCCAAGATGGCGAGCTTGCTAAGCAAAGTGTTGCAACACTGGTTGATAAGTTGGCCTCGTCTTCTGTTATTAAAGACGTATTTGCTCCTTCGGCCTTGTCTTGGTTCCAGCAATATGCGCTGGGGTTTATCTCCGACAGTGACTATCAAACCCTTAAAGAGGTTGCTAGCCAACAGGTTGCACCATTAGTTGCTGGCGCCAATGCTCAGCGCTTAGAGGTGTATTTGGGGCAATTAATTGACCGTAATAGTAATATTTCTGCTAGTGCTCTAGGTGTAGATAAAGCTAACGAAAATATACTTGAGCCTTTATTGTCCGCGGCTAGCGGTCAGAAATTTGATTGGGCACGTGAGCTAAGTGGTCATATCAAACCGCCAAGCGCATACGCGGTCACTTTAGTTGCGCAGCCGAATGATAGCGTAAAAGAGCCAAACAGAGCGATTATCGAAGCAATTCATAATGCTGTAACGGCGGCGGATTTACCATCCAGTGTCGATGTTCAGGTTACCGGTCAAGCCGCCTTAGATTTCGACGAAATCGTTGATGCCAATAATAGCATCGCCATTGCAGGTAGCGCGTCGCTAATTGGTCTAGTATTGATACTTGCCATCGGCATTCGCTCGCTTCGCGTCATCGTCGCGTGTTATTTGACGGTCATAATAGGACTCGTTTGGACGTTCGCTGCTGGTTTATTCGTTGTGGGGTCTTATAACACCATATCTATTGTGTTTATGGTGATGTTTATTGGCCTTGCTGTCGACTTTTCCATTCATCTTTGTCTTCATATTCAAGAACTCAGGATTAAAGGCGAAGATAACCGTCATAGCCTTGCGCATGCTGCCGGTCATTCGTTTCGCCCGCTAGCTCTGTGTGCGCTTTCCTCTGGTATCGGGTTTCTTAGCTTTTATCCAACCGCCTACACGGGGCTGGGTGAATTGGGTATTGTCTCCGCTTTAGGCATGCTCCTTGGGTTATTAGCGACATTCGTAGTTATTCCACTATTTTTTACTCTATTTGGTTATCCAACCGTTAAACACAAAGTCGACACACGTTATTTTTCTGCGTTTGGTCATGGGCTTGCGACTTATAAGCGGACAATCACCTTTTTAGTGGTTTGCACGTCATTGGTGATGGGTTATGGCGCGACCCAATTTAAGTTTGATTTTTCGACGTTAGTATTGAAGAACCCGCAATCGGAGTCGGTGTTAGGGTTATACGCACTGCAGCAACATGGTCTAGGTTCTAGTTACCAGCTTTACGCCGTTGCCAAAAACGAGCAAGAAGCGCAGCAATGGAAGTCACAGTTACTTAACGAGCCAACGGTCAGCCAAGTCATCATTGCCAGCGATTTTATGCCGACGGAACTGACTCAGCGCGCGCAGCAACTGTCTGATGCCTTACTGCCCAATATGGCAGCAAAACCATTGTCATTAAGTGAATTTAAGCGCTTAGCGGTAGAAGAGGGTTGGAAAAATGCCGAGCGTATTCCGACTAATATTAATACTAATAGCGATAGTGCTGATCTTGGAGTACTGACACAAGCGCTATTTTCTAGTATAGACAGTGATACTTTATCCGCATTGAGTTCAAATACAGCGCCACTTAGTATTGAGAGAGATTTGCCCCGCTCGCTTTACCAACGCTATATCAGTGAGCAGGGTGAATGGTTGGTGGCGGTCACGCCGCAGGGTGACATGAGCAATGTTGAAGAATTAAACCAGTTTATTAACGATGTGCAGTTTATCGCTCCGAATGCGACAGGACGCGCCGTCGCGGAAAAAGAAGTGGGTGTTATCGTTGTTGACGCTTTTAAAGCGGCGATTTTGATGTCGATCTTGGCGATCGCATTGATCCTTATTTGGACAGTGAACAAAAAGCGCGACATTGTGCTGATCTTTATTCCGTTAGGCTTAGCGACCATCACCACGTTGGGGATGATGTATTGGCTCAATTTGTCGATGAATATGGCCAATATTATCGTGGTACCACTGATTTTTGGTTTGGGAGTAGATAATGGCATTCATATCGTTAAACGTTTTCGTTCGGTGGGCAGTTTAGAGGCATTTTTTAAGACCTCAACACCAAAAGCATCTCTAATCAGTTGTTTAACTACTCTCGCGACGTTTGGCGCGTTAATTGTCGCTAAACATCAAGGGATGCACTCTATCGGACTTGTGCTAACGATCGCTTTGGCGAGTATTCTTGTTTACAGCTTAGTGCTGCTACCTATTATGTTAGAAGCGACGAAGAAACCGGTGAAAATCACCGGAGTGGAAACGAGTAGTAAAGAAAGTTAAGCGCTGTAACAAGTGAGCCACTCATCAAGTGTTGAGTGGCTGTCATTGCGGAGTAGCGGCTACTTGTGACTAGAATCTAGCATCCAATGTCATGAAGAAGCTTTTTCTTTGTCCAAAACCAATTTCACTGATAAGCACCCAGTTAGGAGTGAACTCGTATTGAGCACCGACTAAAGAGTTCCAGTTGTTGGCTAGGCTTTGGTTGACGGTAAATTTTGCATTTCGGATAATCCCCATATCACCTAAAGAGCCAAGCGGTAAATCTTTTACGTTTCCGGTTAAAGTTTGCTCTATGTTTTGATACTGTGCTCCCACCCATGCTCGGATTGGGACATCGGTATTACGAGAAAAATCATAACCAATACGTGGTGATACTACTATGGAGTCGATTTCACCATCAATCACCGTTAATTTTGTTTTGGTGTAGCTCGCATCAACCAGAGCGAAAAAACTCTCGTATCCGCCTGCAATTACCGTTCCTGTCCCGTACATATAGCCATCAAGATCAAGGCGGAAAGGAGCGTTAATGTTATCGATGTTTATTTCTCGCTCGCCAATCCATCCTAAATCCAGAGTTCCGTTTACTGACTTTATAGTGGTCTCTGAAAAGCCATTTAACTTTCCACCTATGGCATAAAAGTTGAGAAACGGTAAAACCCAAACATCTGCTTTTAGGGTGAACACTTCGCTTTCTTGGTAGCCTCCTTCAGTTTTGATATTCAGATCTTTAACAATACTAGGAAGCCCACTTAAAACTATTGAATCAACATTTATCCCCTGAGAAACGTTCATATAGCCAAAACTTAACCCTATGGCTTCAGGTAACGTATAACCACGCTCTTCTGCCTCTGCTTTAAATAAAGGGAGCTCAAAGGCATGTAGTGTTGGGGAAATAGTCCCGCTAATCATTGCGATAAGTGCAATAGACAGCGAACGGAATTTGACCATGAAGTTACTCTTGCTCGTGATGTGACTAGGTCACATTAATAAAGATGGCGAATTCTAAAGGATAGCATTATTGTTGGAAAGTGATATATATCACTTTCTTTATGAATCTGCTTTGCAGGTAGGGGCTTGAAGGCGAAAGAGGTTGAGTATTAAGGTGTATTAAGTAGGCGAAAGTTGAGTTGAATGATATCGCATACTTAATACCACCGGTTACATTAATTAAGCGTCGTTTTGCTCTAACGTCAGCCAATTAATGCGAACATTAGCTTGCTCAAACATATCTTGGCTGAGCGAGATTTTATCTCCCCAGCGAGAAAGGAAATCTTCAGATTGTGCGGGGCAATGGACGACTGAAATGCCCGTTTGAATGATCTTAGCTGCGCAGTTAGGGCAAGGGAAGTGTGTAACCCAAATTTCACATCCATCTAGATCTCTTTTTGCAAAGAGGATAGCATTTTCTTCTGCATGCAGAGTTTTCAGGTATTTTGTTTCTCTTTCGTCACTTTCTGCACTGTCAGAGATACCGTGTGGGTAGCCATTAAAGCCCACTGAAACGATGCGATTGTTTTTAGTGATCACCGCGCCAACTTGCGTCGAGGGGTCTTTACTCCACGACCCAACAAGCTCGGCCATTTGGATAAATCGTTTTGCCCATTTTGAAGCCATGTAAATACCGTAATTTTAAATCCACTTGTGACAAAGTTTACAAAAATTAGCCAAGTAACACGAGTGCTAATTGCAAACGATTACATTTTTTCTCCCGCTATTCTCAACTAAAGGGACGCTTTATTTAATTGGGACAGGGTTGGTTGCGTTAGATTGCTTGCGTGAATGGAAGTTGCATTGGTTTTGTGACTTGAACGAAATTCTTTGTCAGAGTATTGCGAATTCTGTTTAAAATCCCTAAAACTTCTATGAACATGTGTCAGTATTCGACGAGTTCTTCAGAAAGGGAAAAGGAAATGCGAAAAACACTGTTAGCGGTTTCACTATGTAGTCTGTGTTTTAGCGCAGGGAGCTTAGCATTTACGAAAGATTGGTCTGCATCAAGTGTAAAAGCCGTAACTCAAGGGGCGAAACAAGGGGATTTGTTTGCACAGATTGAGTTAGGGGACAGATACGCCGTCGGTAATGGCATTAAAGAAGATGATAAGATTGCTGTTGAGTGGTATTTCAAAGCTGCAGAACAAGGCAGTGAGACGGCAATGTATAAGTTGGGCATGATGTATGACAATGGTCACGGTGTTCATTACGATGCGAAAGAAGCGGCGTCGTGGTTTGAGAAAGCATCAAACATTGGTCATGACCAAGCACAATACTACCTTGCTGGTATGTACAAGTGGGGCAGAGGTGTTCCCAAGAGCAATGCCAAGGCAGTCGAGTATTATCGCTTAGCCGCTGAGCGTGGCTATGATGTAGCACAAAACAGCTTAGGGGTGATGTACGCGAAAGGACTGGGTATTGAGCAAAATGACATTGAAGCGGTGAATTGGTATCGTAAAGCGGCGGAAAATGGCTATGCCTACGGCCAGCGCAACTTAGCCTTTAAGTACTCATTAGGTGAGGGTGTTGATCTCGACAATGTTCAAGCGCTTGCTTGGGCGTCGGTTGCTGCCACAAACGGCTATCAAAGCGCTGAGAATCTGCGTGATGAAATAACTGCCAAGTTATCGAATGAAGAGATAGATGAAGCGAACCTTTTGGCGAAGCAATATTTAGCGGCTTATTCATCTCATAAGTAACCCAGTACGGTAAAGTTAAAGTAGACTTAGCAAAAAAGGGAAGCCACGCTTCCCTTTTTAGTATTTCCAGTATCTGTGTGAACCATAGAACCATAGAACCATAGAACCATAGAACCATAGAACCATAGAGCCATAGAACCATTACCAACTCAGTATCGAGTTATCTCTTGCGCCAAACTTTCGTTCATATCTCGGTAACATGGTTTCGTTCCCCAATAACCCGCCTTGGTGCACATAAAGTACAGTAGTATCGGGGTTTGCTTCTAACCAAGGGAGCAAGCAGCGCCACATAAGTGGGTCATACAGTAGGTCAAACTCTATATCAGTTTGCTCGTATAACAAGCGCCACATGGCATAGTCTTCCTGATACAGCTTACCAAAATGGTGTTTCGCGTCCCGCTGCAAAATAGTTGGATAAACGTCGAATTCGTTCAATTCCTGAAACTGTTTAACTAAGTATTCTCGCCCACCAACACAAGGGCAGGTGAGTACTTCAATACCTTCTGAGTGCAGTGCTTTAGCAAGATATAGCGCAGTGGTACCCGTGCCAGAAGGCAGAGCCACTTTCAGGTTAGGGTTCTTTTCAAACCTTGCCCATGCCAAAATTTCTCTGGCAAGCGTTTGCACGCCGACTTCTGCAAGTTGAAACCGGCCGCCTTCTGGGACAATGAGGCATGCGTCATCATCGCCATGTTGGCGTTGAATAAAGTCACAGGGGTGGATCTTTTCAAGGTTATTAGGATGGTCGGAGAGTGAAACGATGGTTGCGCCAAGCTCTAATGCCATTCGATAATTGCCCATCGGTTTTTCATCTAACCAAGCGGGTTTATGATCTACATAATACGTGAACTGCCAGCCTTTAACCTTTGCGAGTGCAGCAAGTGACGTCAAAGAATTTGCTTGCGCTGAGCCCCACCCAACTAAACGAACGATGCTAGGGTTGTTTTGCTCCAATAATGCGGCAAACTTTCTCGCCTTATTGCCATTGAAGTGGCTGTGCAGCAAATCATCGCGCTTTAAATAAAACGAGTGACCTTCGACATTATGTTGAGTGACGGGGCTGTCTTTGAGTTTCACTGGAAAAACCGCTTGAATAGGAAGGACCGAATTCTAACGCTAACCAGGCTCGGTGACAAATGACACATGTTACAAACGCATACATTTGCTTTTGCGTAGATATGTAATAATTATCTGCAATGAGTGTTAAGTGGCTTAACTGCGCGGCATATAGGTCTAGACGGATGTTGATAGACCGTTTAACGTGATTATTGACATAAATCTGACTTTTAAGCGGATTACGGAATAATTGAGAGTCTGAGCCTATACTATGCCAAGTAGTCACGTTTAGATTGCGAATTTATGTTACGTGTCGATTGTTAAGTTTTTTCAGGTTTTGCCGACAATACAATATACTCAGTGAATGTTTGATTTAATAGTGTTCTAAAAGGTCAATAAATTAGACATTTGAACACCTTCAGCCCTTTTAATTCTTTGAACGCCCTAGTAAACTTTGTCGTTCTCCGTGCCAATGCGCACGTGTTATCTGTGAGTTAAATATATGAGCCAGTCTTTTCTCCCTTTATGTCGCCCTGCGGTCGATGAAAAAGATATTCAAGCTGTCGTTGATGTACTGCGTTCAGGATGGATTACAACCGGTCCCAAAAATGCGGATTTGGAAAGTAAAATCTCTGAGCATACAGGAGCGCCGCATGCAGTAGCGTTAAGTAGCGCGACGGCAGGTATGCATTTAGTCTTATTGGCACTTGGTATTGGTCCTGGTGATGAAGTCATTACCCCTTCTCTTACGTGGGTATCTACGATCAACATGATCACCCTAGTGGGTGCTAAGCCAGTTTTTGTCGATGTTGATGTTGACACGTTGATGACGGATGCAGAAAAGATTGAACCGCTTATCACCGATAAAACCAAACTGATCATCCCAGTTCACTATGCTGGCGCTTCATTGGATTTAGATCCAATTTATGCACTTGGTGAACGTTTTGGTATTCCAGTGGTTGAAGATGCGGCGCATGCTTTAGGCTCTGAGTATCAAGGTCAGCCTATTGGTGCTCGCGGTACGTGTCTGTTCTCCATGCATGCGATTAAGAATGTCACCACGGCAGAAGGTGGCGTTTTCACCACGTTTGATGCAGAGCTGGCTGATAAGATTCGCCGTTTGAAATTTCATGGCCTAGGCGTCGATGCTTTTGATCGCGAGACTCAAGGTCGAGCTCCGCAAGCCGAAGTCATCGAACCTGGCTTCAAATACAATATGCCAGATATTTGCGCCGTATTAGCACTCGGTCAAATGGATCGTATTGCAGAGATCACGCAGGCTCGCACTGAGTTAGCGTTAAGCTATCGTGAGAAGTTAAGTGCCATTAAAGGTGTGACCCCGTTAGGTCTTGCCAATCATGACCACAAACACTGTTGGCATTTAATGATCGTACGTATTGACCCTGTGCAAGCGGGTATTACTCGTGACGAATTGATTGCTAAACTAAAAGAGAAAGGGATTGGCGCTGGAATTCACTTTAAAGCGTGTCATACCCAGAAATATTATCGAGAGAATTACGCAGAACAATTTGGTGCAATAACGCCAAACCTAGAAAATACAGAGCGTAATAGCCAGCAAATTTGTTCACTACCGCTATTTCCTGATATGACTCAGGACGATGTTGCGCGAGTAGTGAATGCCGTGTCAGAAATAATTGGATAACCCATGAAACAGAATGAACCTATCAATTTTGTGTCTATCGTCATACCGGTATACAACGAAGAAAGCTGCTTACAAGAGCTAATAGAGCGGACGACGAAGGCAGCAGACAGCCTAGGTAAAGACTACGAGTTAGTGTTGGTCGACGACGGCAGCCGAGATCGCAGTGTCGAAATTATTGAAGCAGCCTCTGCGAAAGAAGGCAGTCATGTTGTTGGTGTTATCCTTAACCGTAACTATGGTCAGCACAATGCGATCATGGCTGGTTTTGAGCAGGTTCGTGGCGACTTAATTATCACTCTAGATGCTGATTTACAAAACCCACCAGAAGAAATTCCAAACCTGGTTGCTAAAGCGGAAGAAGGTTTTGATTCGGTCGGCACTGTGCGTCAAAACCGTCAAGATAGTGCGTTGCGTCGTTATCCATCTAAAGTTATCAATAAACTGGTTAAGCGCTCTACAGGCGTTGAAATGAACGATTACGGTTGTATGCTGCGCGCTTACCGCCGACATGTTGTTGATGCAATGCTAGAATGTCATGAGCGCAGCACATTTATTCCTGTATTGGCGAATGGCTTCTCTCGTCATACCACAGAAATCCCGGTTCACCACGACGAACGCGCCGATGGTGAATCTAAGTATAGCTTTATGAAGTTGATCAGTCTGATGTTCGACTTGATCACGAGTATGACAACCGCACCGTTACGTTTACTTAGTATCGTTGGTGGTATGACTGCTGCGGCAGGTATCGCATTCGGTATCATACTAATGCTAATGCGTATTTTATTTGGCTCAGAATGGGCTGGCGACGGTTTGTTTACGTTATTTGCGATTCTATTTGTATTTGTTGGTGGGCAGTTTATCGGCTTAGGCTTGCTAGGTGAGTATATTGGACGAATTTATTCCGATGTGCGAGCAAGGCCGCGTTACTACGTACAGGATGTTTTGGTGGGCGAGGCAACTCGCAGTGCACGTGAAACTGACGAATCAAAGAACAAATAATAAGATTTATATTAGAGGAATATTCCATGAAAGTAGTCGTGTTTGCCTACCACAATATCGGTTGTACAGGCGTTCGTAGTTTGCTTGAAGCAGGCGTTGAAATCGAAGCGGTATTTACCCATGTTGATGATAGCAACGAAAACGTATTTTTTGAGTCTGTAGCGAAGCTTGCGGCGAAAAACGGTATCCCAGTTTATGCGCCAGAAGACGTAAACCACCCACTTTGGGTTGAGAAAATTCGCCAGATGAAACCTGACGCGTTGTTCTCTTTCTACTACCGCAATATGATCAGCCAAGAAGTGTTGGATCTTGCGCCAAAAGGTGGCTTTAACCTGCACGGTTCTTTGCTTCCAACTTACCGTGGTCGTGCTCCTATCAACTGGGCACTGGTTAACGGCGAGACAGAGACGGGCGTGACGCTGCACAAAATGGTGCAAAAAGCAGACGCTGGTGACATCGTTGGACAAGAAAAAATTGCCATTACTGACGAAGACTCAGCAGAAACGCTGCATAAGCGTCTAGCGGTAGCATCAAGCGATCTACTGGCTAAAGTATTGCCAACTATCGTTGATGGTAGCGCAGTAGCAACAGCACAAGATGAAATAAAAGCGACGTACTTTGGTCGCCGTACACCCGCCGATGGTGAAATCAAATGGTCTACAGACTCTCGCACAGTATTTAACTTAGTGCGCGCGGTTACTGAACCATTCCCAGGTGCGTTTACTTTCCTAGGTGAGCGTAAGCTGACAATCTGGAGTGTCACACCAAGCGAAAAAACATTTGAAGCGACGCCAGGTACGATTGTTGCCACTTCTCCACTAACAATTGCCTGTGCTCAAGGCTCAGTGATTGTTAACTCTGGTGAAGCTGAAAACGGTCTGTACCTTGGTGGTGAGCAACTGGCAGCAGAGCTTCACTTGATTGAAGGTATGCGTTTTGGTCCTCAAGCAAGCGCGATCATCAATGCTAAGAAACGTCAAAAAGTACTGATTCTTGGTGCCAATGGCTTTATCGGTACTCACCTAACTAAGCGTCTTCTTGATGATGGCGGTTACGAAGTTTACGCGATGGACATGAGCTCAAATCAGATTTCTGATCACCTGGGCCACCCTGACTTCCATTTCGTTGAAGGTGATATCACGATTCATAACGAATGGATTGAGTACCACATTAAGAAGTGTGACATCGTACTACCATTGGTTGCTATCGCGACTCCAATTGAATACACGCGTAACCCGCTAAAAGTATTTGAGCTAGATTTTGAAGAGAACTTGAAGATTGTTCGTGGCTGTGTGAAATACAACAAGCGCATTATCTTCCCATCGACTTCAGAAGTTTACGGTATGTCTACGGATTCTGAGTTCAACGAAGATACGTCGCCACTTATCGTCGGTCCTATCAACCGTCAGCGTTGGATCTACTCAGTGTCTAAGCAATTGCTTGACCGTGTAATCTGGGCTTATGGTAAAAAAGATGGCCTTAACTTCACGCTGTTCCGTCCATTTAACTGGATGGGTCCTCGCCTTGATAGCTTGAACTCAGCACGTGTTGGTTCTAGCCGTGCAATTACTCAGCTTATTCTAAACCTTGTTGAAGGTACGCCAATCAAACTGATTGACGGTGGTGAGCAGAAGCGTTGTTTCACTGACATCTCTGAAGCGATTGAAGCACTATTCCGCATCATCGAAAACAAAGATGGTCTGTGTGACGGTCAAATCATCAACATTGGTGCACCAGAAAACGAAGCGAGCATCAAAGAGTTGGCTGAAACATTGGTAGAGAAGTTTGAAAACCACCCATTACGTGGCAACTTCCCTCCATTTGCAGGCTACAATCTAGTAGAAAGCAAAGCGTTTTACGGCGACGGTTACCAAGACGTTCAACACCGTAAACCAAGCATTGCTAACGCGAAGAAACTTCTGGATTGGGAACCACAGGTTCACATGAACGATACTATCGAAGAGACGTTAGATTTCTTCCTTAAAGGTGCAGTAGCAGAAGATAAGTAATGAATCAGAATGAAGTCACTAAGGTCGGTCTTAGGATCGACGTAGACACGTTTCGAGGAACTAAACTCGGCGTGCCTAAGCTGCTCGAAATTTTCGAAAAGCATGGAGTGATGGCTTCATTCTTCTTTACTGTTGGACCTGATAACATGGGGCGCCATATATGGCGCCTTTTGCGTCCTGCATTTTTGAAGAAGATGCTTCGCTCAAAAGCTGCGAGCCTTTACGGTTACGATATTCTCATCCGTGGTACGCTGTGGCCGGGTCCAATCATTGGTAAGAAATTACGTCCTATCATTGAAGCCGCCGATCGCGCTGGCCATGAGATTGGTCTCCACGCGTGGGATCACCATAAATGGCAAATGAAAACAGATACCATGTCTGATGCGGAACTTCGCAATCAAATAACCCTTGGCTATAATCTTCTCAAAGACATCACCGGTAAAAACTTACCTTGTAGTGCTGTCGCTGGATGGCGTTGTACTGATCAGACTTTGATTGAGAAAAATGCCTTTCCTTTCAAGTACAACAGTGACTGCCGTGGCGATTCCATTTTCTCACCAGGAGAAGGGATGGCACCACAGATCCCTGTCACCTTGCCAACGTATGATGAATTGGTTGGCCAAGATGGCGTGGACAATAGCAACTATAATGACGCTATTCTTAAGCTGATTAAACGCGATGGTCTGAACGTTTATACGATTCATGCCGAAGTGGAAGGTATCGTATGTGCCGAAATGTTTGAAGAATTGATTGTCAGAGCTAAGCAACAAAATATAGAATTCGTGCCTATGATTGATCTGCTTAATGATGCAGTTGATCCACTTCCTCATGATTCGATAAAAAATATCGAGATGGAAGGACGTGAAGGTTGGTTGACTCACCAAGCCTCATTCGTTGAACGAATGGGACTCTAAGTCGCCTTATCGTATATAAAACTATCTGTATATAAAGCTAGCTGTATACAAAAACATAAGCCCATGATCGTCGTGGGCTTTTATTCAATTGGATGAAGAATGCAACAATCTCGAATCAACTGGGCGGTATGGGTTCCGCTTTTCTTTATAGCTCTCTACATATTACCGTTGGATATTCGTCCACTCTGGTCTCCTGATGAGCTGCGTTACGGTGAAATCTCTCGAGAGATGGTCGCGTCCGGAAACTGGATTGTACCGACGTTTAATGACCTGCGTTATTTTGAAAAGCCGGTAATGGGCTATTGGTTCAATGCGATCGCTCAGGTGATTTTTGGTGAGAATAACTTTTCTGTGCGTATTGCCTCGGCACTGGCCACATTAGGTGTTGCTCTAAGTTTAGTATTAGTTGTCGGTAAGATGACGACACGCCGTCAAGGTTGGTTAACGGCTGGCGTATTCCTAAGTATGTTCATGGTGGCAGCGGTTGGCACCTACAGCGTACTGGATGGCATGCTTGCGTTCTGGTTGAGTGCTTGTTACGTCGCATTCTTCTTTGCTACCCAATCTCAAACCAGTGCTCAGCGCTGGCTTAATTATGGTCTGGCAGGGTTTTTCTGTGGATGCGCTGTATTAACCAAAGGCTTCCTGGCGCTGGCGCTACCAGTGATCGTTGTTGTCCCTTATATGATCATGCAAAAGCAGTTTCTGGAAATACTGCGTTGGGGCTGGTGGGTTATGCTTGTGGCGTTTATCACTTGCTTACCATGGTCACTTGCTGTGCATGCAGCCGAAGCCGATTATTGGAATTATTTCTTCTGGGAAGAGCATATTCACCGTTTTACCGCTGAAGACGCTCAACACGTTGCACCTGTTTGGTACTACGTGCCATTCCTGTTTTTGGGCACGCTTCCGTGGGTATTTTGGGCTCCGTCGGCTGTGGCGCAACTCAAAGGTGAAGTATCAAAACCGCTCATTCGCTACTCATTGCTTTGGGCGATTGTTCCTTTCCTATTTTTCTCATATGCCAGTGGGAAGTTAGCGACATACATCCTTCCTTGTATGGCGCCTATCGCGATTCTTTTGACTCATGGTCTTTTGAAAGCGGGCGAGAAAAAAGTAAAAGGTTTAACAATTGGTTCAGCCATTAATGGTTTGTTCTTTGCTGTAGTCGCTACGGTATTAGTGGTGATGTTCTTTATGGGCAAACTGCCACTCGAGGCATCCGAATCTTACCGCGTTGCAGTAGCTGCGTTTATTCTTGGTTTTTGGGCTGTTTGTGCCTTCTACGCCACCAAAACGTCGTCATTTGAGAGAAAGTTTGCTGCGTACATGGTGTCACCACTAGCGTTGTTTGCTTTGTTTTCTTTTGCTGTGCCTAACACAACGATTCACTCAAAAATGCCAGAAGACTTTATGACAATGTTAGCGCCAAAAGTCTCAGACGACATGGTGCTGATTGCCGATTACCCTGACACAATGTCCGCATTAAACTGGTACCTAAAACGCAGCGACGTGTACTTAACTAAGGGGATGGGTGAAGTGGACTATGGCCTTGAGTATGAAGACTCAAAACATCGCTATGTTGAGTGGAATCAATTAGGTGAGTTCATTAAAGAAAAGCAATTAACAGGACCTGTATTGCTACACTTTAGAGACTTACCAGCGCTGCCTGAAGGTTTTCCTAAATCCAGTGATCATGTTGATTTAGGTCGTTATCATGCATTGATTTTTGATAAGAAAGCGCAAAACTAATGACGGTTTTTTTGTTTGTTCTTTCAGTGCTCGCCAGTTCGTTAAGCCAATATTGGCAAAAACGGGCGGCGATGCACTTTGAAGAAAATCCACACTTATCGGTCATAGGGAAGCTTTTTAGCTTCCCTATGATGCTTGGCATTACGTTTTTAGGAACCAGTGCTGTTACATGGCTTGGGGTTCTGAGTCAGTGGGATGTATCCATTGCCTACCCATTATTGAGTATTAATTTTGTCATCATGCTGTTGGTTTCGAAGTTTGCATTTGGAGAAGTAATCGTTCCGAAGCAGTGGCTTGGTGTGATGTTTATCATGATTGGTGTCGGTATTTTGGGTGGTGCTGGCTAATGGTATTGAAAGATTTAAAAGCAGGACTTCCGGTTGCCCTGCTAAGCGTCGTGCTCATCTCCGTCGCTCAATTGGCGATGAAGTGGGGGATGGGAAATTTATCTTCTCAGTGGACCTTAATAGCAGAGCTGCTTGGCAAATATGCGTTAGTACAACTCTGGCTAGCGACTTGGCCTGCGTTAGTTTGTGTCGCGATAGGCTTGTTATGCTATGCCACCTCAATGGCATGTTGGGTCATGGCGCTTAAACATTTACCTTTAGGCGTTGCTTATCCGTTATTGAGTTTGAGTTATGTTTTAGTTTATGCGCTGGCCGTAACGCTTCCGTGGTTGAATGAGCCATTTAATGGAGTGAAGCTGTTTGGCATTGGGTTTATTCTTGTCGGACTGATGTGCATCTTTACCGCAAAAAAATCCAGCTAAGGCTGGATTTTTTTATATTTGTAGCCACAGGATTAGTTACCCTTAACGGCTTAACGGCTTAACGGCTTAACGGCCACGACCATCAACCATGATCTTCAATGTTTTGATGACGATATGGACATCTGTAATGAACCATGTTTTTAATGATGATAGCGATAATGCGTAGCTGTGATCAAATCCTACCTTTCTTCTTACATCGTCGACACAGGTATCATAACCTTGGTTGACTTGTGCTAATCCCGTGATACCGGGTAAAACATCATAGGTTCGCTCGGTAAAAAATGGGATATCTTGTTCAAGCTTTGTATAGAAATCAGGGCGTTCAGGTCTTGGTCCAATTAAGGACATATCGCCTCTGATGACATTAATAAACTGCGGTAACTCATCGAGTCGAGTTTTTCTTAAAAAGCGTCCTACAGGCGTTATTCTTGGATCATTTTCCGTCGCCCAAGTTGCGCCGCTTCGGCTCTCCGCATCAATGTACATGGTGCGATATTTAAGGACGTGAATAAGGTCGACTTTTGTCGGGGTAAACTTGCCCACTCTTAATTGCTGATAAAAAACCGGGCCCTTAGATGTTAACTTTATCGCGATAGCAACGGGAAGAAAGGAAATCGCTAAGATTACCACACCGATACTTGCGCCAATGAGATCGAAGATACGTTTAGCGATGCGAATGGTTGGCTTTTCATAGGTGTTATTTTTCATGGTAATTCTCCTAACGTAAAACACGTTTCCATTTTCCGTTTTCAAGTCCTAGCAGGTAGCGCAAGCCACCAATGAAATTTGCAGTGTGACCAACGACTAAATACGTTAAAAGCTGTACGGGTTTAGCTCGTTGTAAATGAGGGAAGTAATAGGCTAAAGCCGCTAAGCTATAGATCGCAATTTGAGCAATAAAAAAGCATAGAAACAAAAGGTTTTGGCTCAATAAACCCGATGTTATGAGACAGGTGATCATTAAGTAAGGCGTAAGTAGTCTTAGTCCTTTTCCTGAGAAAAAGGCAAAAGCGACCCCTTTAAAGCGCGGGGAAAATAAGTCAAATAACTGAACAACTTGCTGCATGTTACCAGCGGAAATCCTGATCCTACGTTTGAAGTCATCCCCAGCTTGGGTCGCTTCTAGTTCAACGGCGTTCATGTCAGGTGAATAGGCGGCGCGATACCCTTTGTGCACAATGTGCATTGGAATGAGAAAGTCATCGTTGATGGCGTTGGCGGGCAGTGTTTCGAATAGTGCGGTACGGATAAAGTACAATGCACCGTGACTGCCAATAGTCGAGCCTAATGTCGTTTCTCTATATTTGATCTGGTTTTGGTAATGCCAGTATGCCGCTTCACTACTTTCTTCATTGAGCAAATGATAAGTGGAGTTCACTACCCCAACCTCTGGGTCATTAAATTGCTGAGCGGCAATAAGGAGAGCATCGATAGAGATAAGTGATGATACATCGGTTATCGCGGTAATGTCGGAAGAGATACAGGGTAACATTTGATTTAATATAGCCACTTTACCGCGGTTCTTCTCGTGGGCGATGACTTCAAAATGGGCTTCTGAACATATCGCTTCCTGTATCGCTGACTCTGCTACGTGTACAGTGTCATCGGTACAGCCGTCGGCAATAATAAGCACACGAAGCTTGCGTTGGGGATAATCAAGGCTGGCGATATTTCGAATTTTTTCCGCAATCCACAGCTCTTCATTAAATGCTGGCATCAAAATGGTAATGCTAGGTAGGACGCGGTCTTTATTTTGTTCGTGATAGCCTCGGTTCGATGACGCCACAGCTTTGAGCGGATGTTTATTCGAATACCAACGTAGTAGCAAAGGGTAGCCAGCATGATGGTAAATAATGAGCGCCGCGCATATCAAAAATATACCTAACCAGATTCCGTCCATTGAATTGCTCCTATGCAAAGATGTTGTACTTACTTTGTAGATGACATTGACCGTTATGATTTAGTGGTATTACGCTAAGCCTTGAATACCAGATTGCGATAGGCTTGACTCATTGCTCTCACATCGTTGTTTTCTACAACAAAATCCCGAGGGCAAAATAGATGCTTGGTTTGAAGGGTAAGAGTAAGAGAATCAATAAGCGAAGTGACGTTTTGGGGTTCAGTCACTACCCCTGATAGCGGACACAATGTTTCTTTTGCAGCGCCAACATCAGTAACGACAACTGGAATATTGCATGCTTGTGCTTCTAAAGGTGATAGAGGAAAGCCTTCTTGCAAAGACGGTAAACAAAAAACGTCTAGGGATTGGTAAAATGTCGGCATTTGGTCGACAAGACCAAGGAAGTGGACTCGGTCTTGAATATCAAGCTTATGGCACAGTTGTTTCAAGTCGGTGTCGAGTGAACCAATTCCTGCGATGGCTAAGTGGATGTGCTTAGGCATTCGAGCTAATGCTTTGAGCAAGAAGGCCTGGCCCTTGACGGTTTCTAATCTACCCGCAGTACCAATCATCATTGGGTGAGCCGGTAAGTTGAGTGCTCTACGGGCGCTTAGACGATCGCCAGGTATGAAACGGTCACAGTCGATGCCATTTTTGATGAGCAGCGGTTCAGTGTTGGGGAATAGCTCGATAAGCTGTTGTTGTACGCCACACGCATCTGCTACTAAGATGGGTTTCACCAGTTTAAGTGCAAGGCCTTCTACGCTCTGACGCTTTTCGCAATTGAGGTGCCACATATCATGTTCGGTGTGAATGCGAATCGGTACTTTAGCGAGTCTTGCCGCGATACCGCCATATAGAAGTGGACCTATATGGTGAGTATGAACAACTTGAGGTGACAGAACTTTAAACAGACGCGAAAGCGTTCTTACTAAGGTGATTTGAGTACCTGATGGTTTAGCAAGAAAGAATAAATGTGAGCGGTATGGACGTAGCTTTGGCCAATGTTCCAATGCTTGTTCCATTTCACCCTCCAAGCTTACTATAAAAACGCGTTCGGTATCGTTAGCTTGCTTTAATAGCTCTAGGACCATGGTCTCAAGGCCACCGGGTGCCATATGTTGTACAACATGAATGACTTTTAAAGTGGATCCTTTACCTTTGTGGGCAATCAGAGGCGACGTTTTCATGGTGTTCTCCTTTAATGTCTAACTTGTCCTGCACTCATCCTTAAGGGAGGGGAATGTGGATGTTTGAGTATCTGATAGTTGATAATTTGGGTTTTCAATAATTGATAAATAGTTATTGCATTCCTCATGCCAAAAATTAAATAGCGTTATTTCAGTGAGTTAAAACCATCCCAGGTGTTGTGGTAGCCAGTTCCTAAATTGAGAATCAGTTTGAAGCGAGATAAACACGCTATTCAAATTTTGGTATAGCTGTGATGAGTGGAACACCTGATATCGTTTCGAGTTGTTGTCTACGTCTAATGGTGGTATCAAAAAGCTCTAAGACAATGGCCATACCTATACCAAGTGCTAACCCAGCAAAAATCCCAGCCAAAAGGAAAACAATCGGTGGAATGTTGACTGGGGCACTAGGGGTAAAAGGGCGGTCAATAATTTTAACTCGTTTGTTTTGTTCAAAGACCCCAAGGGAACCCGTTAATTGAGCCATTTCGTAACGCTCGACCAGCTCGTCATATAACTGGCGTTTTAACGCCACGTCTCGCTGCAGTTTTAACAGTTGTTTTGCTGTACTACCGTAGTTTTGGGCTGTATCAGAGAGGTCGTTTATCATTCGTTTTAAGCTGCCAGTCTCTTGTTTTAGCGACTCGTAGCGACTTCTGACGACTTGCAGACTCAGTAGCTGCGTAATAAGTAGCGGTTGTAGCTCACTTGCTTGCGTACTGACAGAAGCATTGGCAATGTCCCATAGTTGATCATTATCTAAACTGGATTGCTCTGAGTTGAGAAGTAAGGTTCTTTCCTGCTCGAGTCTATCGAGTTCTCTCTCCCGCGCTTGCACAGCGCTGTGGCTATTGGTGTATTTCGCCTTGAGTAGCGTGAGGGCACTGCGGGTTTCTATGATTTGTTCTTCAATCTTTCCGACAATAGGATTGGTTTTAGATAACTGTTGGTCTAGCGTCCCGAGACTTTTTTCTACCCCAGATAGCTCAGCTTCTTTTTCCGCGAGGGTTTGGCGTAAAGAGGCTAGGCGGCTAAGGTTCTCATTTTGCATCTCGGGTGTTGAAGATGAATACTGGTTGTAATAATCAGCCAGTGCTTGTTCTGCTGAATCAAGATCTTCTTGTCGTTTGTCTATGTGTATGGCGAGAAACTCGCTGGAATCACGAATGGATGAGCGCTCTGGCGCAAGTAACTCTTCTATAAAGTGGACACTGACGGCTTCGAGCATCGCTTGCATACCTTCAGGTCGAGAGGCAGTGTGTTCTATTTTGATAAAATCTTTACTGAGTTGTGTCACCATCAAGCTTGCAGACATTTTATTAATGACTTGTTCCACTTCTTCTGGGCGCATTTGATCATTGGTTAGCCCGAGATCAGCGGCAACAGATAATAAAACGTGGCGACTGTTGAGCAGTGTTTTTAAGGCAGCGATGCGATCCTTGAGCATGGTAGACACGGCAAGATCTTCAAGGAACGGATTCATTTTTGCTGTTTCTTGAATCAGCATACTGGTATGAGCTTTGTATTTTAATGGCGCTAAAGTGGCAATCGCATAGGCAATAAATGGCATGACCAATATTGGAATCGCGATGGCATAACGTCGTCGCCATGCCGCGGTGAAAATAATGAGAAGGCGCAGCTTTAATTCACTCATATCACCTCCAAATAACGCTCTAGTGTTATGACTCGCTGATCCCAACTTTCGCTGTCTACAATCCCTTTGGGCAACTCTGCGGAGTGTAACTCAAGACGTTTTAGTGCCTCTATCAGTGACGCAGAGTCATGGACGACGTTCACGTGCTCGCGGTAAGGTTCGAGTGCAGGAAAGTTACTGGTTACGATCGGGCGTCGAGAGGCTAAATACTCTTTAAGTTTGAGTGGATTACATGCGATTATTTGTTCGTTCAACACAAAGGGCAGTAGGCTGACCGTCCAGTGCTGGCTATAGCTCGGCAACTGAGAGTGAGGACGAGGGCCAAGATAGTGAACGTTATCGGCTTGAATGATAGGAAAACTATCTAGCTCTAGTTGCCCAATAAAAACAAAGTCCCAATGGGGCAATGCTCGGATAGCGTCATTCAACAGTGGATAATCCAACCAATCGGACAGGCTGCCATAAAAGCCAGCAATAGGACGGTTATTATTAGGAAGATCGGTAGCTCTAATTGCAGGAGTGGAAAATTTTCCGCAGTCAACACCATGGCTTAAGACATTCGTTTTAGAGCCTGGAAACTTGCTAAGTAATTTATCGCTTGCTGTAATGATCATATTGGCAGTAGCAACCAGTCTCTCCTCGTGTTCCAACACGGTGCGGTGGTCAACACCGGCAAGCGCACCAAAATCATCGCCGCAATAGTAAACAACAGGGTAGTCTCCTAGTAGTGGACAGACGTCAACCGCGGTTGGAAGCGACGTCCATACGAGCGCGTTATTTAATGATAACTTATTGATGATGGGACGAAGCTGATAAGCCATTAGGTTTGCGGCCAGCTTTCTTGCGACCATTGAACGAGGCGCGGGTATGGTAATGAGGTTAACGATTGTTATCGAATTCGGCACCGTTTCAGTATCTAAATCAAGTTGATGAGACTTGTCTTTGCCAAGAAGTTTGTTCGCCGCTCGGTGAAGATCGTGGCGGCTAAAACGGGGTTGACGTAAGCCAATTGAGTTGATCCACAGCACTTTTCTTTGCTTGGCTAGACGCTTGACCAAGTGCTGCGTGCTTGACGGCAGAGCACCAAAATCTTCCCCAAATACAATCAGATCTCTCATCATTATTTCCTTACTTGAGTGGCAATGACGGCTATTCACTTGCGCTGATCCATTACTGATCTTGGTTGATATATTTGACTACCTTTGCTGGGCTACCCGCCGCAATCACGTTTGAAGGTAAGTCATGGGTGACGACGCTTCCAGCAGCGACAATTGTGCCTTCGCCGACAGTCACTCCAGGTTGTATGGTGACGCCTGTAGCTAGCCAAACATCTTTTTCAAGAATGATACTGCCGATACGGTGGTCTTCATCAGGATCGCCTAATGCACGTTTTTCTGCGTTGAGAGGATGTCCTGAGTAACCAAATAGCTGGCAACGACCCGCAATTCTCACGTTATCTTGAATCTCAACTAGCTCTGACACGGCGATGGTGACTTGCCAACCAATGTCGACATTACTACCCACTAGCAGTTTGGGTTGTACTTGAGGATCAGGGTGGGGAGTGGTTCGACCGCTGAATGTTGTGTGGCCAGAGACCCGGCATTCGTTACCTAATTCAATGGTCAGTGGCCCGGTAATAAGGGGGAGGCCACTATAAAGATACAATGAGTGGCCGTAGCTGGCGATACGCCCTTTGAATGCCGGCGTATAAATAACTAAACGAGTGAAGGTCTCAATACTATTGCGACATAAGGTCACCACCGCATAGAGGACTTTATTGTAGAACCTTGGTGTTGGGAGGCCAGCTGCTCGTGTTTTTTTCAAAAAGACAAACAGCTTTTGCATTTTAGGATTCGGGTGCGAGCGTAACCAAGTTTTAAAATCAAATGAAGTAGTGGCGTTCATCTTTGAAGTCCTTGTCAAAAAGCTAGAGGTCTTCATAGAATTACAAGAAGCGAGCCAACTATTTTAGTTGTTTTAAAACAGTTACTTACGAACTGTTGTTATTGGTGTTCGTGAGCGTTCTCAAATTGAGAAGCAATTTGTGACACGGCGATAGTGAGTGCAGCGAGGAGATAAATAGGCCAATTGAAGCCTTGAGTAAGAAAGGTACCAGAAACGATGGTGCCGATTAATCCACTGTAGACGGCGAGTGCCATTGATAAAAGATAAGGGGGAACATCGATTTGGCTATCGATGGTCTGAAGGGTTTGGCGAGCGCATTTTACTAAAGAATAGATAAACATGATGAATAGCCCTAGACCTAAAAAACCGGTTTCGGCTAACACGCCAAACCATGTACTGTGAACCGCATGATTGACGCCATCCCAATGGGGGCTGTAGAAAAAATAGTTATAATAAAAATTATCCAAACCTACACCAAAGATTGGATTATCTAGTGCCATTTTATAAGCCGCTTCCCACGCATACAGCCGCCCCATTGCGGACGCATCAATCCCAGCTTCTTCCGAACCGCCAGAAGCGCGGTCAGAGATACCGGCAACCGCGTATAAAACAAGTGCGGCAATTCCGCCGATAGAAAAGAATAAGGTTTTAGATTGAATAAGTCGCCAAGCATAGACTCCGAATACGGACATTGAGCCAAGCAACCCTCCACGACTTTGAGTCGCGATAACGGCGAGCAACAACACGATAGAGGTAATGAAAGAAAAAGTACGAAAAAAGCCACCTATCCCTTTTGTCGTCGCAGCGCCGACAGAAAACGCCAGTGGGAACATTAGCACTAACGCGAGATCGTTTGGGTCGCCAAGCATAGAGCCAAAATCTCGCCCAATAGTTACACGTGAGCCTTCAACCAACCCAATACCGTTAACGGAATTAAACAAGGCAACGCAACCCACGAGTAACCCAGAAGTTACCATCAAAAAAGAGAAGCGAGACAGCTCTTTGGGAGACGTGATAAGCCACGATACCGCCAATGTCATGACCATGATTTTCCAATAGGTGCCATTGAACATAGCCAGAGCGACTCCTCTATTGGCTGCGAGAATCACGCCGACAATGACCAGTCCCCAAAAGGCAAGCAGCCAAATATAGGTTTGGTGCCAATAGAGTTTGACTTGCTGGCTGATGAGCGTATGCCAAAGTAAAGCACCAAGTGCCCCTGCAGACAGTATTAGTGGGAACTTTAAAGGGTAAAGGACCGGGAAAACCTCATGGATTCGGAAAAATGAAAAGACAATGAAGAGGGTCACGAGCCAAAAGGTTTGACTAAGAACAAATAAAATTGCTATGGGCAATAAACTGAGTGCTAGCCCCAATACCGGGTGAGGAATGAACCACCAAATAAGGCCAACGCACAAGGTAACCCCAAGGCTGAGCAAACCATGTTTTGCGGTTGGGTTAGCATGCGTTGTTGTCATTTAAGGCTCACTCTGCTGCTGTAGGGTTGGCAGTTGGGTTAATGCAAAACGCTGCAGCAATAATGCGGTTAATAGAATAAAAATAGGTGAGAGGACGCTCATGAGCAAGCGAGTCGTCATGTCCTGTACATAGATAGACAGGAAACAAAAACTTATGGATAGTGTCGCTAAAGCAAGTAATGAACCACAGTCATAATAGAGACGGTACAAACGGTGACTGACGATACTAATAGCGACAAACCGTCCAATGCCCACTAGGGATAGGACCGTTAGTATGGCGATTATTCCCCACTGGCCTGCAAAAAAAGCGCTAGAAACGCCGACGACGGCACTGATTAAGTTGATGGTGAATAGGTGTTGAGTCTGTTTGCGATAAAGAATGCCGATGTTAGTGATTTCACCCATTTCCTTGAACATGGCGATCATAAGGGCGGGAACGATGAAAGTGATGGCAGGCTCGTAGTCGATGGGCAACGCGATTGAAATAAACAGCGGGGCAGCATAACTCATCGCTGCGACAAGCATAAAAATATAGATGAGTCCGGCTTGCGATATTCTGATGACTGCCGTGCGGCCTTGTTCTTTAATCATCTGAAATCGTTTTGGCATCCACCACATACCGAAAGGCTGAACTAATAGGCACATGGCAAGCGCAAATTTAGCCGCGATGGCGTATAGCCCAAGTTCCAGTAGTGATGTATTCGCCGCGAGTATCCATCTTTCCGCACCACTTAGGCCAAAGGCAACAAGGCCTGAACCGACAATGGGTAGGCTGTAAATAAGGTACTGTTTCACCTGTGAACTTGGCATTTTTCGCAAACGAAACTGGTTTGCGACTTGTAGCGCCACCATTTGGAATAATGTCGCCACCAGGCCTGCCCAAAGAATGGCACCCACTGTTGCGTGTAGATTGAGCGCTATAACGATCCAGATGACTTGAATGAGACTGGCGATTGCACTAATGATGAAAAATGAGCGAGCTTTGTCCTGCATTCGAAGCCAAGCAGTGGAGACAGAGAGTGGTCCAGTAAAGAGTACGCTCACTAATACCAGTAGCAGTTCTTTATGCGTTATAGGAGACAGAAGCTGGTGGTCTAGAGTAAACGCTAACAAACAAAGTGGTAGACCGATAATAGCGGCTACTAAGCACGATAAACTAAAGAGTCGATTAGCGATTACGTATTGTTTTTTTACAGAGGTAAAGTGACCAGCATATCGATAAAGGGCTTCATGAAGGCAAAAGGTAATGAATAAGCCAACAAACACGCTAATTGTTGCCAGTAGTTCAAGCTTACCAATTTGTTCTGGCGCTAAATATCGAGTAATGAACGGCAGCATGATGAGTGAAAGCCCTCGTGTCACGACAATGCTAAAGCCATAAGTGATGAAGTGTTGCCACGACTTATTCATGAGAACTTTCTCGTAGGCACATTGGTTGAGAAAGTATCGAAATTGAATGAGCGGCATCGTGATAACAAATATCGGCACGGTAGTTTTGAGCTTTCTCTAATGCTGCAATACTGATTTCTTCGCGTAACAGTGGTGACTGACTGAGTAACACAAGTTTATCTGCAAGAGACTGTGCATTGTTTGCTTGATACTTCAAGCAATCAACGTTATCGGTGAGTACTTGGTCCCAGTACGCGCCGTCTTCTGGAATGACAGGGCATAAGCCTGTCGCCATCGCTTCAAGTACTGAAAGACCAAAAGGCTCATGGGTACTGGTGGAGACGAAAATACTGCACTGTTTGCGAATATCATCAAGATTGTCTGGTTGCTCGTGCCAACTTAGTGTCGGCACTGGCTGAGGGGCGGCGCATTGATCGTGTTGCGATATCATTGAACTAGGTTTGATGTAACAAATATCGCCTTCAACAGGGCAACTCATGCTCTTTATTGCAGCCGTAAGAAGGTCGAGGTTTTTCCATTTTAGCAGTGATGCTGCCCAAAATACTCGTGCTTGAGATTGTTGGCGAAGACTTGGCCATTGCGATACGCTGAGCCCATTAATGAATGGTGTCGCATTAATATGGCGAAGTTGAGTGCCATCATTTAGCATCGATAATGCGAGCTGAATAGAGGCTTTTGTGCTTTCTAAGTAATAAATCTGGTCAGCTTGTTTTAGGCACCATGCGACAGAGCGAGAATTGCCAACCGGTCCGTGGATGAATTGAATAATCGGCAGTTTAAGTAGGGTTTTGAGCAGGTAAAGTACCATGTCCGACCCTGGCTGAGTTGTCCCTATTAGTAAGGTAGCCTTGGGTAACCAAGTGAGATAAGCCATGCACAAGCATAGGCGAAATAGCAGTACTAAATAAAATGCTCGCCCCGTGATCGACGACATCCAAGATGAAAAAGGAATAGTGAGTATTTTGATTTCCTTTCCCTCACTTCGAGCATACTCTTGCCACCCGCGAGGGTGAGCGGTAATAACGCTGACTGAAAAATCAGGCTCATCACAAACTGAGAGAATGGCTTGAGTGGCGACCTTTGAACCACCATGGAAAGGCATTGGATCAAAGATCACCGCGTGGCGGTTTGGTGTAGACTTGCTGTCAGGAACTGGATTCAAATTAGACATGACGGACACCTCCCACCCAACGGCGCTGAATATACGTTTTTAGTGGTCTTAATGCTGCAAAAAGAGACACACTCTCCTGAGCTTGGTTCTTGATTACTTTGTCGTAGATATGCTCAATTGCACGGGTATTGGTTTCTACACTGAGGTGCTTAGAAACATAGCTATAAGCATGGTCGGCTAGTGCTGGAGATAAGCTTGGAAACTCATCAATGAGTCGGCACCATTGGACTAAGAGCTCATCGTCACCATGATTGTCGAAGAGAAGAGCGCTGGTATTGTGGGTGACAAATTCTGGGATACCGCCTGTGTTTGGGGCAATAATGGGCAACTTAGCTAAGGCTGCTTCGGCGATAACTAGGCCAAATGCTTCTTCTCGAGCTGCGCTGATAAAACCGTCGACACCCCCGATCAGCCATTGCGAGACATTGGATTGTTCACCAACGAAAGTGACATGCTTTTCGATGCGAAGGTGCATAGTGAGGGATTGCAGCGCTTGCCTTAATTCCCCATCGCCAATAACTACCAAGTGCAGGTTCGGGTAGTGGGGAGTAAGTCGAGCTAAAGCATGTAGCAACCGATCGACGCCCTTGCGGTGAATAAGAGAACCTACCGTTGCAAATAGAAGCGTGTCATCAGGGAGTTGAAGTTCCTGTTTTACCCACGATGACGGCAGTTCTTGATACTGTTCTGGTGCAGTCTCTGAGGCTGAGGTATTAGGTATACCATTGTGAATCACATCAAGTTGATCTTTTGGGAAGCCGTCAGCAAGCAGGTTTTTAGAGATGGCATGGCTTACAGTCACGACTCGTGGTGAGAGATGTAACCCAAGCCAAAAACGATCGCGTAGAATATAGTCGGAGTGTAGCTGGGTGACCAAAGGTGTACCCGTTACCTTGGCAACGAGGTTCATCCATTGGCATGGTGCGCCACTGTTGACATGAATAGCATCAATGTCGAATTGCTTAATGAGCGCGATCCCTTTACTGATGAGTTGGAACCAGTTTTTGACGTTGAAATTCGGTTGGTATCCTCCCATTAGTAGTGTGAAATTATCCAGTTGGGAGTCAATGGAGTGGGTCGCCAGCAGATCATTAAGAGTGTGGTTATTCGTCCAGACAACCGGGTGGTACTCTGCGGTGTTTAAGTGGTCGATGAGTTGAATGAGGCATTGCTCACTACCACGAATCCAGTTTTCTCCAAAGTGGACATACAAGATGTTTTTCATATTGGCCTCGCAATCATTCACGCAATAGTTCAATCGATACTTTACTAGAGCAATTGCAATGCCAACAAAATATATGATTAAAAACAATAACTTACAATTTTACTGGCGTGCTTTTAAGGACGAGTGACAGGGATTCTCAATATAGGAATCAGTTTGCAATGTGAGTGGGTTCGCTTGAGAGCAGAGTTAAAGACAGAAAACCGATGGTTTATTGCTCTCAATACTACAGTGATGTTTCTGGTGAGGCGTGTTGGTATAGGTCAAGTAATTGTGGAATGATAATGTCAGTACAGTAGTGCTGTTGAATTTGTCGATGAGCCGCTTGGCTGAGCCGTTGGCGCTGTTTAGCTGGCATTTCTAGCCATCTATTGAGTGCGGTCACCATTTCTAGATTGGATTCGACAATCCAGCCATTCTTGTCGGTTTCAATTAATGTGGGCAGTTGCCCTAGCGGGAAACTCATCACGGGTATGCCCCTAGACATGGCTTCTAATGCAGCCATGGGCAACCCTTCAAATCGGGAGGTAATGAGCAGTAGATCGATGCGCTCCCACACTACATCCATGGTTTTTTGTTGGCCATGGAATGTCACGTTGGACGGAGCATTATCTTGCAGCTGCGATAGCATGATCCCGTCTCCATAAATATCGAAGTGACCACTTGGGCAGGATGCTGCGATCTCTAGAAAGCGATCCGGTCCTTTTTCTTCACTCAGACGCCCAACAAAAGCGATTCGGTTGTGGCAATGCGATTGAACAGGCTGAAGTGGAACAAAATTATTAACCAGTGCTGCATCCTGTCTACGAGGTAGCTTTGCCAATATTGCTTCACTGACAGCAATACGCAAATGGTTATAGACTGAACTATAACGGTCTAACCAGTCATATAGCCGAACTTTGCCCGATGGGGTCTCGCCGGCATGGAATGAGGCGACAAAAGCGATGTTGTGGTAACGGCCCCAAACGCGAGTAACCCTCGCTAGAATGTTGGCTTTATAACCGTGGGAGTGGATGACTGCGGGGGTATTTGATGACGCGGTTGCCTGCTGAATCGCACAGTGTAACTGTCGCCATATTGGAACGTTGGGGTAGTGGGTACTGAGTATTAGCGTAGCAATTTGATGTTGTTTGAGTTTTTCAATTAAAGGTGGTGACTCGTCGTACTGGTCAAATATGACCACAACGACGTTTTGCTGGTGGTGCTTCAATCCTTTAGCAAGCTCTAGAACATGCGTTTCTATGCCGCCAAATTGGCTGCTGTCTAAAACAAGCCAAACGTTATTGTTGATAGGCATCTTCCTCAGATTCCCATGCTTGCTTTTTACGGTACACGGTAGATGGGCTGAGTTCGAGCAATACCGCTGCATTCAGGACATTTCCATCACAAAAATCAATAGCTTGTTGGATAGCTTCCCTTTCTATTTGCCACATTGGTCTTATGCCATTGCTATTACTAATGTCTGATGTTGATGAGGAGGCATCGTTGCTTGCAGTGTGCTGCTGAGAAAAGACAGGCTCTGGCTCCATCTCGGGGTGGTGAATATCAGACTTACGGCGTTCGATACCATTGGGTAATACGTCTCTAGCTGCAACATCATGGTTTGTTGACGAAACTTCGCGTATTTGCGAAGGGGGAGTGGTGATTGAGGGATGTTGCGGTGAGACAACGCTCAGAGAAACCGAGGGGCTACCAGATTTCACTTCAGGGGGTAAGTGTTGGACACCAAGCGATTTATCGTCATTAAGTACGACAATATTGCGGATAATGTTTTGAAGCTGTCTCACGTTACCTGGCCACGCGTATTTTTTAAAATAGCGTTGGGCATCTTGTGAAATACTTTGGAAGCGACGGTTATCTTGCTTGGCATACTGGTTTAAGAAATGTTCAGCAAGCGTAACGATATCTTGCCCCCGCTCTCTTAATGGAGGCATATGGACAGGGACCACGTGAACCCGATAGTAAAGGTCTTCCCGGAAACGTCCTTCTTGGACCTCGAGAAGGGGATCACGATTGGTCGCACAGATAATGCGTGTATCGACTTTATGTTCTTTCGTACCACCTAGAGGTGTAAAGGTTCCGGTTTGCAAAAATCGCAGAAGCTTCTTCTGCATCTCTAAATCCATCTCGCACAGTTCGTCTAAGAATAGCGTACCGCCATGGGCGAGGGTTGCTGCGCCTTTTCGATCGGTTGTCGCGCCTGTAAATGCGCCTTTCATGTGACCAAAAACTTCACTCTCCATGAGATCTTTTGGGATAGCACCGCAGTTAATAGCAATAAATGGTTTGTCGCGACGGTCACTTTCATTATGTATTGCGTTAGCGCACACTTCTTTACCCGTGCCACTTTCACCAATAATGAAGACGCTGGCATTGGTGTTTGCGACCGCATCAATAATCTTATATACCCCCTGCATTGGCAGTGAGGCACCGATGAAACCATGAAAATGCTGTCGGTCTAAACGTTGTTGGATATCGTCCAACATGTGCTCAAGTTTTGCTTGCTTCAAATGAATGCTAATCGAGGTTTTGAGACGGTCGGCTCGAATGGGCTTTTCTAAAAAGTCTTTTGCCCCTTTCTGTATTAAGTGAACCGCAATATCAACACTGCCGTGTGCAGTGGCGATAATGACAGGAACTTGCAGGTTTTTTTCTGCAATCCATTCTAATATCACTTCACCTTGCATATCTGGAAGTTGCAAATCGAGAATAACTAGGGCAGGCAATGTGCGTTCAAGCATGCGCTTTGCTTCACCGCCAGTCGCGACATGAATGACGTCGTAGGGTTCATCTTTCAAAAACTGTTTATAGAGTACAGCAAGAGATGACGAGTCTTCTATGAGAAGTACTTTCGGAGTCATGTCTCAGTCCTTGTTCTTGTTATTCATCCTTGATGACTTTAAGCATAGACGAAAACTGAGCATTGTTAATGTTTTTTATCGGTAACAGTATGAAGGTTAAGGTTTTAATCATAAGTTGCACTGTAAAAATGACTATCAAGTCTTAATGGTAGATACATCCTCAAATAGACAATGACAAAAAGCGATTGTTATTGACTGAGCGCTTTAGGCGCGCAGTGAGAGTTTGTGGTAGCCAACTGAATCGATCGATTTCTCGGCAGATCTCTGAAGCGAGAGACGGTTGGTGTTGATAATTTAGAACGGTGCCGAGTACACGGGTACGTTCGCCTTGAGTGAGACGTGTAATGGCATCCTCTACTTGGTTGATGACGGTCACTCCACTTAACACGACCAAAATAGTGCCATCGCACGCATTGGCGACACAAGGTGCAGGAATGTTATTTTTGTTTACGTTGAGAATGGGGGAAGTGTCAATGATCACGCGGTCATACTCTTCTAACCAATGAGTGACTTCTTGTTGTAATAAGCGGGGATCTTTGTAGGTGAGCCTAGTCGCTGGGTCGCTTGGAGCGGCAATACCAAGAAAAACACGGGGCGAGGCATTGTGCTGTACCCACGCTTCGTCAGTCTCTTCTACAGAATGATCTTTGCTATTTAGAGAGAGCGGCAATAAACTCGGGTGATGCATATTGAGGTCGACTAGCAAGGTTCTATATCCTGCAAGTAAATAACGCTCAGTTAATGCTTGGGCAATCGACGAAGTGCCTTCTTCTTCATTACAAGCGGAAATGCACAGGGAGCGACATTGATGAAGCTCTGCATTGAGGTAAATTTCTTCAATCTCTGAGTGAGTCGCCGGAATAGTCATTATAGCGCTCCTATTAAAATAATGGTGGTGGTTAGCTTTAGAATATCGCTAAGACCAAGGCGCGCTTTCTCGGCTAAGCTGTCTCTTCTATCAGGAATATAAATGGTGTCACCAGCTCGAAGTACTGGGAGCTTTCTGATATCAGCAGTTTTACTAAATGACACCAGGTCAAAAGATCGAGCTTGGCCTTGGCAGCAGGACATATTGACCACACTGATTTTTTCTAGGTAGGCTTTATCACTTGGACCACCAGCTTCTGCCAAAATATCTAGGATGGTCATGTTGTCGTTAAATGAATAACGACCGGGATTATTCACGGCGCCAAGTACCCTTACCGTTTCTTCTTTCGGTGTATCAAGCCAGTTTTTATCCTTTTCAGGAAGATAAATGGTATCGCCCGGAAGTACATTAGGTAGTATGGACTCATCCCCGGTTTCAAAGTATAGAGAGAGATTCAACTTACTCACTTTGGCGTAAGTTTTATCGCGATGAGTAACGCGAATATTATGTATATCTGCATCCTTGGTTGGACCATCAGCAGCCGAAAGAATGTCAAGAAAGTGCATCTCTTTTGTGAATCGATAGCGGCCGGGAGCATTGACTTGGCCAAATACGTAAATTGATGCATCTGAGCTTTGTCTAACCCATTGTGATTTATTGTCTGACGGATCTTGCGGTAGATCGTGAATGCGAACAATGGTGCCTGCGGTAATATAAGGCAGTCCCGATTGAGGCGCGCCATTTTTAATGAACTTATCAAGGTCAAAAACCTTCATTTTTCTACCATTAGCGATTTCAATCTTTGTCGTATCAGCCCTCAGGGTCGGACCTCCAACATGCGCCAATAAGTCCATTAAATCCATTTCATCTGACCACTCGATACGGCCAGGGCGCACCACTTCACCAATAACATTAACCGCACGGTCAGGGGCTATTTTTAGCCATGACTTTTCATTCATGTCGGTCTTTTCTGGTACGAAAATCGCGTCTCCAGGGCCAATGTCCGGTGCTCTATTCCCTTTAAGTCCTTCTGTAAAAGCGGTCATATCGAATTTAACGACCTTTCCGCTTGCTTTGATGACTCTAATTTGACGTGACTCCGCAAATCGAGTTGGTCCTCCTGCATTGGCAAGGATATCCATAAATGTTGCGCCACGCTTTCCTTCGTAAGCACCGGGACTCGCAACTTCACCCATGACATAAACGGTGTTCGCTCCAGATTTGATTTCCTCTTCTTGTTTTGGCACAAAAATGGTCGCGCCAGCAACCAACGGAGGAAGCTGTGAGGTATCGCCAGAGTCTAAGTAACGTTTAAGGTTAAATAATATTGGGACATTGTTACTAATGACTCGAATTTGTTCGACACCCGCGTAGCGAGTAACGCCTCCGGCGCGCATAAGAATGTCGACAAGGTCGGTACCAGATTTGTAAGAAAACGAACCGGGCGCATTCACTTCGCCAAACACCTTGATGGCTTTTTTTGCGTCAGCACTGTCACCAGCATCCGCGAGTTTAGAGGGATCAAACTCTTGTTCTATGTTGCCCACGAGTGGGGAGGCCGGAACAAATAGCGTATCAAGTGATTGTAAGGTGGGCAGGTTGTTATCATCTCCTGTATCAAGAAAACGCTTGTAATCAAAATCTTGACGTTCAGCGCCTCTTTTTAGAATCATCTTATTTAGCTGTGCGCCAGAGCGTAGACCGCCTGCGGCGTGCAAGGCCATTTGGATATTAGAATTGTGGGGAAGAGTATATTCGCCCGGAGATGTCACATAGCCTTGAACGGATACGAGTATTTGTCGTTCAGCGATGTACACCTTAGCATTCGTTGTATCACGGAAGGCTTGGGATAACGCGGTGGTTACCGTTGTTGCAAGTTGTTCTTCATCGTAGCCGGCGACAAAAATAGTCCCGACTTCTGGGAGTGAGATCCGACCGCGCTTATCGACTTGAAAGCCTCGATTAAGCGTCGACTCGCCGGGTAAGTCTACTTGAATCAGGTCACCAACTTGAACTTGTTTTGTCTCAGCATGAAGTGACAATGATACTAGAAGAAGCAAGCTGGTTAGGTAATACAGAGCCGGAGCCAATATTGATTTCATTATAATGCCTCCATCGCAGTGCTGCTGGCATCGTCGGCAAGGACTTCAATGCTGACTCGGCGGTTTGTTAAGCGAACACCATCGGAATTACCTTCATATAGTGGCAATTCATCTCCTAGGGAATAGGTATCAATTCTTTGAGGGTTTAAGCCGAATATAGACAGGTAGCGTTTAACTTGCTGCGCTCGACCTAAAGCGAGTTTGTCATTGTGTTCACTGCTACCAGTAATATCGGCATGACCAGTTACGGAAAGGCGAATAGAAGTGTGACGTTTTAGGATATTCGCCGCTTCGGCAAGGTGCCCCATGTACTTTGGGTTAATTTCCGTTGAATCTACGGCAAATTGATTATCAACGTTAAGAAGGTCGTAAATCTGTTGGACGACTTGCATCAAGTTGTTGAAATCGTCACCTTGCATTGGGGGTGCGCAGGCTGCTTGTGAGCGAAAGTAGTCGAGACGTAGTTCCAAGTCATTAAGCTTTTTGCGTTGAATAACGATATCATTGGCGGCGTCAATCCATAGTCCACCTTCTAGTTCTCTCGCAATACGATTTTGTTTTTCTTGGGCTTGTAATACGGCGGCTGGGAAACACCAGCTCGCCCCCTCACGAATGAGTGAGTCAAGCTGAAGCTTTGCGAGTTTCCAATCAAATCTTAGTCCGTGCTCTGGGCCTAGTGGTTCATCTGGCATGACGGGGGAAAAATCTGAACCCGCGTATTGTTCTGCAACGCCACCCGTTCCTTCTTCAGGGTAGCTTGAACACGCCGCTAACAGCAAAATAGCGGCGGAAACAGTGGCAACTTTTACGTGAGAAAATATATCCATATATTACTCCTAGCTCAACGTGATGAAGCCAAACGCTGTTGTTATAAGTATTCGTTGTTGACGTGCGTGTTGACTGGGATAGCTTGCCCAATTCTTAATAACTTCATGATTTGCAATGGCTGACCCGTGACGTTTTCTATTCTCATTATGCGTTCACGTTCAATCAGACGCTTATACAAATAAACAATAGCACCGATGCCTGAAGAATCCATAAAGTGGACCTTCTTTAGGTCTACTTCGACTTCATGATGCCAATCGTTGTGGATAATGTTATCAATTTCAGTCTGGGCTTCGCGGCTACCTCTTGCATCAAAGTCTCCAAAAAGCTGCACTCGTAGAGTATGGTTATTGGTTTCTGCTTTAACTAGTTCCATGTCTATTGCCTCGAAAGTGTGGTGACAATATTGAAAAAGCATCAACTGTGCCAGTTTATTAAAGTGCGTCTTATCAGATAGTTAACCAATTAGAAAGGTTGGTTTCTCAAAATAAAAAAAGCGCGTCTCAATATGAGAAGCGCTTTTTAATGCAGAGAGTAGACGGAGTATACTTAGCCTCTATCGCGTTCGTGGCTTGCGATTCTTGTTAGGTTTACCTGCTGAGTGCGGCGCATTATTGGTACGACTACCATTACTGCGGTTGTCATTATTTCGACCGCCTGATGCCTTTGGTCCTTTGCTATTTCTTGGTTTATCGGTACGGATATCCGGCTGCCCTTTGGTGTGCTTGGTGGCAAAACGGTTTGCACCATGACGTCCTGACTTTCGTCTTTGTGCCGGTGTTTGTGAATCGACATCTTCAGCTGGGACCAAGCAGCTTGCTTTATCACCAATAAGGTAGGCTTTGCCCATATTGGTTAAGGCTTCTCTGATCATCGGCCAGTTTGCCGGATCGTGGTAGCGTAATAGTGCTTTGTGTAGGCGACGTTGACGTTCCCCTTTTGCTACAGGTACGTCTTCACGCTTCTTGTATTTCACTCGTTTTAACGGGTTTGTTTCTGAGTAATACATTGATGTCGCGTTACACATTGGAGAAGGGTAGAAGTTTTGTACTTGGTCGCACTCGAACTCATTGCGCTTTAACCAAAGTGCAAGGTTCAACATGTCCTCATCCTCTGCTCCAGGGTGAGCTGAAATAAAGTAAGGGATCAGATATTGTTTCTTACCTGCCTCTTTACTGTATTTCTCGAACATCTCTTTAAAGCGGTCATAGGTACCCATACCTGGTTTCATCATAAGATCCAGTGGGGCTTTCTCTGTATGTTCAGGAGCAATTTTTAAATAGCCACCGACATGGTGAGTGACCAACTCGCGAACGTATTCTGGTGACTCAATTGCCAAGTCATATCGAACTCCAGAAGCAATCATCACCTTTTTAATACCATCAACTTTTCTTGCCGATCGATAAAGATCGATGGTGTGTTTATGGTCGGTATTGAGTTTGTTACAGATTCCAGGGAACACACATGATGGGCGACGACAGTTCGCTTCAGCTTTAGGGTCCGAACAGCCTAAGCGATACATATTCGCTGTTGGGCCACCTAGGTCAGAGATAGTGCCAGTAAATCCAGGAACTTTATCTCGGATTTCTTCGAGCTCTCCGATGATCGACTCTTTTGAGCGGTTTTGAATAATACGACCTTCATGTTCTGTAATAGAACAGAATGAGCAACCACCAAAGCAACCACGCATGATATTGACGGACGTTTTGATCATGTCATATGCCGGAATTTTAGCCTTACCATACATTGGATGTGGAACACGTGCGTAAGGTAAGCTAAACACATAATCCATCTCTTCCGTGGCGAGAGGAATAGGAGCTTGGTTAACCCATAATTCACGATTACCGTGGCGCTGAATGAGCGCTCTACCTGAATATGGATTGGTTTCTAGGTGCATGACACGGCTTGCATGCGCATATAGAATACGGTCATTGTTCAGCTTTTCAAACGGAGGAAGTCGAACTGCTGTCGTCTTGGAGTCGTGTCGTGATGGTCTAATTGCGATCGGTTTTGCTTCTACCGTGACATCGGGTTCTTTTTTATTGGTGTCGCAATTGCTCTCTACGGCGTAAGGGTTTTGTGGTACGAACGCCTTACCTGGTTTCTCAATTCGAGAAGAATCGATGATGGTATAACCTTCAGGCTCTGCTGGAAGGTTGATCGCTGTACCACGAATGTTGGTTAATGTGGCGATGTCCTCTCCGTCAGCCAGGCGATGAGCGACTTCAACCAAGGCACGCTCAGCATTCCCGAAAAGCAGTATGTCCGCTTTCGCATCAAATAAAACCGAACGACGGACTTTGTCAGACCAGTAGTCGTAATGGGCAATGCGACGTAGGCTAGCTTCTATGCCACCGAGTACAATTGGGCATTCTTTGTAGGCTTCACGGCAGCGCTGAGAATAGACTAGTGTTGCACGGTCTGGACGTTTGCCACCCTCGTTATTTGGTGTATAAGCGTCGTCGTGACGAAGCTTTTTGTCCGCGGTATAACGGTTTATCATGGAGTCCATGTTCCCGGCAGTAATACCAAAGAACAGGTTAGGCTGACCGAGAGTCATAAAAGCGTCTTTATTTTGCCATTCTGGTTGAGCAATGATGCCAACTCGAAAGCCTTGCGCTTCTAACAAACGACCAATGATCGCCATACCAAAGCTAGGGTGATCGACATAAGCGTCGCCGGTTACAATAATAATGTCACAGCTGTCCCAACCAAGTGCGTCCATTTCTTTTCTGCTTGTTGGCAGAAAGGGAGCGACACCGAAGCATTCTGCCCAGTATTTTTTGGTTTCATGGATTGGGGTTATGTCGTTGTACATGAGTTGACCTCTAACTTTGGAGGCGCGCATTATATACTCCTAACTCAGAGACTTCAAAACTAATGACTTTGTCATTAGAGTCTATAAGGATATAGCCTGTAGGGTTATAGCAGTAAGTGGAAAGCGCGGAGAGGGAATAGTAAATTATGCTGAGCTGATATATTATCAGCGCACTTTTAGCCCAGTCATCACTTGGAATTATGGTTACTGCAATATTAACACTTTTGGCACCAGCCCTTACGATCACCCTTTTAATCCTTACGCTCATTTTGGCCAAAGGCGATATTTGTCCGGGGCAGCGAGGTCGTATCCATAAGCTTTTTCCGGCTATCGGCCTTTTGTGGCTCGCTATTGCGTCATTAAAAGTAGAAGCATTTCTGGTTGTTTTCGCTATTTTCTATTTTTACTCAAAAGTGAAAACCGGAAAAACAAGAGATAAAGGGCCATTTTGGGTTATCCATTTAGCGAATGGCTTTGGATTGGCATTTTCTGGCATTGTTATTTCTTCCCAAGCCACATTAGGGCAGGGCGTTGCGTTGTTGATCTCTGGACTGCTACTCGGCTGTGCGTTTGCCCACTTGCTGCTGGTGATTGCGCGTTCTCGCTTGCAAGCATTCCATAAAATCTTACCTCTAACTGGTGTGATATTGGCAATGGCGTTTGCATTGGTATTTTTAGTCAACGCCTATCACTGGCCTGAAGAAGTAGCACAGGGCTATTTAATCGAATTACTCATGTCATTCTTGATGTTGTTGGCTGGTATTGTGTGCTGGATCTGGCACCTTATCCGCCATACCGCACCGGAAAAACGCCAACTAAGTTTTGCTTTTTTCTGCTTGCTTTCTGCTTGTGTCGGGCTATTTAGACTGTATTCCTTTATGTAGATGTAGATGTAGATGTAGATGTAGATGTAGATGTAGATGTAGATGTAGTTGCCTTTGAGTGAATCGTGTCACGGTCTGTGACAGCTACCTGTCTATTTGGTTAAAAAAGGCTAGTCTTAAAAAGACTGGCCTTTTTTAGGGAGTATGACTATGGATTTGAGTAATGTAAGTAGTTTTGACAGTATTATTTTATTGGGTATCGTCAATGAGAAACTGCGCTTAGAGTGCGACTCCTTTGAAGAACTGGTTTGCATGTATGAGATGGATGTCGAGGGCGTGATAAGCAAGCTTGATATGTTAGGTTATCAGTATGATCCGCTCACTAATCAATTTAAGGCCTATCAGAGGTAACATTGAAAACAGCACGTTGCTGACGTGCTGTTTTCCTTAGTCGTCTTGATTGCTGAGTACGTATGAATCGGACAAATAATGAGCGGTGTGAGATAACTAGCCGCAACACTTCTTATATTTTTTATTGCTACCACATGGACAAGGATCATTTCTTGCTACTTTGCTTGACGCAACAGTAAGCGGACGAGGGGCGATGCTGTCATCTAGCTCACCATCAACGTAATACCACTGGTTGTTTTCAAACAGGAATCGAGAGCATTCTGAAAGGCAATGTTCAAACCCATCTTGCTCAAGAAAGGCTTTAAATGTCACATACCCTTCATTTGGATTCGTGCCCGCTTCGGTACTTACCACTTCAAGTTTGGTCCAACGCTCATTGATAGACTCGGCAATGGATGCTCGTTCATTTTCAGCGTGACAGCTAGGATGATAGGTTGCGACAACAAAATCGACATTTTTTGTCATATGAGCACAAAAGCGCGCGCGCATTAATTGCTCTGGTGTATTGGCTAAAAGAGGGTTGAGATGAACGGGTTGGCAACAAGCAGAAAAATCTACTTGGCTACCACAAAAGCAAAGTGACATAGTTGGTCCAGATTAAGCGTGAGCGTGATATTCAGATTCGATCGTAAGTAGATCTTCGGTCCATTTTATCGCATCGTCGTAGTGCTTTGCTAGTCTATCATCATTCAGTCGTAACTTGTCGCGAATCGAGATGACAGAGCACCAGTCAGCACTTTCGTACGCTTTAACTAAGCAAAGGATATCGCCCAGCTTACCTTGCTTGATCACCAGTGCGGACTTAACCAGATTATTGATTGGCATTTTATGAACTAGCTCTTCTAAAGGTTGGTCAAACAGCGAATCTAGCAAAGAAAACATACCTGTTAGAAAGCCAAGCCCATCTTCAATATTGCTATCTAAATCTTGTAGGATGAGTTCACAAAATCGAGCGCGTTGTATCGACAGGCTATAAAGTGAGTCTGGTTTGTCGTCTTGCGTTGATGTAATGGCGACTAAGGAAATAAACTTGCGTAAACGATCGTCTCCTAAATAGACCAATGCTTGCTTAAATGACTTAATTTCTGCTCGGATCAAATAGGATGAATTAACGAATGTGAGTAGTTTGTATGACAACGTCACGTCAACAGAGAACAAGCGTTCAAGCTCATCGTAATTAATATCAGGGTTAGAAATTTCTTTGCACAGTTGAACCACTGTTAAAAACGACGGCTTGATTTGTTTACGTCGTATCAACTGTGGTTTGCTAAAGAAATAGCCTTGGAATTGCGTGAATCCGATCGCCTTGGCCTGTTCGAACTCTTCATAGGTCTCTACTTTTTCGGCAAGAAAAGTAATGTTGTGTGGCTGCAACTTTTCAATCAATGCTTTTGCTTTGTCGAGGGAAAACTGGCGAATATCAACCTTAATGATAGAGATATAGGGCAGGAAAGGCAGCCATTCTTTTTTAGGAATGAAATCGTCCAGAGCAATGGTATAGCCCGCATTTGCCATCTTTTTGATTGCAAATAATAATTCTTGTGTCGGCTCACAGCTTTCAAGAATCTCAACCACCAAATTGTCTTTCGGGAAAAGGGTTGGGACCAGATTGACCAGACTTTGATAAGGAAAGTTCACGAAGCCAAGTTTATCGCCAATCGTACTGTAATGCGTTGCCAGAAAATGTTCCGAAAGTAGTCGGTTAGTGGCGATATCTGGGTCGATATCAGGAAACGTATTATTTGGGCCATCCCTAAAGAGTAACTCATAACCAACTGTTTTTTGTTGGATATCTAAAATAGGTTGTCTGGCAATGTACGAGTATTTCAAATTTGGCATCATGATCTCATAAACGTATCAACTATCTTAACGTTTAATAGGTAACGTTGACTATCGATCTGTCGGATTTTCTGTGGAATGGCTCATGCTTTCAACAAAATCTCGTACTTGTAGTTCTTGTTTTTCTGGCGTACAGACCAACACAGAGCCTTGGGTGTACCAATCTCCTAAGACGATACGCGTATATTCTTCGGTTCCAAGATTGAATGTATGAATATTCGGACGGTGCGTATGACCATGAATCATCATACCTACGTCTTCCGCCTTCATTACGGTTTCCACCGCGCTTTGTGCGACATCCATAATGTCGAGCGATTTTTCAACTTTCTCTACACGGATATCGCCTTGTATCTTATTAACAATACGCTGTCTTGTAAAGAATGGGAGGCGATTAAAAATCCATTGCAGCCAAGGCTGATTGACCTTTGCACGGTAAGCTAAGTATTTTGTGTCGTCAGTACACAGCGTATCACCATGTAATACCACAACTTTCTTCCCATACAGGTCAATAACGGTTTGCTCATGTAATAGCGTGACGCCTGTATCGCGACAAAAACGCTTGCCGAGTAAAAAATCACGATTACCTTGCAGAAAAAAGCACGGCACGCCTGAGTTGGTCAATTGCTTAAACTCATGGCGAATAGACTCAGCAAAATCGGACGGGTCATCATCGCCGATCCAGAATTCAAATAAATCACCGAGTACATACAAGGCATCAGCGTGTACCGCTTCATGACGCATAAACTTAATGAAGCATTCCGTTGTGTCGGGAAGAGAAGGCGAGAGGTGCAGGTCAGATATAAATAGTGTCGTCATATTAAAAAGGGGAGAGCCACGCTCTCCCTCACCATTACTCGTGGATCGTTGTGCTGGTAATAATAACTTCTTCTAGTGGTACATCTTGGTGCATACCCATAGAGCCAGTGCTAACGCCTTTGATTTTTTCTACGATATCTAGACCTTCAACAACTTCAGCAAAAACGCAGTAACCCCAACCATCAAGGCTCTCTGAACGGAAGTCTAGGAATTTATTGTCGTTTACGTTGATAAAAAACTGAGAGCTAGCAGAATGAGGTTCCATTGTACGAGCCATAGCCAATGTACCTACTTTGTTGCTTAGGCCATTGTTTGCTTCATTTTTGATAGTTGCACGTGTTGTTTTTTCTTTTAGGCCAGACGTCATGCCGCCGCCTTGAATCATGAAACCATCGATAACACGGTGGAACAAAGTGTTGTCGTAAAAACCATCACGGCAGTACTGTAGAAAGTTTGCACTTGTTTCTGGTGCTTTCTCTTCGTTTAATTGAACCTTGATGTCGCCGAAATTAGTATGAAGGGTGATCATGATGAATACCTATTATCGTGTTTTTATGTTGAAACCACGATTCTAGCTTAACTGAGGTGACAAGCAAACGGGCAAATACACAGATCCGTCACTCAGCGCGTGGTTTTTGTTCGATATTGATGAGATTGGGGTTTCATGACGACAATTTGTGAGTTTTCTTCGTTTAAGCGCTCCATTCTGTTGAGGTTTATGGTTATAATCGACGATACTTTTGAACGTAATAATCCAGATAGAGATCATGTTAAAAATATACAACACACTGACGAGACAAAAAGAGGAATTCAAACCTATTCATGCTGGCAAAGTTGGTATGTATGTCTGTGGGGTCACTATTTACGATCTCTGTCATATTGGTCACGGCCGTACGTTTGTATCTTTTGACGTTGTATCTCGTTATCTTCGATACGTTGGTTACGATCTAAACTTCGTACGTAACATCACCGATATTGATGACAAAATCATCAAGCGAGCGAATGAAAATGGCGAAAGCTGTGATTCACTTACTGAGCGTTTGATTGGTGAAATGCATGCAGACTTTGATGCGCTAAATATGAAGCGCCCTGATGTTGAGCCTCGTGCCACTCAGTTTATTGAAGAAATCGTAGCGCTTGTCGAGCGTCTTATTGAACGAGGCTTTGCTTATGTTGCTGACAACGGTGATGTAATGTTTGAAGTCGGTAAATTTGACGATTATGGTCGACTATCTAAGCAAGATCTTGAACAACTGCAAGCGGGTGCTCGTGTTGATATCGAAACGGCGAAACGTAGCCCGCTCGATTTCGTACTGTGGAAAATGTCTAAGCCAGGTGAGCCAACATGGGAATCACCTTGGGGACCTGGTCGTCCAGGTTGGCACATCGAGTGTTCAGCGATGAACTCTTCTATTCTTGGTGACCATTTTGACATTCATGGTGGTGGCTCTGATTTGCAGTTCCCTCACCATGAGAATGAGATTGCTCAATCTTGCTGTGCTCATGACACGCCTTATGTGAATACGTGGATGCATAGCGGAATGGTGATGATCGACAAAGAAAAAATGTCTAAGTCATTAGGCAACTTCTTTACTATTCGTGACGTATTGTCCCACTATGACGCTGAAACGGTACGTTACTTCCTTATGTCTGGTCACTACCGCAGTCAGTTAAACTACAGCGAAGACAATCTAAATATGGCAAGAGCGGCGCTAGAGCGTCTCTATACTTCATTGCGTGGCTTAGATGCGGATGCAGAACCTACGGGTGGCGAAGAGTACGTAACACGTTTTACTACGGCTATGAATGATGACTTTAATACACCAGAAGCCTACTCAGTGCTGTTCGACATGGCTCGTGAAATCAATCGTCTGAAAACTGTCGACGTTGAGCAAGCAAGCCAACTCGGCGCTGTGATGCGTGAACTGGCTGATATTATTGGTATTTTACATCAAGACCCTGAAGCGTTCCTGAAAGGTGATGCTGGCGATGATGATGAAGTGGCTGAGATTGAAGCGTTGATTAAGCTTCGTAACGATTCTCGAGCGTCAAAAGATTGGGCGAATGCTGATTTAGCTCGTAACAAATTGACGGAGATGGGCATTGTTCTTGAAGATGGCGCCGCCGGCACTACATGGCGTCGTAAATAATTCATCAGTGTTTTGAACGTAACGTAAATTATTATCTAGCCCTTGCCTGACAAGGGCTTATTTTTAAGTTTAGATGTGGTGTAACATTTTGGCTCAGATGTATTTTTATTACTCAGCGATGAATGCGGGTAAGTCTACAACTCTTCTTCAATCTTCGTTTAACTATCAAGAACGAGGAATGACCCCACTTATTTTTACTGCAGCTCTAGATGATCGCTATGGTGTTGGTAAGGTAAGTTCTCGAATTGGTCTACAGTCTGATGCTCAACTATTTCGCCCGGACACCGACCTTTATGATGTGATTGCAACGCTTCATGCTGAAAATCCACGACATTGTATTCTCGTTGATGAATGCCAGTTTCTTTCTAAAGAACAGGTCTATCAACTGACGGAGGTTGTAGATAAGCTGCGCATCCCAGTTCTGTGTTACGGACTAAGAACCGATTTCTTAGGTGAGTTGTTTGAAGGCAGTCGATACTTACTTGCTTGGGCAGATAAACTGGTTGAACTTAAAACCATCTGTCATTGTGGCCGTAAAGCCAATATGGTGATTCGTACCGACGAAAATGGTGTAGCGATAGCCCAAGGTGATCAGGTCGCAATTGGTGGTAATGACCAGTACGTATCCGCGTGTCGTCAGCACTATAAAGAGGCACTTGGTAAGTAGTCTCAGCAAAAATTTAATGGTATTAAAAAGGAAGCGAACGCTTCCTTTTTTTGTATCGATAATATGACAGCACCGTTACTTATAACTATTACGCAGCCAAAAGCTACAGCGCATCCAAAACGTGTTGGTATTTGAAGTGATAGCCCAGTCGCTGCAGTTTCTCGCTGGAAATGGTTTTCCCAGGCTCGGAATTGACTAAATTAAGCGATGTATCAAGCCCTACCGAACGCAGAGCTGCTCGGTAAAAGGTGACTTTGTCGCAGGTGGTGGGTGTCGTTGCATTGACGACGCCAGACTGGATATTTTCGAGTGAAAAGATGATGGCATTAATTGCGTCATCAAGGTGTAACATATTTGCTGAAGCTTGATTACTCACCGATTTTAGCTTAGAAGCAAACCTAGAAGGGTGGCGCTCTGGGCCAAATAAGCCACTACAACGTAGGATGGCGTAGTCCAATGTCGAATTTCTAACGTGTTCTTCTGCCGTCAACATGATGATGGATTTCGCGGTAAAGTCCTCTCGTCCACGAGCGATAGGCAGCCTTGCCATATCTTCTGTCATGAGCTCAGCAGTCTCTGGGTAGACAGTTGTTGAGCTTACCATGATGATTTTATCTACCTCTAAGCGCTTGGCAATTTGGCAGAGTTGGTTCCATTGCGACGCGTAGCGAGCTCCACCACCTTGTCTAAAGCCAGGGGGAAAGCAGCCAATGATGGTAGTGATTTGTTTGTTGACGAGTTGGTTAGTCAACGCAAGCTCGTCACTCTCGTCTCGAAGCGTGTTGAGATCTAAGCATAAATTGTCGATTCCGCTTTCGGTAAGGACGTCACAACCTTGTTGAGAGGTACGGGTTGCAGTCACTGGGTATCCACGGCTAATTAAGGCTTTGCTAAGTGGAAGACCTAGCCAGCCAGCCCCCACAATGAGTATGTGATTTCCATTCATATTAAACGTCCTCGAAGCGATGTCGTAGTAGCTCTCGTAATTTTTTATGACCAGCGTCTTTACTCTTCCCAGAGTGTTGGATTAAGTCGATATTGATGATTGCTGACAATTTTTCAAATTCTATAGGAACTTGAACCAACGTGCCTTGCTCAAGTGCGGCTTTTGCCATATAGGAAGGCGCATAGGCCCAGCCAAACCCTTCAATACACCATTCCATAATCATAGCGTAGCTATCCGAATACCAGACATCTGGGCTTAGAATTTGATGAAAGCTGCTTTCTTGCGCGTTTCTTGAGCTTACGACGAGTTGTCGATGTAAGCTCAGTATTTCAATATGGGGGGCGATTGTATGAGCGAGAGGGTGTGATGCTGCAACAAAGATATCGAATTCAAATGCCCCGACATGTTCAAAATCCAACGAAAATGGAATGACGTGCTCGCCGTATACGAGCCCAGAAGTTGCACGCCCTGATTGCACCATCTCAATGATGTCGATACTGGAGGCGAGTAGGCACTCAAGCTGCAGGGTTGGGAATTCTTGTGACAATGCTTTTAGGATAGGAGTGATGCGTTCTAGTGGGATCCCTTCGTCTACAGCAAGTACAATAGGTTGTATGTCAGTGAGCGTTAAACTACCAGCAAGTTCAGACAGTCGATGGTGTTGAATCATAGTGGCTTTGGCGTAGGGCAGGAGCTTAGAGCCCGCCTCCGTTAAAATTGGGTAGCGCTTGCTGCGGTCAAATACTTCGACGCCGCAATCGATTTCAAGGTTCATAATATTTTGACTTATTGCCGACTGCACTTTCCCAAGTTGCCGAGCGGCAGCAGAAAACGAACCGGTTTCTACCGTCGTAATAAACGCTTCTATTTGCTCGATACTTAACATATCAGTTATCCTGATGGAATCTCGTTATTCAATGAGGTTAGAATAGCGGATAATAATAATATTGGTAATGTTGATTATTGGTATTTTAGGTTATCGCTATGAATAATAAAGAAAGAATATTCCATGCTGTTGTTTTTGAGGTGCTAGCTCTAGCTATCATTGTGCCTGTTGCTTCTATGGCTACGGGAAGTCAATCGTTGTCATTAATGACGGTCGGGATCGGAATGAGTATATTTACTGTTATTTGGAATTACATTTACAACGTTCAGTTTGATAAGTGGCTTCCAGGGGGGCGAAGTGAGCGCTCAATATTAGTGAGAGCGGTACATGCTATCGGTTTTGAAGCCGGTCTTATACTGTTCACTATTCCTGTCATCGCGTGGTTTTTGCAGGTTTCATTATGGATGGCATTACTAATTGAGGCGGGATTTTTAATTTTTTTCTTTTTTTACACCACGATATTTAATTGGGTGTATGACAAATATCAGCCGTATCAACGTTGGGTAGGAAGTTTTAATAACCACTAAATACGGGTTTGATAACCAGTTGCTATGAGGATCATACGGGTACGCTAGGTTGGAAATAGATGAGGCGGAAGAAAGCTGCCGCCTCATAGGGAAAAGCATCAGAATTACAGGTTCGCGTTCAATACTCGCAAGATTTTATCGGCATGTTCTGCCACTTCAATTCCCTCGCTCGTTAAATAGCCACCGTCAGGCATGGTACATAGTCCTTTAGCATGAAGCTGTTGGACTGCTTTTTGCATCTCTTCGTTGGCGTCGGTATGAACTTTGATTCCAGTAGCTGAACTGCTTAAGTCAAATTGCAGTAGCAAGTTCATTTCGGCAAGGTGTTCTAACGTTAATTTCATAGCTGTGCCTTTTCATTTAGATAGTCCGATCAACATAGAGTGATTTGGGCGTAATGACAATCAGATAGTGAATATTTTGTTAGATGACCCCGTGTTCTCTATGTATTCTGTAAGATTTTTACTCTAAGTGGATGAATTGTAACCATTTGAATGTCTAAGTCATGTCTTTTACTTTCGAGTTTGCATATAGTGAGTGAAGATCCATAATTATTATGATTTTAGTTGGCTAGATACGCTGCGGCTATCTAGTTGTAAAGGAGCGAAAATGTCTACGCGCAAAGCGGTTGTGGTACTCATGTGTGTTTTGGGCATTACTTCTTGTGCATCAACTCCTACGGCGGTTGAGCGAGATCCGAATCTGAGTCCTGAACAGATTCAGCAAGCACAAAATCAAGTCTATCAAGACGTATTAAAAACGCATTCGATGTGGGCTAATCAACTGGAAGATGCGGAGTCATTAAGGATATACGCACCGGAAAATTATCGCGATATGATGTCTTCATGGAAAGACGCGCATGAGCTGTTTATTGAAATGAGAAAAGATCCGTCGCAAGTTGATGTGAAGCATTCCGTCTTTTCCAGCGAAACATACGCGATTGCGTTTCGAGATCGCATTAATAGCGTGGAGTATAACTTTACCGCGATCCAACGTTTAAAAAAGCAGGCCGATGAGTTGCTTGAGCCAGCAATGACCCAGATGGCCTACTTAAGAAAAATAGAGGCAGCAAAGTATTTCCGCCACGCGACGACCAGTGTGACGCGCGAATATGAGCGTTTGTTTGAATACCTAGTTGTGTCAGAAGTGGATCGGGCGGAAAGCTATCAGGCCATATTTCTGGAGAAAGCGATGGCACTTGAGGTTCGTGTGATCGATGCGATATACGTGGAACCATTGGCGCAAAAGTTATCTTCGTTGTCTAAGGCTAGGTACAATGTGATGGCACCGATTAGCTTTAGCTATGTTGAGCAGGGCATTTTGGAATTACGTAAACTTGTGAGCCAATCACCACGCGATTTTGAAACCATTGAACATGATGTGGATAGCATCAACTTCCAGTTTCGACGACTGGAGGCTATCGTCTCCGAGGTGACTAAGTTGTCTAATGTTGAAAAGTCTAACTTTGAGCCGTTAGTGTTGGATGCAGAATCCCGTCTTCATAAAATATCCATTGCTGCGAAAGGCAATGACTACCGAGATCAGGATCTTACATCGCAATCAGAGCGAATAGCGCACGATGTTGAGATGCTAAATAAAGCGGATCAGTCCATTGCTTTACGTAAAGAGAACGCGTTACTTAAGCAAAAACTGGCACTGCTGGAAATGCAGCGTGGAGATGTTCAGAGCGCAAATGACCAAGTCGTGTCCGAGGCGATGGATAAAGCCGCTAATAATAGAGCTGAGATTGAAAATCTGAAGAAGTTAGTTAGTGCGTTGCAAGAGCAAGCTGCGGACTGACCGTTTTATCCTGATAGTAACATACTGACATAAGGTCAGAGTGACCAGAAGAGCACTGCCAGTTGGCGGTGTTTTTTTTTGAAAAAAATCGGGTGAAAAATAAGGCTGCAAAAATGTGGACTATCTACCTTCTAATTGTTTTTTAAGTAATTTTTTTGTGGTTTAGCATGGATGAGATATTTATATTGATAATGAGTGAAAATGTCACTTGCCATATCTATTGATTGGGAGCATTATCCGCCACCACCAAATTGTTACTAAACATGTATTGAGAAAATGGAAATGAACCAGTTCGATGCTTTGTTGCCACCACAAATGGCAGAGCGTGCCGCTGAGGCGGGTGTAGGTAAAGCGACGAAAGATCCAATGAAATCCTTTTTACTTGCCATCACGGCAGGTTTACACATTGGTATCGCTTTTATTTTTTATACCACCATCACTACCGGCGCTGATGATTTACCTTGGGGTTTAACCCGTTTCTTGGGTGGATTGGCGTTTAGTCTTGGCCTAGTACTTGTGATCATTACGGGTGGTGAGTTGTTCACCAGTTCAGTGTTGACGCTGGTTGCCAGAGCAAGCGGTAAGATTACTTGGGGTGCGTTATTTAAGAACTGGGCTGTTGTCTATTTTGGCAATATGCTAGGAGCATTGTTCCTGGTTGCGATAATGCTTACCGCTAAGCAATATCTATTCGATGCAGGGCAGGTTGGTCTAAATACGATGCAAATTGCTCAGCATAAGTTGCACCATGGATTTTGGCAGGCCGTCGCGTTAGGCATTATGTGTAATGTTTTGGTTTGTGTTGCAGTGTGGATGACATTTAGCGGCAGAACATTGACAGACAAGATCATTGTGATGGTGTTGCCTGTTGCGATGTTTGTGTCAGCAGGCTTTGAGCATTGTATTGCCAATATGTTTCAAGTTCCAATGGCGGTTGGAATTAAGTACTTTGCACCCGCAGAATTTTGGCAAAACATCGGTGCGACGCCAGCAGATTTTGTTGACTTAAATTTGCTGGCATTTATCACTAATAATCTTATTCCAGTGACGTTGGGTAATATAATCGGCGGTGGCATCTTTGTCGGAATGCTGTACTGGTTAATCTATTTACGCGATTAAGTCAGGTAATGCATACCTTTTGTGGGAGCGGTGCGACATCGCCTAGCCATTAACACCTTATAAAAATCCGCCAACTAACGAATAAAGCGCCTTCCGGGCGCTTTATTCGTTTAAATTTATCAACACCCATTTCTCTCGGTGCTTATTACTATTTCAGTGACGGTTAAGGCGAGGACTCTGACTCACGCCATGGCAACGGCTAACCCGAAAATGATGACTAAAGCTATCGTGTGTCTAAAAAATAGTGTGTCTAAAACTATCGTTAAAGGCTTTTGGTGATAACTCACAAGGCGGAGCTGAATGACACTCAGACAACACTGCTGGTGTGCAAATTAACCAGTTTTTGCCGTTATCTTGCATGGAATCCGAATCACGCTCTGTACTGGCTTTGTACGTTATCCAATTAAGCTTGCTTTCCATATAGCTTCTCCCTCGTCCCTTTTGATTTTGCGGCAGAGTGCATTGCACTGACTAACGAGTAATCAAATTACTTATTGCGTATGACGAACAGATGAACGTGAAGGGTTTTGTTATTTTTCATTGATTAAGAAAAGTATCAATAACTCAGTAACTTGGTTATCCACATATCCTGTGGATAACCAAGTTTAAAGTAGGTGTGTAACATGATTTTTAGGCATTTTTGATTCGTCTTAAGAGCCTTAACAATACAGATATTGACGATAGTATCGCGCACCTTTGATGTTGAGAGCGCTATAAAAGGAATGCAATATCTCGAATGGGTGTGCTCGAAAAACAGCAATATTCAGCGTGTATCATGTTGTGGTGATACATAAGGCATACCGGAACGACTAAATCCACGCCGAACAATCAGGTTTAAGTTAATAGTAATAGAAACACTCATCATGACAAAAATGGCGAGCATAATCAGCAGTTGATACTTAATGGCGACAAGGGGACTTGCTCCGCCTAAAATTTGACCAGTCATCATGCCGGGTAAGGATACCAAGCCAGTCGTTGCTATGGTCGCGAGAATCGGCGCTAGTGATTTTTGTAGGGCAAGACGTACAAAGGGCAGTGTGGCCAATGGGACGGGTGCCCCTAACGAAATTGCAGCTTCGTATTCTGTCCAGCGGTCATGTAATGCCCCATAAAAGTTTTGCAGCGCGACAATATTCCCACTCAGGCTATTGCCAAGTAGCATGCCTGCAAGAGGAATAACGTACTGGGCACTATAAGCAGGGACAGGTTGGATGATCACCACACATAGCACAGTGATGATAGGTAACAAACCAATCAATAGTGACAGGACGATATAAGGCAGTAACGGCTTCTTAGGTAATCGGGCTTTGCTTAAAATAGCACTTCCACCAACGATGACCATCACGGTTAACCAAATTGCATTGATGAAAATGTTGTCTAAGTAGAACAAATATTCAAGATAAAGACCAACGAGAGCGAGCTGCACTGTCATTCGAAGAATGCTGATACAAGCGTCTTTGTTTAGATTGAGCGCATAGTATCGGCTTATCAAAAAGGGGATGGATAAGGTTGTCGAAAATCCGAGTAACTGCCACCAAGTTATGTCTATGACGTCTTGCATAACCACTATTTTCGTCAAAGGGATGATGGCGTTATTTTACGGGACTATTGGAAATCACACACTGATTTTTGGCAGTTATTGATCTCTTCTATTAACTCTTACGTAACATTTTTGTACGACATTCCCCACTATTTGATGAAATCTCATCCGACTCTAGCACGGATAATTCCGCGAAATGTTGCATAATTGCGATCTTGTTTACATACTTGTACAGATATTATTTCTTCACATCCATTCACATTTTTATATATCAACATTTAATTAATAACAAGTTAGGGTGACCTCAAAAAAGTGTTGATTAACAAGGGTTGAGAGGTCGGAATTGGTTGAACCACACACATAGTATGGTTTAGCATTTTCCTTAGAATAGTTTCAATAATTGATTTATTCATAAGAGTAAATCGCAGCTTTAACACGATACAAAATAGGCAAATGTATGAGTGATGTTAACAAAGTTGAGAGCACTGAAAAACATGGTATGGAATGGAAGTCTTTCTTTTTCATCTGCGCAGTTTTCTTTCCTCTCTTGAGTGTGGCGATCGTAGGTGGTTACGGTTTTACTGTGTGGATGCTTCAGATCTTCGTATTTGGACCTCCAGGCGTTCACGGCTAATTTAACCGCCATTCAATCTATTACGAGTTTCGAGAGAGTAAGACATGAAATCCTTTTTAATCAAACTTTGGCGTACTATCAGTAGACCCGCAGTTCATATCAGCTTAGGTGTTCTAACCGCTGGTGGCTTTTTGGCAGGCGTTATTTTCTGGGGTGGCTTTAATACGGCGTTGGAAGCAACCAATACCGAAGAGTTCTGTATCGGTTGTCACACCATGAGTGAGAACGTGTATGTGGAGCTTCAGGAAACGGTGCACTGGAAAAATGATTCTGGTGTGCGTGCCACCTGTCCAGATTGCCATGTACCGCATAACTGGACCGATAAAATTGCACGTAAAATGCAAGCTTCTAAAGAAGTATTCGCACAAATTTTTGGTGATTTAGATACGCCAGAGAAATTTGAGGCCCGTCGTCTCGAACTTGCTCGCCATGAGTGGGATCGTTTCTCGGCGAACAAATCATTAGAATGTAAGAACTGTCACGCTTATGAGTCAATGGACTTTGAGCAAATGTCTCCGACGGCACGCATTCAAATGACGTCAGCAGCAGAGCGAGATCAAAGTTGTGTTGATTGTCATAAAGGTATTGCTCACCATTTACCAAAAGATATGGCTAGTGCAAGCGGCATTGTTGGCGATCTAGAACAGATAGCAAGCAGCACGTCTTACTCTAAAGGTAATGATGTGGTTTCAATTCGTCATCTACCACTTTACACCGATGCAACGGCTGCAACTGAAGCTGGTTTGTTAAGCCCGGCAAGTGAAGTGGCAATTGTTGATGACAAAGGCGATATGATTGAAGTTAAAATCGATGGCTGGCGCAAAGCAAAAGGCTTTGGTCGAGTTATTCAAGAAGACTTTGGTATGAACATATCAACAGCCATTCTGACTAAAGAAGTATCTCAAAGCTCTGACGTTGTTGTTGGTGAGAAGAAAGAAGACGAGCTAACGGGTCTGCCTTGGGAACAAGTTTCAGTCAACCTATGGATGAAAAAAGAATCCATGTTGCCTGACTACACGCCAATTTGGAACGCGGCAGGTGAAGCGTATCAAACCAACTGCTCAACGTGTCACACACAACCTGACGTCGCACACTTTAGTGCCAATGGTTGGGTAGGCATGCTAGACGGTATGATCGCATTTGTGAACTTCGATAAAGACACTGAAGCTCTGGTTCTTAAGTATCTACAGAAGCATTCATCAGACTTTTCTGAAGGCCACCACTAATAGACGTTAATTGGAGTAGCAAAATGGCAATTACACGAAGAAGCTTCCTTAAAGGTGTTGCAGGTACCAGTGCAGCATCTCTTATCGGCCCAAGCTTATTAGCTTCGGCGTCTGCTAGTGCAGCAGAGACAGAAGGAACGTGGAAAATATCAGGCTCACACTGGGGCGCATTTCGTGCCCGTGTGTGGGGTGGCAAGGTTCAAGAAATTAAGCCATTTGAAGTCGATAAACATCCGACAGACATGCTAAATGGCATTAAAGGCATCATCTACAGTCCATCACGAGTGCGTTACCCAATGGTACGTCTAGATTGGCTAAAGAAACATAAATACGCGGCTGAGACTCGTGGCAACAACCGTTTTGTTCGTGTGACGTGGGATGAAGCGCTTGATCTTTTCTATCGTGAGTTAGAAACCATACAGAAAGACTATGGACCATGGGCACTGCACACTGGTCAAACGGGTTGGCGTCAAACGGGTCAATTCCATAGCTGTACCAACCATATGCAGCGTGCGATGGGGCTACATGGTTACTCTGTTAAGAAAGTGGGTGACTACTCAACCGGTGCAGGACAGACGATTCTACCGTATGTACTTGGTTCTACCGAAGTGTACGCACAAGGCACGTCTTGGGATTTGATCTTAGAGAATAGTGACAACATTATTCTTTGGGGTAATGATCCAGTTAAAAACCTACAAGTAGGTTGGACTTGTGAAACCCACCAATCTTATGCGTATTTGGAGCAGCTAAAAGACAAAGTTGCGAACAAGGAAATCAACGTTGTTTCTGTTGATCCAGTTCGTAACAAAACCGCTCGCTACTTAGAAAATGAACAACAATATATCAATCCGCAGACTGATGTACCGTTCATGCTGGGCGTTGCTCATGTTCTGTACAATGAAAACTTGTACGACAAGAAGTTTATCGATACTTACTGTTTAGGTTTCGAAGACTTTATTGGCTATGTTCAGGGTGAAACCAAAGACAAAGTTGAGAAAACACCGGAATGGGCGTCGGAAATCTGTGGCGTAAGCCCCGAAGAGATTCGTAAGTTTGCTCACATGTTGGTGAATGGTCGTACTCAGATCATGGTCGGTTGGAGTGTCCAGCGTCAAGAGCACGGTGAACAGCCATACTGGATGTGTGCCGTACTTGCAGCGATGATCGGACAAATTGGTTTGCCGGGCGGCGGTATTTCTTATGGTCACCACTACTCAGGTATCGGCGTACCAGCGACAGGATTTGCAGCGCCGGGTTCGTTCCCGCTGAACATCGATCAAGGGCAGAAGCCGAAATACACTAACCAAGACTTTAATGGCTATAGCCGAGTAATTCCGGTTGCTCGTTGGGTAGACAGTCTTCTAGAACCAGGCAAAAAGATTAAATCGAATGGTTCAGAGGTGACACTACCGAACCTGAAAATGATGGTATTTAGTGGTAATAACCCTTGGCATCATCACCAAGACCGTAACAGAATGCACAAGGCCTTTAGGTCATTGCACACTGTTGTAGCGATTGATTTTGCTTGGACAGCGACATGTCGTCAGTCTGATATCGTGTTACCGGCGTGTACTCAGTATGAGCGCAACGACATTGATGGCTATGGTGCGTATTCTGGACGTGGTCTAGTGGCGATGAATAAGCTTGTTGATCCTATGTTCCAGTCTAAGTCTGATTTCGAGATCATGGCGAATCTGACTCGCCGCTGGGGTCGTTATGAAGACTATACTCGTGGTATGTCTGAGATGGAGTGGGTGAAATCACTTTATGACGGCTGTAGAGAAGCAAACAAAGGCAAGTTTGAGATGCCTGAGTTTGACGAGTTCTGGGAGAAAGGCTACTTGGACTTCGGTACTGGTAAGTCTTGGGTTCGTCATGCCGATTTCCGTGAAGATCCGGAGATTAATGCTCTAGGCACACCGTCTGGTTTTATTGAAATTACCAGCCGTACTGTGGGCAACATGGGCTACGAACACTGCCAAGAGCACCCAATGTGGTTTGAAAAATCTGAGCGTTCACACGGTGGACCGGGTTCTAAAGCGCATCCATATTGGCTACAGTCATGTCACCCAGACAAGCGTTTACACTCGCAAATGTGTGAGTCGGAAGAGTTCCGTGCAACGTATACGGTACAGGGACGTGAACCAATTTATATCAATCCTAAAGATGCAAAAGCGAAAGGCATCAAAGATGGTGACTTGGTTCGAGTCTTTAATGACCGTGGACAATTGCTTGCAGGTGCAGTCTTAACGGATAGCTACGCACCAGGCGTTGTCAGAATCGAAGAAGGCGCATGGTACGGTCCAATTGATAATAAGATTGGCGCGTTAGATACGTATGGCGATCCAAATACATTGACGCAGGATATTCCAACATCTGAATTAGCGCAGGCAACGTCAGCGAATACCTGTTTGGTGAGTTTTGAGAAGTTCACAGGTAAGGTACCACCAGTGACCGCCTTCGGTGGACCAATCGAAGTCATCTAGTGAGAATTTAACCGTACAGAGTTTTAACTAGCACACAAAACCCATTCATTTGAATGGGTTTTTTTTTGTCTCGGAATATACTAATTAAGTAATCTATTAACTAGGTCGAGGACGTATGACCGAATATATTCCATTCTCAAAAGAGGTTGATGCATTGGCTGTCAACCCTAACATCAGTATTACTAAGTGCAATGGCGAGCTCTATTTTGAATACACGAGCTTAAATTTTGAACCGTTAGCTTCTCGTACTGCGTTAACTCGATTTGAGAACCAAGTTGAATCTGATGCCATGTTACTGGGCGATGGTTTCCAAATGCTGTGCCAGACATCAGGAACGGTGAATCAACTCGTTGATATCGGTCGATGTCCGGATAATAGTGCAAGCTACCGGATTTATGATGAAGATGCGCCCAAGCGTTTTTATAACTACCTAGTTATTGAGCAATCTTCTGGATTTACACTGTTTGGCTTTACATCCTGCTATCGTTTTTCGGGTTATTTTGAGTTGCATACTACAACTCAAGGTATTGATGTTTTGGCGTTTATCGATGGAGAGGACAGTGCGCCTCAATCTTGGGAAAGTAATCAGTTAGAGTCGCTGGTGGTATTACATAGCGATACTATGGATTCAGTGTTTAGTCAGTTTGCGGACATCATCGCGAGCCACCACCCTGCTAAAGTCGGTGTGTCTCAGCCAAGCCCAATAGGCTGGTGCTCTTGGTACGCATATTATGCTGATGTTGATCGCCAAAATGTACTTGATAATGTTCAGGTGATGGAACAAGAACAAGAGATGCTTGAGTGGGTGCTACTTGACGATGGCTATCAAGCCTTTATGGGCGACTGGCTAACACCATCGGATAAGTTTGAAGGTGGCGTAAAAGCTCTTATTGATAGTATTCGCTCCAAAGGCAAGAAACCTGCAATTTGGATTGCTCCTTTTATTGCTCAGGCTGAATCAGAGATTTTCCAGCAACATCCAGATTGGTTTCTCAAGCATTCTGATGATACGGCATTGAAAGCAGAAGATGTGACATATGGCGGTTGGCGGTGCACGCCTTGGTACATCTTAGATTGTTCTAACCCTGAAGTATTAGCGCACCTTACTCACGTTGTTAAAACCATGCGAGAAGAGTGGGGAATTGAGTTATTTAAGCTTGATGCTAACTATTGGGGGACATTAAAAGGTCAGCGCTATCGCCCGGGCGTGACTGGTGTCGAGGCGTATCGATTAGGAATGCAAGCCATTACGGAAGGCGCTGGAGAGGCGTTAGTTTTAGGCTGTAATGCACCGATGTGGCCATCCTTAGGCTTAGTTGACGCGATGCGTGTATCTGATGATGTGGAGCGTGATGCACATCGTTTTGAGCAAATAGCGAAAGAAACGTTTCTGCGTAGTTGGCAGCATCAACGCTTATGGTTGATCGATCCAGACTGTGTGACGTTAACGTCTTTACCTAACCAGGGCACTGATCGTTCAAGCTATGAGTTTCACCGCAATGTCCTGTTAGCATCTGGTGGCCTATTGTTGTCTGGTGATCCACTGCCGGAGTTGAATCCCTTTGCAAAAGAAACGCTCGAGAGCTTAGTTAGTCGGCAAAAACAAACCAATAACACATCGGTGTTTCAATCATTGACGATGAATCACTCTATGTTAAAGCTGACTGAACAGCGCCGTCTCCACTGCTTATTTCATTATACAGAGGAAGGGACTGACTATACGTTGGCATCTGAGTATCCATGTGATTGGTTTGATTTTTGGACCAGAGAAAAGTTAAATCAAGAACCAAGCCATATTCACGTTATCACGCTAAACCATGCTCGTGAGAGCCGAGCTATTGTCGCGGTTTTTTCAAGCGAAGAGTACTAAATCTGTTGAGGGCCTAAGTTAAAAACGGCTTTAGGCCAAAATTACCTTAGGCTTTAAAATAGCTTTAGGCTTTAAATACGTGTCGCTTTCAAATAAATTTAGATCTCAAATACCCAATAGTAGCTGTAGCCAACGATAAGTGCTGGCAATGCAGAATAGACAGTGGCCACCAACGCAGCTTTGGGGGCCATCGCTATTGCAGGGAATAACGCATCGCCATCGTTTGAAATTGCGTTGGAGAGCTGGGTAGACATGGGTACTGCGCCAGTGAGGTATAGGCTGGTAATCAGGATCTGAGGGCCGCAGCCAGGGAGTAGGCCGACTAACATACCAAGTAACGGCATATAGATACCCCAACCGCTAAACGAGTTGCTAAGGTCGATATGCGAAAAGTGAAGTGTAATTTCGAAAGCCAAGAAAGCCACAATCACCCAAGCGCTAACAAAGTGAGTATCTTGAGCAGCTTTTTGCATCGGGTGTGAAGTAGAGAGTTTTTTATCTTCACCGACAGTGCTTTCATAATCGACAATTTCCTTGGTAAATGCCCATAGTGACATCGTGATAACCGCTAAAATCGCACCAAGCCATTCGATCGTCAGTGGTTTTAAACCAAGAAGCTCGTTCACATCTATTTGGAAAGACATGGTAAAAGCGACAACCAGCGACGGAATGATTAACCATTTCCAAAATAATCCTTGAAGGTTGATCGCCTTAGTTTGAACCGGGCTGCTTTGGAGGTGTGAATCGCCATTCTTACTACAACGACATTGATTATCAAAAGCCGATGACTTTTCAAATGGCATTGCTTGCTTATCGCTCTGGGTTGGATCTGGCTTAGGAGCAAGCGTTCGAACAAATTCGGTTAATTTAGGGCGAAGAAAGTCGGGGCTGTGAATGGCATTAACGATAAGCCCAGTCACGATCCCTACCACGACACCGACTGCGATTAAACCAAAACCGATGCTTGGTTTACTTGCTAAAATCAAAAATGCAGCGTCTCCCATTGTTGCGGTCAAGACAGCAACCACAGAGCCAAACCCAACTTTGCCCGCTACAAATTGAGTGGTGACGATGATAGCGCCGCCGCACCCAGGTAATGCGCCTAATAATGATGAGAATACGACTTGGTGACTGGGTGAGTGTTGGTAGAGTTCTACAAGCGCATTTTTTTGAGAGAGCAATCTAGAGACATAATGATAAACAGCGAGTGTAAAAACGACATAACAAGAGACAGCCCAATAGGCATCAGAAAGTGCCGTAACTGCAATTAGGCTGGTAGGTTTACTGATTAGTAGTGCAACCATAGTTATGGGTAGCAACAGACGTTTATACGCAGGTTTGAATTGTGATAAAGACAACCCATATAAGCCACGAATTCCTCTAGTTTGTTCCATATAGTGCACCGATGTAAATGAGATTCGTTCTCATTGTACAATATTGATAATGATTATCAATATTGTTTTTGATGTTTTATCGGTCAAGAAATTCACTAAAACCGCTTACAAGCGATGACAAATTCACAAAATCAGGTAAAGTATCGCCCTTATGAGCAGTTGTCGTGGGGCGTACACCCACAAGATCAAACATAGTTAGGAAATATAATGATTCTAGTTGTCGGTCATAAAAACCCGGATAGTGATAGCATTTGTGGTGCACTAGTAGCGACAGAACTACTAAAAGCACGTGGCCTTGAAGCGAAACCTATTCGTCAAGGTGAAATCAATCGTGAAACTCAGCACATTCTTGAAACTGCGGGTGTCGACCAACCTGAACTTCGCACAAGTGTTGCGGGCGAAAAAGTATGGTTAGTGGATTATACCGATCTGGCTCAAGCACCAGATGATATTAATGACGCTGAGATCCTTGGCATTGTTGACCACCACCGTTTAGGTGACGTGATGACAGTGAACCCATTGGAAGCATGGATCTGGCCAGTTGGTTGTACTTGTACTATTTTGTTTAACCTATTCAAAATGGAGCAAGCTGAGATTACTCGTCCACTTGCTATTCTAATGATGTCTGCAATTTTGTCAGATACCGTTGGATTTGCTTCTCCTACCTGTACGCAAAAAGACAAAGATGCAGTAGAAGAGTTGGCAAAAATTGCGGGTGTCGCAGACCTAGAGTTGTTCATTAAAGAGCTATTGATTGCGAAAACAAACATCGAAGGTCTTTCGGCTGCTGAGCTTGTTGAAAAAGATCTTAAAGCTTACCCATTCAACGGTCGTGACGTTGTTGTTGGTCAAGTTGAGCTTGCAACGTTAGAGCAAGTAGATGGCATGATCGAAGCCCTAGAGCAAGATCTGGCTCGTCGTTGTGACGAAGATGCGCTTGCATTTGCGGCAGTGATGCTAACAGATATCACAACAGCACAAACACGTTTGATTTACAAAGGTGAGTGGGCTGCGAAACTTGCTAAGCATGAAAAAGATGGCATGTTGATGATGGAAAATACGCTAAGTCGTAAGAAGCAAGGTTGGCCTTGGCTTCAAGGTGAGTTGGTTTAATTACTATCTCAACTGACAAATATGTCGATTAACTAAGCCCTAGTGTCGTTTGCGTTAGATGGTCATAGACCTTTAAACAAATATAGATGCTAGGGTTTTTTATTAGGTATAAAATTGTACCGACAGTTCCCCTCTACAAAAGGCATGACATCATGGCATTAGAGCAAAATCAAATCGAAGAAATTGCACGTTACGACGAAGAAAAACGTCTAAAGTACAGTGTTAAGACAATGGTGCAAGAGCGTCAGATCTGGATTCTTACCGACGAGCATGGCTGCGTGATGCTTAATAGTGAAGAAGAAGACTGTGTTCCAGTTTGGCCTAATGAAGAGTTTGCGCTGCAATGGGCAACAGGTGAGTGGTCTGAATGTAAGGCTGAATCTATTTCATTGAACAAATGGCACAGTCGCTGGACAATGGGTCTTGAAGACGATGAATTAGCGGTTGTTGTGTTTCCTAATCAAAATGAAGAAGGGGTAGTACTTTTCCCTGATGAGTTTGATTTTGAGTTGAAGAAACAAGCGCAAAAAGCGCGATAGTCGATCGCTCTGTCAATGTGAGCTTGATAAAGTGACTATCTTGGTATGCAACTACAATCTGCTCAGGTAAACTTACCGCCTTGTTGTTAATGGATTAGTGTTTGTTATGCCAAGATTTTTTCTGTTTTGTGCTTGTTTAGTTATCAGTCCGTTGGGGCTTGCCTCAAACAGCCAAGGATGGGATACCTTTAGTGATATTGGTGCTTATGGTTTGGTTGGGCTGGCCGCGGGTTTGCCCGCGTATCAAGACGATTGGGATGGTGTTTGGCAAGCGGGGCTTAGTATTGGTTCGGCGTCAGCTATTGGTTTAATTGGTAAGCATACCATTGATGCGCCGCGTCCTGATGGCAGCGACAATAAGAGCTTTCCTTCTAATCATACTGCTAATGCTTTTGCGTCAGCCACGACGTTACATATCCGCCATGGTTGGCAAGTTGGCTTGCCTGCCTACGGTGTTGCGACGCTCGTTGGTGTTGGACGAGTACAGGCGAATAAACACTATTGGCGTGATGTGGCAGCAGGAGCTGCCATCGGTGTATTCACCGGGTGGATTTTTACCGATCTGTTGGATCCAAATGTGCAGCTATTGCCTTGGGCAACCCCGCATAGTTCAGGTGTGTCGGTTACCTATGTTTGGTAGAGAAATGTTTGGAACTTAAATGTTTGCTAGCGAAATATAGGATAGTAGACATAAAAGAGCTCAGCATCGGCTGAGCTTTTTATTAGGCAATTTTTGTCACATTCAGCGGAAAAAATTAGTCTCTTTTCCACAGAATATGGCAGAACTTATTGTCCGGGTCTCGGCTAACGAGTAGGCGAGCAAACACATCATCTAGGACGTCATCTTCTTCGTTTACGAGTCCGATACGTACTTCGGCAAAGGTTTCATCAACAGCGAAGCCAACATGTTCAGGCCAATCTTCTCCCGTCTCAACGAGCTCGGCAGCGCCACGATCCTCAAATTGCGCCGTAAACAGGATGACATCTGCGGCTTCAAGGTTATCCGGCGCCATCTCTAGAAAGATGTCGTAAGCGGCATCGATAACGTCATCGTATGAAATCAGTTCAGACATAATATTAAGCTCGGTTCATGTATTTGCGTTCAGCGGTATTGATCACAACGCGATCACCTGTTGCGATGTACTCTGGCACTTGAATAGTTAGACCAGTAGCAAAACGTGCTGGCTTAGAGCGAGCAGATGCTGATGCGCCTTTGATCGACGGGTCTGTTTCTTCAATGACTAACTCTACCGATGATGGTAGCTCTAGGCCTGCCGCGTTGCCATTAATCAAGACAACTTGTACACCTTGAGTCTCTTCATTGATGAGCAGCAGGTCATCTTCGATTTCGTTGTGTTTGAAGGTAAATTGAGTATAGTCTTCATTGTCCATGAAGATGTACTCGTCGCCATCTACGTAAGAAAACGTAACGTTTCTTTTGCTCATTTCAACGGTATCAACAAGTTCATCAGACTTATATCGTTCTTCGATTTTCGAGCCCGTTGCTAAATCGGTACAGCGCAATTTGTAGATCTTTGCTCCGCCACGACCACCAGGAGTGGTAATCTCGATATCTTTGATTAGCAACGTCTTACCATTTGACTCAATCGCAAAACCTTTTTTAAGCTCACTTGCCTTTGGCATGAAATTTTTCCTTCGTATTAATTAGACAGCCAATTATACGACCGAATGGTTGATTTGCTCAAGAAACAACTGTTCGCAGCGAGAAACTTTGCGAAGAATTTATCTTGTGTAAGACACTGTCGACTAAACGACAGTCTTTGAACAGCTAAGTGAATTGAATCTAAGCTGACGTGTAAGTAAAATAGCGTCATGTTACTTTTTATATGACAGTGCCAGTGCAAGCGATTAGCCACAATTCGTTACCAATCCCGCAAGTGACTTATCATGCCGCGATACATGATTTACTGATGTGTTTAAAAAGTGGTCTTAGGGATAATCTTCATAGTGTTTATATTTATGGTTCCGTTGCCCACGGTAGAGCAATTGCAGGTGTATCCGATCTTAATGTCGTGGTGGTGACACAAACGCCGCTTTCGGCTAGCCAGAAAAAAGTGTTCAATACAATTGATTGGCGTTTTCAAAAAAACTTCCCTTTTGTTGATGCTGTTTCTATTCGAAGCACTATCATCAATGACGTCGTCTCTTTAGACGCATTATTTACTTGGGGATTTTTATTGAAGCAGTGCTGTATATGCGTGCATGGTGATGATCTTGCTGAGTGCTTTGGCGATTATGTCGCAAGTTGGGAAATTGCCAAACAATGGAATATGGACATCGGGCAGACTGTGCCCGTACTTAGGCACCGTATTGCCGTCGCGGGCACTAATAAGGCGTTACTAAAAGCGCAGCGAGAGATGGCTAAAAAGCTTCTCCGTACGGCTTATGGGCTAGTCATGCCTAAAACCAAACGCTGGTACGATGAACCTCATCATTGTGCGCAGCAATTTCTTCTCTTCTATCCTGAGAAGCGAGTGATCATAGAGCGTCTTGAGATTTTGTTAGGACCAAGAGTCATCGCCAAACGCTCGGTGGTTGCGTTGTTGGACGACTTTGGGTGCTGGCTTGTCAGTGAGTATAAAAAGACAGAATTTAGAATCGGTTAACGTTGCGCGAGCCTACCCGTCCTTTAGTGCATTACATAATCAGTGAGTATGGCTATAGTTCGAAACCTCAAAGCGCTAAAATAACCCCATTTGTGGTGCACTAAGATCATCAAAATTCTTGCCGATAAAGGGCAAAATCGCTTCAGCAACAGGCCTCAACTGCTTGTCGATATAATGTTGGTAATCAATAGCAGAAGAGCGATAGTCCTTTGGCTCTGGTCCATTGACGGTAATGAGATACTCAATGCGTCCTTTATTTTGGTATTGCAGCGGACGACCTAGTTGTTGGTTAATTTGGTCGGCCATTCGAGCCGCTCGTACCTGTGGAGGAATGTTCTTTACGTATTCATGCAGCTTTCGCCTTAGACGTTTTTGATAAACCAGTTTATGGTCATGTTCTCCATTAGCCGTTGATTCTACGATAGCGCGGATATAGTCGTCAGGATCTTGCCCGGTAAAGATCATTTGATAAAGCGTTTGTTGAAATTCTTGCGCCAGCGGAGTCCAATCGGTACGTGCGCTTTCTAACCCTTTGAATATCAGCGTTTCACCTTCAGAGGTGCGTTGAAGGCCTGCATAACGTTTCTTAGAGCCAGTTTCTGAACCGCGTATGGTTGGCATCAAAAATTTGCCATAATGGGTTTCATATTCCAACTCAAGAATCGAGGTGAGTTGATATTCATCAAGTAAGTGCTGAGTCCACCACTCATTAATGTAATTCACTAGGCTGTTACCAATGTCATTGGCTTCGTCGTTGATAAAGCTGCCGTTAAGTGAGACAAAGATAGAATCCGTGTCACCATAAATCACCTGATAGCCTTGCTGTTCGATGAGAACTTTTGTTGTTTTCATGATTTCATGCCCGCGCATCGTGATGGATGATGCAAGTCGAGTATCGAAGAAGCGACAGCCGGATGAGCCTAGTACCCCATAAAACGAATTCATGATGATTTTAATTGCTTGAGAAAAGGCCTTCTCTTTATTGGCTTTTGCGATATCACGAGCCTTCCAAAGGTCTTCAATTAAATTTGGAAGAAAATGCTGAGTTCTGTGGAATTGACCACCGCGAAATCCTGCCACCGCTTGTTGTTTGTCTTTGCCTACTTCTAGCTTTAGTCCTTCAATAAGCCCCATCGGGTCTATTAAGAATGAGCGGATAATCGAAGGGTAAAGACTTTTAAAGTCTAGTACTAATACTGAGTCGTAGAGCCCCGGAATGGAGTCCATTACATAGCCGCCCGGGCTAGCGATCCAGTTTTCAGGGTGAAGGTTTGGTGCTGCGTATTGGGCGCGATGCAGGCGAGGGAGGTATAGATTGGTGAATGCTGCAACAGAGCCGCCCACTCGGTCCAACTCCACACCGGTCAGGCGTGTACGTTCGATTGCGAAATCGAGCAAATGTGTGGTTTGAAAGATACGATTTACCAATACACAGTCTTGCAGGTTGTATTTTGCCAGGGCAGGTTTGTCTTCAGAAAACATTGTGTTTATTTCGTCCATGCGGTCATGAACGTTATGTATTGCTTTGCCTTCACCAAGTAGTTCCTGAGACACGGCCTCTAGAGACCAAGAGCGAAAGTGGTAGGTCGCGGTTTTTAACGTATCTATCCCATCGAGCACCACTCGACCAGGTATGTTGATGAAGCTTTGGCCACTAGATTGCAACGTTCGGAAATATACCCGTTGTTCATTACGTCCAAGGTTGAGATCTACTCGATGATGCTCCGCTCGCTTTTGTAGTAATTTAAAATCAAAATCCACAACACTCCAGCCGATGATGACATCCGGGTTGAAATCCTTAAACCATTGAATTAATGCGATAAGTAGTGACTTTTCGTCATCTACCCATTGGATGGCGGTTTCGGCCTCTTGAGGTTGACCAACCATAATTACTCGGCTGTCATTAGCGGCGTCGAAGCCGATGGAATAGAGCTGACCTTTTTCCGAGCACTCTATGTCGATAGATAGCACATTAAGCTTAGGGGTGTGTTTACCTGCTTTACATTTGGCGTTTGAGACTTGGATAAATTGATTGGGTTGACCTGGGTTGATGATTCGTCGTTGCCCGGTAAATGTTAAGCTACCTTGAATGAAGCGCTCCATCAAAAAACGATCGGCTAATTTAATATCGCTTTCGAGCACCAACACATCGTTGTTTTTCAATGCCTCTGCAAGTTTACGAGAGTCACTAATACTCCGACAATAGACAGCGTTGAGCGCTTCGCCTTCAAAACTTTTGAGTGCGATATCTTTAGAGGCGATAGTCACATTAAGAGCTTCCGCCTGAGCGATAACTGTGCGTAGGCGAGTCTGTGGGACGAAAAAAACAGGTTGTTGATCATCAATCAGAAGTTGCGCTGGCCCTTCTTTTGTCGTCAGCCATAATTCAATGACGGGTCCTTTATGTGTATCGCGCGCTTGGCGGGTAAGAAGAAAGCCAGTATTTATATCCAATTGGGGTCCCATACAGTCACGAATTAGATGAATTTTTACGCAATACTCAGTGACTGATAAAAGCGAATTTGTTTTAGTGTATCAAAGCTCAGTAAAGAGAGAAAATTTACCGAGATACGCTAAACTTAATGGTCAGTTCCCATTTTTGTTGTGAACCGCTGTTCTATAATAGTGATTTGTATCGTACTTTGACGATTAACCAGACAATCATGTGGAGTTAGTTTCATAGGTCTAAAGAGCAAATTATTGTGATAAAACGGAGGCTTACGGAGACAAAGCGTTCGTTTGTATATTTTGTAACCTAATGATTTTTAAGTTTTTATGATTGACGGTGTTACCACTTCATCGTAATGTGTTTATCAAAGTTTGCAGTCGTGCACGATTTGCGCGAAAGCTTTTTTGTATAATTTGCGATATGATACGCAGCTAAGCTGCTATCCACTAACCTTGAGTGGTCGCAGAGCCAATAAATAAGTGTGGAGATACAAGTTTGATTAATGTTTTCCTTGTAGATGATCACGAACTGGTTCGCACAGGGATCCGACGTATTATTGAAGACGTCCGTGGAATGAACGTAGCAGGGGAAGCTGACAGTGGTGAAGAGTCTGTAAAATGGTGTCGTAACAATCATGTAGACGTTATTTTAATGGACATGAATATGCCTGGAATTGGTGGTTTAGAAGCAACGAAAAAAATTCTTCGCCATAATCCAGACGTTAAGATCATCGTATTAACAGTACATACCGAAAATCCGTTTCCAACCAAAGTGATGCAAGCGGGGGCAGCAGGTTATTTGACCAAAGGTGCAGCGCCTGATGAAATGGTCAACGCAATTCGCTTAGTTCATAGTGGACAGCGCTACATATCACCTGAAATTGCCCAGCAAATGGCCCTAAGCCAATTTTCTTCGGCTTCAGAGAATCCATTTAAAGATTTATCCGAACGTGAACTTCAGATCATGATGATGATTACGAAAGGGCAAAAAGTAACGGATATTTCTGAACAGCTTAGTCTTAGCCCAAAGACGGTGAACAGCTATCGATATCGCTTATTTAGTAAGTTAGATATTAATGGCGATGTTGAACTGACTCACTTAGCGATTAGACACGGAATGTTAGATACTGAGACATTGTAGTGTCAGAACCAACTTTTGATTCAACCTCTTTTTTAAAAACAGTGACCAACCAACCCGGCGTCTACCGAATGTACGACGCCGAGTCGGTGGTGATATATGTTGGCAAAGCAAAAGATCTAAAAAAACGGTTGGCGAGTTATTTTCGTAAGAAGGTAGACCGTGAAAAGACTCGTGCTTTGGTTAGTCATATCGATAAAATTGATGTGACAGTGACCCACACCGAAACCGAAGCGCTGATCTTAGAACATAATTACATCAAGCAATACCTCCCGAAATACAACGTCTTATTAAGAGACGACAAGTCTTATCCGTACATTTTTATTTCTAATCATAAGCATCCTAGATTGTCGTTGCACAGAGGGGCTCGTCGACGCAAAGGTGAATATTTTGGTCCTTATCCCGATTCGGGGGCGGTGCGTCAAGCATTACACCTTATCCAAAAGATATTTCCTGTGCGTCAGTGCGAAGATTCCGTCTATGGCAACCGAAGTCGACCTTGTTTGATGTATCAAATTGGACGATGTGCAGGACCGTGTGTGAGTAGCATTATCTCGGATGACGACTATCAAGAACTGGTTGGGTATGTTCGTCTTTTCTTACAAGGAAAAGATAAGCATGTCCTACAACTTCTTGTAGACAAAATGGATGAAGCCAGTCGGACGCTTAAGTTTGAAGATGCGGCAAAATTTCGTGATCAAATCCAAGCTATTCGTCGTGTTCAAGAGCAGCAATTTGTATCAGAAGATAGCGATGATGACATGGATGTATTGGGTTATGCGCAAGAAAATGGCGTTGCTTGCATTCATATTTTAATGATTCGCCAAGGAAAGATACTCGGTAGCCGCAGTCATTTCCCTAAAATTCCGGTCGACACGGAGCAACATGAAGTCTTTTATAGCTTTTTAAGCCAGTACTATTTAAATCATAGCGAGTCACGCACGATTCCAAGCCGCATTATTCTTAATAGTGGCCTTATTGACGACATGGCGGTTTTACAAACTGGGTTGTCAGACATCGCGGGTCGAAAGGTGACCTTCAATACAGATCCATCAGGGTCTCGTGGTCAATACTTGAAGCTTTCTAACACCAATGCATTGACGGCTATCACCAGTAAAATCAATCACAAGATGACAGTTAATCAACGTTTTAAGGCGTTGCAGAAAGTCTTTAAGCTCGACAGCATCACGCGTATGGAATGTTTTGATATTAGCCATACCATGGGCGAGAACACCATTGCATCCTGTGTCGTGTTCAATCAAGAAGGACCGGTGAAACAAGAGTACCGTCGCTATAATATCACTGGTATTACTGGTGGCGATGATTATGCAGCCATGGGGCAAGTGCTTGAGCGCCGCTACTCAAAAGTGGATGTAGATAAAATTCCCGACATTATTTTTATCGATGGCGGTAAAGGTCAGCTAAATCGTGCTGTTGAGATTGTTTCTAAATACTGGGGCGAGTGGCCCAAATTACCGTTACTGATAGGTATCGCGAAAGGCGTGACTCGCAAGCCCGGTTTAGAAACGCTGATTACGCCACAGGGAGATGAGTTTAATTTGCCAAGTGATGCACCAGCACTTCACCTCATACAGCATATTCGTGATGAAAGTCACAACCATGCGATTGCAGGACATAGAGCTAAGCGCGCCAAGGCAAGAAGAACCAGTCCACTAGAAGGGATTGAAGGTGTTGGACCAAAACGCCGTCAGGCACTGCTTAAGTACATGGGGGGCTTACAAGAATTGAAGCGCGCAACTGTTGAAGAAATCGCCAAAGTACCCGGAATTAGTATTTCTTTGGCAGAAAACATCTATCAAGCATTGAAACACTAGTAAAAATCCCGCAACATAAAGACGCAGTAGAATAGAGCTGATAATTATATGCGTTTAAATATACCTAACATTTTGTCTTTGTTGAGATTATTTCTCATCCCCGTTTTCGTCGTAGCGTTTTATCTACCCTACAGCTGGGCGCCCTTTGCCGCAGCAATGATCTTTTGGGTAGCAGGCTTCACCGATTGGCTGGATGGAATGCTAGCAAGAAAGCTGAACCAAACCTCTCGTTTCGGAGCCTTTATTGACCCTGTTGCGGATAAAGTACTAGTTGCCACAGCATTGATTCTTATTACCGAGCACTATCATAGTATTTGGATCACTATTCCTGCGGTTACCATGATTGGGCGTGAAATCATTATTTCAGCCTTGAGAGAGTGGATGGCAGAGATCGGCAAACGAGCGAGTGTGGCGGTTTCTTGGGTCGGTAAAGTCAAAACGGTCACACAAATGTTCGCTTTGTGGGTTTTGGTATGGCGCTATGATGACTGGATGATTTGGGTAGGTTATGTTGCTTTGTACATTGCAACGATTCTTACTTACTGGTCAATGATGCAGTATTTGGCGGCAGCGAAAGACGATTTATTGAATTCAGAAGACGAATAGAATTTAAGATGAAAAAGGCGAGCGATTAGCTCGCCTTTTTCATACTTGTAAGTTAGTTGACGTCCATTTGCTAAGATAGATTCGTTTATTTTGGCGCAGCCTACTACCGACCAACCTTCAACTTAGAGAAAATAAGCAGTTAGATTGCAAATAACCTGCATGTTTATGCTACTAAATTGAGCAAATTGCCTGTTTTTGAATGTTTATTAGGCAAACGATTCAAAATATAAAAAAATACTATTGACTCATTTGGATGATTACGTAAAATGCATCCCGTACTCAAGAGGAACTGCTTAAAGCGACCTTGAGAGTAGCAATGAAAAAGGCGCCTTGGCAGAGTGGCTATGCAGCGGATTGCAAATCCGTGGACCTCGGTTCGACTCCGGGAGGCGCCTCCATTCTCTTAACGAGAAATGGTTATGTAAGAAAAATTTGCGATACTAGCTCAGTTGGTAGAGCGCAACCTTGCCAAGGTTGAGGTCATCGGTTCGAACCCGATGTATCGCTCCAAATTTTGAATGCAGCGTAATAACGATGCATAAGATGGTGTTTTACTTTTCAGTAATCGGCATCGCAATAAAGAATTGCGTGCCCTGGTGGTGGAATTGGTAGACACAAGGGATTTAAAATCCCTCGGCGTTCGCGCTGTGCCGGTTCAAGTCCGGCCCGGGGCACCATCTATTAAAGTCTGTATAGCTTTATAGTCATTACAGCAATGCGATACTAGCTCAGTTGGTAGAGCGCAACCTTGCCAAGGTTGAGGTCATCGGTTCGAACCCGATGTATCGCTCCAATTCAAAGCCCTAGCAGAAATGCTAGGGCTTTTTGGTTTCTATCGTTTATAACCTTTCATTCTGTTTTCTATAACCTTCCATCGCCAATGTTACCGCTGCGCAGAGTGCCAATTCAGGCTTTATATTAGTGGTGGTTTTTGCCATGATGTGTGACTCATTGCAAAAACAAATGACTCTGGAGTAAGCATGTTTACAGGAATTATCCAATCTGTTGCCACCATCGACAAAATCACGGACTTAAATGGCATTCGTACGTTCGAGATTAACTTCCCTGCGGGCTTTTGTGTGGATCTTGAGATTGGTGCTAGTGTCGCGGTAGATGGCGTTTGCTTAACCGTGACAGAGCTCATTGATGATAATCGTGCTTTATTTGACGTCATGTTGCAAAGCTTATTGATTACGACTCTGAGTGAATTTAAGCAAGGTCAGCGTATTAACGTGGAACGAGCGGCTAAGGATGGTGCAGAAATTGGTGGGCACCCATTGTCTGGACATGTTGACTTTAAGACAACACTGGTGGATATCCTTCAGCAAGAAGACAATTATCGAATTCGCTTCTCTTTGCCTAAAGAGTGGAAACCTTATGTGTTCCCTAAAGGTTATATCGCGATAAATGGGGCGAGCTTAACCGTATCGGAAGTCGATAAGGAGCAAAACTGGTTTGATGTCTGGTTGATTCCTGAAACGCTGCGGATGACGACGTTTGGACATAAAGGCGCCGATGACTATGTAAACATCGAAATTGAGCGAGGCACGCAAGTCGTTGTAGATACAGTGCGAGATACCATTAAAGAAACACTGGGCCCTCTGTTACCGATGTTTGAAAAGTTTCTGGAGCAGCAGGGGGCGAATATTGATGTGATTGGTCAGGAAACGACTCGTCATCTTTCTGACAAGAAGTAAACGATTGGTTGTCGTTAGATAATGGCGCCGTGAACCATGGTTGCGGCGCTTATTCCACAGGTTTCATTTCACCATAATATCGAATGCTTCTGTGGCAAAAAACATTGCGATGCTAATGAGTTTTATGTTATTTTTCCGCGCAATCTCGGAGTGATTCTGGGGGATACGCGTTACCATCGCTTATACAGTGATGTAACGTAGGGTAGGTACTGATTATTCGAATAATCAGTAGACGGGATACTGTTGTCGCAAAGCGGCATGTTTAAGGGAAACCCAACATTGAAACTTATTAACTCACACGTTCTTACTAGCATCGTATCTCTACGTTGCCTATTTCCTAACTGTATATTTCCTAACTGTATTGTGCGCGCAAAAAGCCACATTACAGAGCCTTGATCCTAATTAGCTAATACCCGTCTAAACCGAATATTCCGTTTAGCGCTTTGTCACATCTGTCGTTTCAGATGGGGCGTATTTTGCTATCTATTTTGTTGGGAACTTACTCAGCATAAACTCTAGGTTACAGAAATGAGTACAGCATTCGATATCGAATCTACACCTTTTGTCGCGTCAATATCGGCGACTATTCCACAGGTTAATGGGGTCTATGATCTTACGCCTGACCAACTGTTGTTGGACCAAGCTGAGCATGAATCTAACGTTCGCTCATACCCAAGGCGTCTTCCCATAGCGATTAAACACGCCTATGGTGCATTGGTTGAAGATACTCGAGGGCAGGTCTTTCTTGATTGTTTAGCGGGGGCAGGCACTCTGGCTATGGGGTATAACCACCCTGAAATCAATCAAGCGTTAAAGGCTCAACTTGATTCGGGTTTGCCTTATCAAACGCTGGATATTACAACATCTGCGAAAGAGTTGTTTATTCAGCGTGTTAAAGCCTTCCTACCAAGTGAATTTTCCAAAAAATCCGTGATTCAGTTTTGTGGGCCGTCAGGCGCAGACGCCGTCGAAGCCGCCATCAAACTTGCTAAACAAACAACGGGTCGAAATACCATGTTTGCCTTCAGAGGGGCTTATCATGGCATGACCAATGGCACCATGGGAATGATGGGCAACTTGGGCACGAAAGCTCGTCGTACAGGGCTGATGTCTGACGTGCATTTCATGCCATTTCCCTATGATTTAAGGTGTCCATTTGGTCTTGGTGGCGATGCGGGCGCTAAACAGAGTATTCGTTATATTGAGCGTCTGCTTAATGATGACGAGGCTGGCATCATGAAACCCGCGGCCATGATTGTTGAGCCAGTCCAAGGTGAAGGTGGGGTTATTCCGGCTCCGGCTTTTTGGCTTAAAGAACTCAGACGCCTTTGTGATGAACACGGTATTTTGTTGATTTTAGATGAAATTCAGTGTGGTGTCGGTAAATCAGGCTACCGATTTGCGTTTGAAGAGTCTGGGGTTTCACCAGATATTTTATGTTTATCTAAGGCAATAGGTGGCGGGTTACCCATGTCCCTGTTGGTCTTTGACAAGGCCATTGATACTTGGCAAGCCGGAGAACATACCGGCACATTTCGTGGTAACCAATTAGCCATGGTTTCTGGCGCTAAAGCGCTAGAAATTATAGAGCGTGACAATCTTGTTGAACATGCCAACGTGGCTGGTGCCTATTTGCGTTTAGGGTTAGAGCGAATTCAGAGCCGTGTAAATTGCATTGCCCAAGTGCGTGGAATGGGGCTTATGCTTGGTTTTGAAGTGATGAAGCCGACAGGAGAGAAAAACAAATTTGGTGAACCTCTTGCTGATGGTGAACTGACGCTAGCCATTCAACGAGCGGCGTTGGAACGTGGATTAATGGTAGAGAAAGGCGGACGTGATGGTTCAGTCATTCGTTTGTTGCCACCACTGATTATTTCCTATGAACAGATTGACTTTGCCTTACGTGTGCTTGAAGAAGCGATCATTGTGGCGGGTGGCGGAGAAAAAACACCACAAGATGCCAAACGCTTGGATTGGGAAAAACACTTTGTCCATACAGGCGCAAACGGTAGCAATGAGTTTGCTCAGGTCATGAATCACACCACTCAAGCAATGAAAGAAGTGCTTGAACAAACTGAAGCGCCATATTCCGCGCTTGATCCAAAGCAACTTGAAGCAGCAATTAATGCCGTGAACTTGGACAGGAATCACCACAGCTTGCAGACCGTCGTGGACAATACGGCTGATCTCGTTGCCAGAAACGCCATTTTCACCCAACACCCTCATTGTATCGCTCACCTTCACACTCCACCACTCATGCCGGCGATTGCAGCAGAAGCCATTATTGCCGTCTTGAATCAATCTATGGATTCTTGGGACCAAGCTTCTTCAGCGACGTATGTTGAGCAGAAAGTACTGAATTGGCTGTGTGAACGCTATGAGTTAGGGGAACTGGCGGATGGTGTTTTCACAAGCGGCGGTACACAAAGTAATTTAATGGGCTTGCTGTTAGCGCGAGATCGCATTGCTGACATTACCACTGGGCACTCTATTCAAAAGCATGGAATGCCAAGTTACGCCGATAAATTGCGTATTGTCTGCTCCGATAAATCCCATTTTACTGTGCAAAAGTCTGCATCACTGCTAGGGCTCGGTGAAAGCGCTGTACATTGTGTTGCAACTAATGATGACGGCACCATTCAGCTTGAGGCATTGCAGGCAGATATTTTGTCCTTGCAACAGCAGGGGCTAATACCATTTGCTTTAGTGGGTACCGCTGGCACGACAGACCATGGCGCTATCGATGACCTCAATGAATTAGCTGCTGTCGCCAACGTTCATAATATGTGGTTTCACGTCGACAGTGCGTACGGTGGGGCATTGATTCTTGGCCGTCATAAAACCAAATTGCAGGGCATTGAAAAAGCGGATTCTGTGAGCGTCGATTTTCATAAGTTGTTTTATCAAACCATTAGCTGCGGCTCGCTGCTGATAAAAGACAGAAGCAATTTCAAGTATCTGTTGCATCACGCTGATTATCTTAATCGAGAGCACGATGAACTGCCGAACTTAGTCGATAAGTCGATTGCGACTACTAAACGCTTTGATGCGCTAAAGGTCTTTATGACGATGCAAAGTGTTGGACCAGATGCGCTAGGTAGCATGGTTGATCATCTTATTGATCAAACTCAGGATGTCGCCGAGCTTGTTAGCCAACATAGCCACTTTGAGTTGCTTGCAACCCCATCACTTTCAACGGTGCTGTTCAGAGCGACTCATCTTCAAGCGGAAGAGTTAGATTCGCTCAATCAAAAAATTAGACTAGAAGCGCTGACTCAAGGCGTTGCGGTTCTAGGCGAGACGGTCGTGAACGGGCACTCTGCCTTAAAATTCACAATTCTTAATCCTTGTTTAACGCTTTCGCATTTTGAAGCGTTACTGAACAATATTCATCAATTAGCCCTAGAGCTAGTAGCAAAGGAAACCAAATAATGGCAGTTTTACAAATCGGTGCAGGTGGCGTTGGTTGGGTTATCGCACATAAAGCGGCGCAAAATAACCAAGTATTGGGCGATATTACTATTGCATCACGCACCGTCGCTAAATGCGAAAAAATTATCGAATCCATCAAGGGTAAAAATAACCTCCAAGATCCGACTAAGGCGTTGCAAGCTCGCTCGGTCAATGCGGATGATGTGGATGCTTTGGTTGCGCTTATCAAAGAAGTTCAACCAGATCTTGTCATCAACGCTGGCCCTCCATGGGTAAACATTGCAATCATGGAAGCGTGCCTACAAGCTAAAGTGTCTTATCTTGATACCTCAGTTGCCGTTGATCTTTGTTCAGAAGGGCAGCAAGTGCCACAAGCTTATGATTGGCAATGGGGCTTTCGCGACAAATTCAAGGAAGCGGGCATTACGGGCATCTTGGGCGCTGGATTCGATCCTGGCGTGGTGAGTGTTTTTGCTGCGTACGCGGTTAAACATTTATTTGATGAAATCGACACGATTGATGTCATGGATGTGAATGCTGGTGATCACGGTAAGAAATTTGCGACTAACTTTGATCCAGAAACCAATATGTTAGAGATTCAAGGTGACTCCTTCTATTGGGAGAACGGTGAATGGAAGCAAGTGGGCTGCCACTCTCGTATGCTTGAGTTTGATTTCCCGCTTGTTGGTAAGCATAAAGTGTACTCAATGGCGCACGATGAAGTGCGTTCTATGCAAGAGTTTATCCCAGCTAAGCGTATAGAGTTTTGGATGGGCTTTGGTGATAGTTACTTAAACTATTTCAATTGCATGCGTGACATTGGTTTACTGAGTCCAGACCCAGTAACATTGCACGATGGTACGGAAGTACATCCGTTGCACGTTCTTAAAGCGCTGCTGCCAGACCCAACATCGCTTGCTCCGGGGTATACGGGTAAAACCTGTATTGGTACTTGGGTTCAGGGGACGAAAGATCGTCAGCCTCGTAGCGTGTTTATCTATAACAATGCCGATCATGAAGTGGCGTATGAAGATGTAGAACATCAAGCTATTTCTTACACGACCGGCGTTCCTGCTATCACCGCTGCACTTCAATATTTCCGAGGTGAATGGGCTGAAGCCGGCGTGTTCAACATGGAACAGCTTAACCCTGATCCATTCCTCGCGACGATGCCAGAGATTGGTTTAGACTGGCATGTTCAAGAACTTGAAGTGGGTCAGCCTGATATTCAAATTTTGAAGTAGTAGACAGTAGCAAGGCAAATCAATCCAAGCCGATGTATTGAACATCGGCTTTGTTGGATCTTTATGAGTGATTAAATCATGCAAAACAGCGAATTAAAAACGCCTTATTTTATGATCAATGAAGAAAAATTGATCGCTAATTTAGACAAGGCAAAGCAACTTAAAGAGTGCTCTGGCGTTAAGTTAGTACTGGCACTAAAGTGTTTTTCTACTTGGGGTGTTTTTGATGTCATCAAGCCTTATCTTGACGGCACAACAAGCAGTGGACCGTATGAGGTTAGACTTGGTCACGAAACATTTGGTGGGGAGACGCATGCCTACAGCGTCGGCTACACCGAAGATGATGTGAAAGAAGTGGCGGGGCTTTGCGACAAACTGATTTTTAACTCACAGTCTCAGTTATCAGCGCATCGTCATTTAGTGGAAGGAAAAGCTTCCATTGGCTTGCGACTAAACCCAGGTGTGAGCTATGCCGGACAAGACTTAGCGAATCCAGCAAGGGAATTCTCTCGCTTAGGCGTACAAGCGGATCATCTTGACCCGACCGTTTTTGATTCGATTGATGGCGTGATGTTTCACATGAATTGTGAAAATAAAGATGTGGATGCATTTACGGCGCTGTTAGATGCGATTTCAATGCAGTTTGGTGATCAATTAAATAAGCTAGACTGGGTGAGTCTAGGCGGGGGCGTCTTTTTCACTTGGCCTGATTATGATATTGAGAAGTTGGGACAAGCGCTAAAACATTTTGCCGAAAAGCATGGGGTTCAACTTTACCTAGAGCCGGGCGAAGCGATCATTACCAAGACGACAGATTTGGTTGTTACAGTGGTCGATATTGTTGAGAACGGTATGAAAACGGCCATTGTGAATTCTGCGACAGAAGCACATCGATTGGATACCTTGATTTACAATGAACCGGCTTCAATTCGCGAAGCGAGCGATAACGGCTCACATGAATATGTTATCGGCTCATGCTCTTGTTTGGCTGGAGACCAGTTTTGTGTCACTCAGTTCGAGCATCCGTTAGCGATTGGTCAGCAATTGCATATTGAAGACAGCGCGGGCTATACCATGGTGAAATTAAACTGGTTTAATGGTTTAAAAATGCCGGCGATATTTTGTCAGCGAGTGGATGGGCGAATTCAAAAGCTTAATGAATTTGGTTACGACGACTTTAAGCGCTCACTGTCTCAGTGGCCGATTGATTAGCCGTGATAATCTGCCTTGACGAATGAGAGGCGACCCATCAAACTGCGAGCCGAAAATGAGACGCGATTCACATTCACAACGGTGGGAGAATCGCGTAGCGACTGAAACATAACTTAAGTGATGACTATGGTAATTATCTCAACCAATTTTGGCGATATTGAAATTGAAGTGAATCTTGAAAAAGCTCCTGTGAGTGCTAAGAACTTTGTTAAATACTGTCAGGAAGGCTTTTATGAAGGCACGATCTTTCATCGCGTCATCGATGGCTTTATGATTCAAGGAGGTGGGTTGGATGAGACAATGACGGAAAAACAGACTCACGCACCTATCGTCAATGAAGCGAATCGTGGTTTGAAAAATACTCTCGGTACCATTGCGATGGCCAGAACGGATGCGCCTCATTCAGCAACGGCTCAGTTCTTTATTAACCTGGATAACAATGACTTTTTAGATCATACCGCAACGACGAATAATGGTTGGGGGTATGCCGTGTTTGGTCAAGTTACCGCCGGCATGGAAGTGGTGAATGCCATTGCTAAAGTGAAGACAACTTCAAGGTTAGGACATGATGATGTGCCTAACGATGTGATTATCATCCAACGAGTCACGGTTCAGTAATTAGGACGGCTTTAAGTGCTTTGTCCCTATTTAACTTCTCGTTAAATAGGGGCTGGTGGGGTAAAAGAGGTTAAAGCTGAGTCTAGGCTGTCTTCAAATAGTCGCACGGTCTTTATTAGTTGCATAGCCTCAATGTCCTGTCGCTTCCACTATGTCATGTCGCTTTAGCTATGTCCTGTCACTTTAACTCTGTCATCACGATCGATGTGATGTGTGGGTTGTCGTTCAGCACATCAATTCGACTTATTCTAGAAAGAACGATGAGCGAGTCCGCACCTTTGCAGTGTATTTTTACGCACTCTTCTTTATGTTCATTTCTCAGTATATCTATCGCAATACCTTCAATGTCCTGTGCTACTTCCATAACTTCATCATGGTGACCACTTTGCGACTGTATTTTATACGCAATGCGAATGGGATAGCGATAGAGGCATAGTAGCTCTAATTGATCATAGTGAGAACAAGACGGCATCGTAATAACCCCATGATTACGTTTGTTAGCAATTGATGGAAGAGTAGTAAAAGTCGGACTCTTTTGCATAGTGGAATTCAAATTGGACTGGATGAGTAGCCGGGGTTTTTGGCTGGTGACAGAGTATGACTAAACCTTTGGTACCCCGTATTGGGACGCAAGGAAAAGGTTACAGTATATGGAATGCGGCTTTGTAGCTGCCTTGCGGCGAAGAGCTGTCTAGTTTAATGTAATGCTCATTGATTATAATTTTCGTCATGTGAGAATCATGCAGCTATTAGCCGATAAGACAGGAGAGCAGTTTCTCCAGATTATAGAAAAGACCGGTGATCGAGTTCGAGTGCAGTTTATTTCCAATGAAGGCATCACAAAAGGTAAACCTTTTTCTGATCGCTTGTCCGGGTTATTACTCGCGGGTTGGAGTGAAAGGCAGACATCAACGGCGATTGGACTTGAGCGCTTCCATCAAGGTGCGCTTGAAGATGAAAAGGTGAGCTTTTCACTTCATCAGCTGTTTCCATTAGGTCGTAAAGTTAGACTACCAAGTAACGAGGTAGTGACAATTGCAAGTTATGCGAATACTCACCAAGGTGGTTACTACATGTATGTACGTGCTAACGGTGTACTTAAACGCTTAAAAATGGAAGCATCATGGCAGTTACTCCCTTCAGACAAGTTACTTGCGCTACCTTATTACCCTGCACCACGAACCCAAACTGAACTTGATAATATCGACAGTTTTGATGCGTGGGCGGGTGGATTTTAGAACGAGACGTCTTTTCGTCTCGATATTGTCGTCATATTAATCAAGGTTACTCGTAAATTGGCGCGTCGAAGTCATAGCCCTCATCGCTATAAGCGGTAACAATCGCATCTTCAACAAGTCCAGTCTCGGCTTGAACTTGAGTTTTGAAGAAGTGCTGAATCTGTTTTCTTCTTCCGTGAGCTGCCCATGAATCCGCATCTTCCCATATTTCATTAAAGACGATTGGGTAGTCATTTCGCGTAGCACTCGGGTGATCGATCTGACGTGTTAGCATGTATTGAATACAGCCCTCTTCACGATATGAATCAGGTTCTAAGGCTTTTAGTACCTCAAACAATTCAGCTTCCTTACCCGATTTAGGCTTAAATTGTGCCAATACATATACTCGGTTCGTCATGGTATCTCCTTGTTAGTTAGTGTTTTATTATGTTAATGATATTATTGTTAATTGTCGTAAGTGGGGCACAATAGAGGAAAGTGCCACGAGAAGCGAGCGATATGAATCAAAAGGTATCCAATGATAGATTTTTGTGATGAGTTGTTGGAAAACCATGATAACGGCGATGTACACTTTAGTGTGCTTTCCCGCTAAGACTAAATAACTGATATTACGACTCTTTCTTCTTGGTCGATCACTTCCATAATGACGCCATGTGCATCAGGGTCTAAAGCAGCGCTTAGGAGTGCTTCCAACTGCTCGCTATTTTCACTAAAGCGAATGATGAGGTCATTTGGGAGCAACGATATGAGCGAGCGAGAAATGCAAAGAGGAAAGCTGACGGATTCGACAACAGTACTTCTATCAACAATTTTATTATCAATATTGTAGGTTTCTATTGTTAATTTACGCATATCACGCGTTATGAACCAAGTTGTCTACGTGTAATTCAATGCTAGGACAGCGACCGGAAATTATCTACCTTTCTTTGGTAGGATTTATGTGAAGATAATAGTGTTATGCAATGTAACTAAGTGCATATAAATAGAGTTGTCACTTGGTATATGCTTTTTACGGTAAAACAACCAGACACAGTAGAATTCAAACGCTCTAGATTTGGCAAGCAAAGTGTCTCTTTTAGGTTTCTTTGACTAGCTCGGTGTTACTCTCGCAAAATCGAATGAGATAGCCGTTTGGGTCTTGTACTACGAATTGTTTTTGTACCACGGTATCATCACCACAGAGATAGTCGGTATTTTCGATAGGAAGGTAAATACTATCTGGAGAGTGTTGTTTGATATGGGCGTAAAAGGCGTCGATGTGATAGGTGTCCCATTGCAAATTAACGCCTCGCCCTAGCGGATACTCAAGTGCACCGGTAATCCAGCGTCGCCCATCACCGTTTAAGCCTTCTAACATGAGATCGATACCGTGGCGAGTTAGGAAGACAAACGCTTCACTCGGGCGTTGATATTTCACCCGAAAACCAAGCACATCCACGTAAAAGTCGATGCTACGCTGAATATCAAAACAGTACAGCTCTGGGACCACTCGCATTTATTCACCTAAGTATATAATAATATGAAAGTTATCTTAGGCGATGTGGCGTAGCAATGTTGTGAGGTCGGTGATATTTGCGCGTAATTGCCGCCTTTCAAAGAATGATAGATTTCAAATATATGCTATGCGTCTCATTTTATGTAGGGCAATAGATACAAAGACGGGGTGCCATGTAAAAGGATGAAGAAAGAAGCCTGTCTAATTTAGTAGCTGCGAGAATATCGCAGCTACTAATCGTGAATAGGAGTATCTAGGCTCAGGGCCGCGTCATTAATCGATATTGACGGGCTCTCCAGCCTCATCCTCCTCGACGATCTCAGTTTCTTCTAGCGCTTGTATTAACCATTGTTTTATCGCAGGGCTGTTTAGAACGGTTTGTTGATATTGCGTTGCTTGCTCTGACAATGGAATTTGATAGGTAGCAAATCGCAGCGCAATCGGCGCAAACATAGCGTCGGCGATTGACCATTCGCCAAACAGCCATTGATTAGGGTATTGGCTCATCTGCTGCGCCCAAATTTGTTCAATACGAGCGATGTCTTTTCGGGCGTCACTGGATAGGGACACTTTACGAGACGCGCGGCAGTTCATCGGCATTTCAGTGCGAATAGCCATGAAGCCTGAATGCATTTCATTGGCGATAGCTCTAGCGGTTGCTCGCTGCTGTCGGTCTTGGGGCCAGCAGCAATGGTTTAAGTATGCCTCGTTAACGTATTCCAAGATAGCGAGTGAATCCCAAACCGTGGTATCCCCATCGATAAGTAAGGGAACTTTGGCCGTCGGACTCACTGGTTGTAGAGTTTGGTAAAACGAATCGGTAAATAGCGATAGTTTGATAATATCTGGGTTGAGGTCATGTTGAGCAAAAATAAGCCATGCTCTTAATGACCAGCTCGAGTAGTTTTGGTTGCCGATATATAACTGCATAGTTAACCTCCTTGTTTTCGGTTGCAATTAACCTTAAAGGATTGTTTTTCGTATAACTAACGGATAGTTTTGATGTCAGCCATCAATAAAAACGATGGGTAACACCTAAACCGGCATTAATAGATAGTTCGCACACTGATGATGAGTGTTCAAGGAAGAAAAGCGTTATGGATATAGAGGCACTACGAAGTTTTTTAGCCTACGTTGAAACGGGGAGCTTTACTCGAGCGGCGCGGCAAATTAATCGAACTCAATCGGCATTCAGTGCCCAGATGAAAAAGTTGGAAGTTGAACTTGGGGCACCACTGTTTGTAAAAGAGGGGCGGAACTTAAGTTTAAGTGAAGCGGGTCTGCAGCTCAGTGTTCATGCGACACAATTAATCTCGCTGCACGATAGTGCGGTGAATCAACTACAAGGTTATCAAAATAAACGTTCTCTAAAACTAGGTTGCCCTGAAGATTATAATCATTCGGTATTACCCAAAGTGGTCAAGCGGCTGCAACGCTTAGCACCGATGTGTTCGATTCAGATCTTTAATGAACCAAGCACCACACTGCGACGTTGGTTGGATGAGGGTAAAATTGATGCGGCCATTATCACGCGCTCTCCTGATAGTGAAGAAGGGTACTGGCTGACCTCTGATCAAGGCGTATGGATTGCCTCGCCATCTTTTGTTGAAAACGACAATCAGCCGCTTCCTTTGGTATTATTTCAAGCCGATTGTAAATACCATGCCGCAGCGATTGATGGTTTAACGAAACAAGGACGAGAGTTTCAACTTTTGGCATGTTGTAATTCTGCTTCGGCGCAAAATGCCTTGGTTAATGCCGGACTTGCTGTTGGCGCAATGGGTAAGCTGAGTGTGATGGAAGGCATGACTATTTTACAAACTATGCCAGCGTTGCCCTCGGTTGACATAGTGTTATCTGTTGGGGCGGCTCCGCATCCATTACTCCATCAAGATGTGCTTCAGCAAAGCTTGTTGCGAAACATCATGGATTAGATGGTAACTATGAAAGCGAATCCGCGCAGCTACCGAACAAACATTAAGGGGTTTCTGCTATCAGGCGTCTCACTAGCTTGATGGTCGTTGTCGGATTTATATAATCGATAGGTAACGCCGTTACTCTGCCTTGCTGTGAGACAAACAGTGATGGGAAACTGTTACCCCCCATTGAACGCGCAAATTGAATTTCTTCCAGTAAGGCTTGCTGCGTGGATTGTCTTAAAAAATCCGTTTCAAATTGCACCATATCTAAGCCGATATCTTGCGCCAGTGCGATAAGTACATTGTTATCGCTCGGGTTCTTTGCCTGCAGGTAGTAACCTTGCTGAATGGCTTGATTCATCGCTTGTTCTGCATTCTGTTTTCTGGCGGCAAGGATCGCGCGACATGCTGGGTAAGTCGCTCTACGAGGGGTGTTTTTAGACCAAAACTCGTAGTTAAATTCAGCGCCAAGCTCCTGTTCGATTCGCTGCCAATAGGACGCGATTTGTCGTTGCATCGCCTCCGGCATTGCTACGTCGGTGTCTGGTGCCAGACCGCCTAGCACATACTGGATCGTGATTTCCTGCTTAAGGCTATTCTGGATGATGCCCCATGTTGGCTTGAATCCCCAGCACCAAGAGCACATTGGGTCGTAGACGTAATAGAGCGTCGCAGTGGTCATAGCCAGTAATCCTTTACTTAAAGAGTGGAACGTTAGTCGATATGAGTGTTATTGAGGGCGTAATTCCATACGCGATAAAAGTAAAAAATGTAGCCAATACCAAGCGTTAGAATAGAAATAATGAACCATAGCAGGACGTGCCCAAGATCACTAAATAAATCAATATCGCATTTCATCTTCCTTTCTACGCCGTTTGCATCAATAAGATAAGTGCGGTTGAGAATGAATTTAGAAAACGAATAGGGGAAAAAAAACAGTGCAATGCCAAAAGTCACAATGGAAAGAATGAGCCACAATATTAGGTGACCGATAATGTCAAAAATGGCGACATCAGCTTTTAATCTCATAATGTTATTCCTATGAAGTCAAATAGAAAGCGATACGGTAAGTGACAGCAAACCGTAACGCTATTGAAACTTAATAGGGCTTCCCACCATTAAAGATGCAAGCCGCTATCGTTGATTATGGCCAAATTTAATTAGCTTGTAGGTGCGTCTTGAATCACCTCATTGTAGCGTGCAAAGGCAGCATCAAGATCAACCAAAAGATCATTCACATCTTCTAAGCCGATATGAAGTCGAATGAGTGTACCAGTAAAGTTTGGATGAGCGACGGTACGTAGCGAGTTAAAGCTTTTTGGCTCATTTGCGAGCACTAAACTTTCAAATCCACCCCAAGAATAGCCCATGCTAAAGTGACTCATTCCGTCTAAGAAAGCTGTGGTAGCTCGTGGATAAGATGTTTTTAGGACGAAAGAAAACAGACCATTACCACCAGTAAAGTCGCGATGATAAAATTCACTTCCCGGACAAGTCTCTAACGCAGGATGTCGAACATGATCGACTTCAGGACGCTCCGCGAGCCAATTTGCCACCGCTAAACTATTTTCAGCATGTTGGCGTAGTCGTACATCGAGTGTACGAATACCGCGTAAGCCAAGATAAGCATCGTCTGGCGATACGCATTGGCCCATCAGATAGCTCTGTTCACGTAATTGATCCCAGTACTTTTCTGAGGCAACAGCAGTGCCAAGCATGACATCAGAATGACCAACAATGTACTTCGTTGCCGCCTGAATCGAGATATCGACACCAAAATCAAACGGTGAAAAGTTCACCCCTGCGCCCCAGGTATTATCAAGCATGACGATGACATCTTGCTCTTTAGCAATGGCTGCCATGGTAGGCACATCTTGAACTTCCATGGTGACGGACCCTGGTGATTCCAAAAATAAAATTTTGGTATTTGGTTGAATAAGATCACGAATGCCGGCGCCGATCGTTGGGTCATAATAGGTGGTCTCAATTCCCATTTTTTTCATGATGGTGTCACAGAAATCACGTGTTGGTTCATAGCAAGTATCAACCATTAAAATATGATCACCCGTTTCGACAAACGCCAGAATGGCATTAGAAATAGCAGCGGTGCCACAGGGGTAAAGTGCACACCCGGCGCCGCCTTCAATTTCCGTCATTGCGTCTTGGAATGCAAAGTGGGTATTCGTACCACGACGGCCATAGAATAGAGTCTGCTTAGCTCGGTTGATTGTGGCGTGGTTTTTTTCTGCAACCGTGTTAAATACAACGGTAGACGCTCTTTGTACCGGAGGATTTACCACTCCGTTTGTCCATTTTTTATCGCGACCGGCGGTAACAAATTTAGTTATTTTACTTTCTGACATCAAGAATCCCTGTTTGATTGGCTAGTTTGTCACGATGCTAATGTTAAATTCACCGAAACCTTTGTTATCAAGGATTTCTAGCGTTGTAATGAGCGATGTGAACGGAGAAAAGTGTAACTAGCAATAAAACACGAAGGCTCAAGAGTTTCAAGTCCTTAGCCTCGTGTTTTACTGAATCTTTAAGGGAGAGCCCCAGAGCAGATGTGCTCTGGGAGAATTGGCTGTTATAGCAGAGGGTTAAATAAGTAGAATAGACGCTCGAAAAATCGATGGTATAAGCTTCTCTGCTGCCACTGGGTAGCGTCGATCATTTCTGAGTGCAATATATAGCTGTGTTGTAACTGGTTCATTTGTTCGGTAAAAATCGGGTCTTCAACCGCCAGTGTTACTTCGAAATTGAGCCATAAACTACGCATATCCATGTTGACCGTGCCCACAAGGCAAAATAGTTCATCAATAACGACGGATTTAGTGTGGAGCAGACCACCATCAAACTCATGGATCTTTACGCCCGCATTAAGTAACTCAGAATAGAAGGCGCGTGATGCCCATTGCACCATTAGTGAGTCATTGTGCTTAGGAATAATTAGGTCAACAGTGACGCCACGCTGCGCAGTTGTTTTTAATGTTTCTAGCAAGTCGGCACTAGGAACAAAGTAGGGCGTAGTAATGGTGACAGAGCGTTCTGCTTGATGCATGGCTAATGTTAGAACCTGCCCAATCAGTTGATCTGGCATACCTGGACCTGAAGGTACAACTTGGATTGGTTTCGAGTCTTGAGGAATATCAATTTGACAGTCAGGATGTACCGGAAGGGTACGATCCCCCGTTTCTACCTCCCAGTCCCAACAGTGAATTGCCGATAGTACGTTCACGGTTGGGCCTTCAATTCGTACCATGATGTCAATCCATTGACCGACGCCAGAGTTTTGCTTGAAAAAGGCGGGATCAACCATGTTCATTGAGCCTGTATAGGCCACTTCATCATCAATAGCGATGATTTTTCGATGCTGTCTTAAATCGAGGCGTCTTAAAAAGATACGCCATGGAGAAACCTCGAGCCCTTCCACTAACTCAATACCGGCACCACGCATCATTTTGGCCCAATGGCTACGGAAAAATGTGGGGCTGCCAGCGGAATCTAATAATACTTTTACCTCAACTCCTCGCTTTGCCGCTTGGATAAGCGCTGCTGCAACTGAGTCGGCCAACCCACCGGGGTGCCAAATATAAAACACCATACGAATACTGTGTTTTGCTTGCTCAATGTCTTTGATAACGGAACGTAAGCTAGACTCAGGGGTAGTATGCAATTGCAACGTGTTGCCACAAAGAGCAGGGATGCCCATTCTATTGTTACAAAGGTTGTCAATCTTGGAAATGTGAGTGCCAAGTCCGTCTTGAGTGTGCGCTTTGCAGTCATTTAATTGATGAAACCAATCGCCGAATGGTTGAAACATGACGCGAGCTCGTTCGGCTCTTTTGCGACCGAGGTTTAGCTCTCCAAACATAAAGTAACAAAGGACACCAACAACTGGAATGATGTAGATAACCATGAGCCATGCCAATGAGACACTGACAGCACGACGTTTGAGTACGACTCGCAATGTGACACCGGCAACCAGTACCCAGTAAAGGCCAATGCCAGCAAGCGTGAGAAAATGATAGACCTTGTCCATGTCGCCTCGATAGAAGAACGGTAATTAGAGAATAATCGTGTAATCAAGTATTTGGAATAGTCGCGTCGCTGTCAAATAGTTACTGAGATTGCTGAGCCTATTTACCGTACTTTTCAGTAGTGGTTTGCGAAACTACGATTACACCGGATGCTTACATTGCCAATGATAGCACTGCTTATATTCATAATAGGTATAGTTATATGCTGGCTGATGGCCAATAAGTAAGCAAATAATACTTAAAATGACCAATGTACAAATGAATATAGCGGCGGGGCTTTCAATTGTATTGGTTAGATGTTTTAATTGCTAGATGCCTTGGTCAGGTAATAACTTCTCTAGATGTATTGATTTGTTTACACCTTACTGGCGATACCCACCGCAACATAAGGAAAGGTCTGTTTTACGTGAAAGCAGACGATCGTGTTGTGATTCACTTCAGGATAGTAACCAACTACTTCGTCAAATTATGACGAAAATTGGTACCAATAATGACAAGTTCCACCCGAGGACAATTTACTTCCCGCTTCGGCTTTATTATGGCTGCAGCCGGCTCCGCTGTCGGTCTAGGTAACGTTTGGGGGTTTCCAACCCAAACGGCAAGTAATGGCGGCGCCGCCTTCCTTTTAATTTACCTGTTAATGATGGCGCTGTTAGCTTACCCAATGCTGGTTGCAGAATTAACGATTGGCCGTTTTGGGCAATCTAACCCTATTGCTTCACTGCGAAAAATATGGACAAAAAATAAGTTCTTAGCGGTAGCATTTGGCAGCATAGCAATGCTCACAGCCTCAATGATTCTAAGCTTTTATGCCATTTTGGCAGGCTGGCTAATTGGTTTCGGTGCAGAGCCGATCCTTCAGTTGATAGGACTCCACAGCCTTGCTGATTGGTTGGTAACGTTTAGTACCGGGCGAAACGTCTTTTTGACCGTGTTGTTTATGTCTCTGACGGTATTTGTTGTTCGACGCGGTGTCGCCGATGGTATTGAAAAATGGTCGTCGCGCTTAATGCCGCTGCTGTTTGGTCTGTTTTTGTTATTGATTATCTATATCTTGACTCAAGATGGTGCAATGGCCGGTTTGAAAATGTACCTGATTCCAGATTGGAGTCATGTTAATGCTGGATTGGTGGTCAACGCGATGGGGCAGGCTTTCTTCTCGCTTTCCTTAGGTGTGGGAGCCATGATGGTTTATGGGTCGTACTTGAAAAAAGACGTTAATATCCCTAAAACCGCGGGACAAGTTGCGATTATTGATACCGGTGTGGCGTTCTCAGCTGGGCTTCTAATTATGCCCGCTATGTTCGTTGCAAAAGCGAATGGCGTACAGATTTTTAATGAAGTTGGCGAACTGATTAGCTCTGGCAACCTGGTTTTTGTGGTACTACCAAGTTTGTTTGACACTATGGGGTTTGTTGGTGAGTTTCTCAGTGTGGCATTCTTTGCCTTAATGGTTATCGCAGCATTAACCTCGTCGATAGCAATGCTAGAAGTGCCAGTTGCTTGTTTACACGAAGAAATGAACATTAAGCGCGATAAAGCAGCAATGATGCTAGGTGGAATTATCCTACTTTGCAGTACCATTATTGCCGCTAACTTTGGTCTTCTGTTTGATTGGGTGGCCACCGCTTCAACCATGTACATGCAGCCGTTACTCGGTGTGGTATGGGCAGTCGTGATTGGATGGGTGTGGCATAGAAATGCGCTTCTTCAAGAAATTAAGCAAGGTCACCCAGAAATAGAGACGACGTGGTTTTGGAAGATCTGGCCATGGTATGTCAAGTTTGTGTGCCCAGTGGCTATCTTAACGGTGTTTGCGTATCCGTTTCTTTAAACATGAATAACGCGAGTACTATGCTTGTAACTTGAGCTTCGTGTCTCGCGTTCGCTTCAACGCTGATGAATTAATGCCAATCGGACTTTGTGCGATTGGCATTTGTTATTTGTAGCGTTGAAAATGACACTAGCGCTATTATCGCTGCCTATTTGCTTTGTTTTGTGTATGATCGGCGCCAGTAATTTGCCCTGTGTAGTGTCTATGTTTGATATTCAATTTGAAAATGACCACTTTGTGGTCATCAATAAACACCCCGGCGTCAGTGTACATAAAGACGATGGCGATACCATGCTGGTGGAAGAGGTAGCAAAAGTTACCGGTGACGCCAAACTGTATCTTGTGCATCGTTTGGATAAGATGACGTCAGGTATTTTGCTGTTAGCCAAGAATGCTGCGATTGCTGCCGAATTGTCGCAACTTTTTGCTAATAAACAGATAGAGAAGTTCTATTTAGCGATTGGTGAGAAGAAGCCGAAAAAGAAACAGGGGCTAATTTCCGGCGATATGGAGCGTTCACGACGTTCGATGTGGAAATTGATGGCGACGAAGACTAATCCCGCCACGACTCAATTCTTTTCAGTAGCTGGTGATAATGGCGAGCGGGTGTTTTTGTGCCGCCCTTTAACGGGTAAGACACACCAAATCCGAGTTGCGCTAAAGTCGGTGGGGTCTGCGATTGTTGGGGATCCTATATATAACGTCAGTTCAGAGTCCGATCGTGGTTACCTTCATGCTTTTGCGCTGCGTTTTTCTTGTTTAGACACGGACTACGAGTTTGTGTGTGATCCAAGAAGCAATACGATTTATGGTGACAAATGGCACTCAGACGCAGTGAGCAATGCCATTCGTGCTTGGGCTACCCCTTGGAATTTGACGTGGCCGAAAAAATAGTGAAAGGCTAAGATTCGTGGAGAATAACGATGCATAAAGATAATCTGGTCGAGTTTTTTGAAGAAGTAACATCACAACTGACCCTAGCTCCGAACGAAGTTCGCCGGCTTTTCCATGGACGAGGTAAGCGTTGGCCTGGATTAGAGCAACTCACTTGTGATTGGGTAAACAATCAGTTGTTGGTGAATGTTTTTAAGGAAGTGGATGAAAGCTTCATTAATGCGTTGACGGATGGTTTAGAGCAAATAGTGAACAGCGAGTTATGGCAAGCCAAAGCTGGGCAGTGTGTTGCGATTCAGCATCGCTACCTAGATGGAGCGCCAATGAGCGTAGTCTGGGGAGAGTTAGATACACGTCCGGTGGTGATGGAATCTGATTGTAAGTACCAATTGGATATAGGGCGTAACCAAAATTTCGGTTTGTTCTTAGATATGCGCCTTGGCCGGGATTGGGTGAAAGCCAACGCAGAAGGGAAGCGGGTGCTTAATCTCTTTGCCTATACGTGTGGCTTTTCTGTTGCCGCAATGGAAGGGGGCGCGACACAAGTTGTCAACGTTGATATGGCTCGCTCGTCACTAAATAAAGGGCGTGAGAACCACCGTGCCAATGGGCATGATCTTTCAAATGTAACGTTTCTAGGCTACGACATTTTCAAGTCGTGGGGAAAAATCAAGAAGTGCGGCCCTTACGAGTTAGTGATTATTGATCCGCCATCTTTTCAAAAAGGCAGTTTCGCACTCACTAAAGACTATAAAAAGATCTTACGTCGCTTACCTGAACTAATGACAGAAAGTGGCGAAGTGATCGCTTGCGTTAATTCGCCAGTCGTTACCCCAGATTTCCTGATTGATAGCATGAAAGAAGAAGCGCCGGGACTGCAGTTTGTGGAGCGGCTAGAGAATCCGCCAGAATTTGCCGATATTGACCCTGATGCGAGTTTGAAAGTCCTGCTGTTTAGAACAACCAATTAGTCAGTCGTTTTGCGAGATGGGCGTACTATTTGAGATAATATATGCCTAAGTGACGTGATGAGCAGACATAAAAAACGGCGCCTACGAGTAGGTGCCGTTTGTTTGTCATCATTGGGTGATTAGTTTACCCAATCTTTCAATTCAAATGTTAGCGTATGCTCACTACCTTTAAGTTCTAGGCTGTCTTTTGTAAGATGGATCTCGCTCCAATCGGATAATGCTTTTGACATTGTCATTTCAACGTTCATTGCATTATCACCACACATCTTCATGGTCATACCCATTTTTTCGATACGGAACTGACCATCTTTGAGTTCACCCTGACCAAAGAAGTTGTTGCATCCAGCGCTACCGTTTGCCGTCATCTTTTCACCGATCTCTAGGCGAGGTTGTTGGCCTTGTTCGTCGAGTTGAATCGCTTTGCCATCAATCTGAACTAGATTCCAATTATGGTGTTGAAGATCCTGAGCGGTTACGGTTGCCATAGGTTCCTCTGCACTGTTATTTGCAGCAGTACACGCGGTAAGTAATACAGGTACCGCGATAGCAGCCAGTAGCGTCTTTGAAAAAATCTTCATAGTATGTGTCTCCAACTAAATGAAATTATTGATAAGTATAATTAATAAAACACTGTTTTTTGTCAGGCGAGCGTTATCTTTAGTATAGTGTTTTTTTAAGGGTACCGATAATATACGATCGAATTAACAGCAAGAATTACTAAATTGTATTAATTTGAGACTATTCTTACTAAGTTGAATTCTAAGGGACAGCATAGGGAGGTCAGTGATGGAGCAATTAGAGTTTTTCAACGTTCCGAGCCCATGTGTTGGAGTATGTTCGGTTGATAATAAAGGCTATTGTCAAGGTTGCATGAGAAAAAGAGAAGAGCGTTTTAATTGGCTTTCTTTTACGCCAACTCAACAGCTGCACATTATTAAACTATGTCGTCAGCGCTATCGGCGAAAAATGGCAAAAGCTAGACAAGAAGATGCGTTACAAGATGATCTGTCAAACCCACAACAAAGTCTATTCTAGTGCTGTGTAAATTACCTTCGTTTTTTCTATTCTTCGAATAATTAGCCTCTAATACAATGACGTTGTTTTGAATAGCCCCAATTTGCATCAATGCAGCGGGTATCACTGTTATTTATTGCCAGGGTTGCTTTCATACGGGCAACGACACAGTTAAGTTAGTGACGATCCATAATTTATCGCATGTTATAAAATGCTGTTAATTTTATCAATCATGATGGTATTAGGTGTGAATTTTCAAGAAGCGTGAGTAAGCGCGAGAAGTGTGATCTTAGTTCATGAATTCTCTGGCTACCTAATGAGAATTCTGTTTATATAGTTAGGGACAGTTATGTAAAATGCGAATAGATTCATGCAGATACTTATTTGTGACGATTCTTCCGTTGCTCGAAAGAGCTTAGAGAGAAGCATTGTAGCACCAGAAAACAGCCATATTATTTTTGCTGAAGATGGATATCAAGCTCTTGATATTCTTCGAGAAGGTAACATCGACCTTATGTTTTTGGATTTAACTATGCCAAAAATGGATGGCTTCGAAGTACTGGCTCTGATGAAACATGAATCTATATCCACAAATATTGTAGTGATATCTGGTGATATTCAGCAAAAAGCTCAGGAACGTTGTTTTCAACTCGGTGCCTATGCTTTCATTGAAAAACCACTAAAGCAAGAAATTGCTGAGCCGCTATTTCATGATTTAGGATTAGAATTCCGTCTTCCCGAGATTACCAAGAAAGCTTTTACCATTAAACAGAGTGTTGAACGGTTTCGTGAAACCGCCAATATAGCGTTAGGTAAAGGGGCATCAGTTATTGCTCAGCAATTAAAAGAGTTTATTCAATTACCCGTTCCTACTGTTGGCGATCTTTCTTTTGGTGAAGTGACCATGATGATAGAAGACAATCTTAGCCGTGAGGATAACTATACGGTCGCGCAACGATTTGTTGGTGGCGGCATGCATGGTGAGGCGCTAATTTGTATTACCGGAAGTGATATTAACCAAGTCGGTTTGCGGTTTGGGTTTGATCAAGGTGAGTGTACTCGTGATGAATTAGTGGTGAATCTATCAAACGTGCTGGTTTCTTCATTTCTAGTTTCAATGTCAGAACAGCTGGGCGTAGAGTTTTCACTTCGAGAACCATTGCGAATAGACCATTTCGCGCCTCAAAACTCAATGATGAGCGACTCTGAGCACATATTTACCACAGAATATACCTATGACGCAGAAACGTTGGACTTAAATTGCTCCGTATTGTTTATGTTTGACCAAGAATCAGTGGATATTATTCATAGGCAGATGGAGATATTACATTGAAAACGATGACATTAGAGTTGTCCGACTTTCACTGGACGATGCAGCTTATAGATACTTTAGACGCAGGGTTAATTGTGGTGGATAAGGAGCATAAGGTCTGTGCTTGGAACAGTTTTATGCAAAACTACAGTGGAGTGAATGCGGATCAAATTATGGGCAGAAGCCTGTTTGAATGTTATCCAAACCTTCCAGAGAAATGGCTCAAGACTAAGCTCAGTTCAACCGAAAAAATGCGCACTCGTGGTTTCTCTAATTGGAAAGATCGGCCGATTATTTTTGAATTTAAAAACTTCTCCCCAATTTCTCAAGGGTTGCTAAACATGTATCAGAACATGGTTATCACCCCTTTAAAGTCACCAACTGGAGAGATCACTCATTTTGCTATCATGCTGCAGGATGTGTCAGACATTGCCAAGAGTCAGATGCATCTAAAGCGCTCTAATGAGAAGCTGACAGAGTTAGGGCGGGTTGATGGGTTAACTGGGTTATTTAATCGCGCTTACTGGGAATCGTGTGTAATTGAAGCGTTTAATGAGGCCAAAACAAAAGGCAGACAGCCGACATTAGTCATGTTCGATATTGACTACTTTAAACGAGTGAATGACAACTTTGGCCATTCTTTTGGTGATGAAGTGATTAAAGAAACGGCGAGTCAATTAAGCAAAGCTGCGAGAGGTAGTGATGTTTGCGGTAGATACGGTGGAGAGGAGTTTGCTGTGTTGCTTAACGATACCACTGCCGATCAAGCATACTACTTTGCTGAGCGCTTAAGAAAACGTATTGAATCGCTCGATATTGAGACGGCGGAAGGTGCACTAAAGTACACCATCAGCTTAGGGATTGCCGAGTTAACGGGCAATGATAGTAACCATGTCGAGTGGTTGAAACGAGCTGATAAAGCCCTTTATCAATCAAAAGAAGATGGCCGAAACAGTACGAATATCGCTAGCTAACCTGCGGTTTAGCAACGCAGACAACACTACGCCCTGGGTACTTTGGATTGGTTCCGCGCAGGGATATTGCGGTAGTGATACATCAATATAACGACTGTCGCGACGGCTAAGACTCCAATACCACTGGTAGCTAAGAACACCATGACTCCTTGGATATCCTGATGATCCAGTTGATGGCCGACAATATAAGTCCCTATTGAAAACCCGATAGAAACCGCGGCAGCCATATAACCTTGGCTGGTTGCTGGTCCAAAAGGGCTAATTTCATCGGCGAAACTCGCAATGGAGATATCATTCCATGCGCCATTAATGATTGAGATAAGTATTAACGATAACGGAAACAGAGCCAAAACATCGTTTCCGAACATTAACCAAATACCGACACCCACGAAGGTATTTATCGTCACAGTTCCTAGCCAAAGAATGTGACTGCCATGTTTTTCCATCCACCTTCCAGCCGGTGCCAACGCGACTAACGTAATCAGCGCTGCAGCTGCCATGCCAAATGAAGAATGAGACAGCTCGACATCAAAAGCCTGCGCTATAATAACAGGCCCCATCTCAACCATATTTGACCCTACAAACATTGACAGTAAAACACACAAAACAAAGCAAAACCAAAGCAACGTAGAGTTTGTCTTTGGCGTAGAGCTTACAGTAACGCTCTCTTGTGTTGGATGATTAGACTGCATTGAGTGAATAGATTGTGGAGGATGCAATAGGCTGATAGCGAGACAGGCGATATCCAGTGACAGTAGGGCGGCAAGTTGCACAGTCGACGAAAGTGAGAAATGGTGCAAAATCCCCATGGTGATGCCAGCAATGACCACACCTGCCATTTGAAATTGAAATAATAGCCGTAACGCATTGGCTTTTTCTTTTGCTTCTTGGTTTAGGCGAATAGCAAAGGTTGGATTAAGGATGAGTAATAGGTTACTTCCTAAACCAATACATAACGCGACAAACCAATAGTGCCAATGCGTCTGATTAACAAATAACAAAATAAATAAAGCGAGGCAGTGACAAAGCATCGCCCCCAGGTGTAGTTGGCGATGAATTAAGTAGCGGTCGGCAATAGCGCCTAGCAGCGGTGCCACCAAGCCAGTCAGGCCCAAAATTAACATGACTTGGCCGACTAATAAGCCACTGGATGTGCGCTGCAAAATGAGTGGAGCAATAATAATAGCCACACCAATCCATTGAACAATGCCCATGGATGCTTGGCTTGTTAGCCATAAAGATGATCGTTTCATTATTTGTACTCGAGGGAGATGTCGAGCTAATAGTGTACGTGAAATGCTCAAACGACCAGCGGTCACTGAGCGTCAAATTACTTGACGAAATGATGTGAGTGGCAGCGAGAATTGCGCGCATAAAAGAGGTGATGAGACCAGTGTTTTAGGCGCGCCTTTAAGGGTTTTTGGAAGTTAGGGCAAGGCTTGTTGTGGGTTATTGACTAAGCTTTGCCACTGCTGCTTTTTCAGCTTAATGTGATGCTCAAGTTGCTCTAACTGAATCGAAAGGAGCGCCTGCTCATATTTCTGTTTCACATTATGCTTTGCGTCTTTAATGCATTGTTTTTTTAGGTCGTCGTATTCTTTGAGTTTAGATACAAGTAACTGAAACTCTTGTTCAATCATCGCGACGATACGATCAGAGTCTGGTAAAGAGACCGCTTTAATTTTTGCTAATTGCAAGGTTCGTGCTAATCGTGCTTTCTCTATTTTGTATGAGGAAACACGTTTAAGGTCTTTTGTGAGCCCTAGCCAAGAGCAACTCTTAATTAGCCATTTAGTTGGATCAAACTGCCACCAACGGATGCCGTTTCGATAGTCGTGTTCAAAGATATGATGAAAGTTATGATAGCCTTCACCAAAGGTTAGAAAGGCAAGGAATCCATTGTCTCTCGCGGTATTTTTAGTGGTGTAGGGCTGTGATCCCCAAACGTGTGCCAACGAGTTAATGAAAAAGGTAGTGTGGTGACTTAGCACTAAACGTAAGGCTCCAATCACAAGCATAAAGCCGAGTAGGTCGCCGTAAAGTAAACCGAGAAAGATAGGGAGTCCTACATTCATCAGTAGTGCTAAGGGGACGTAGTATTTATGTTGCCACATGACCACAGGATCTTTTTGCAGATCTCGGCAGTTCTTATAATCGGTATATCGAGACGCTTGATACTCTCTTAACATCCAGCCGATGTGGGAATACCAAAACCCTCGCTTTGCGGAGTAGGGGTCTTTGTCATTGTTGTCTACGTGCTTGTGATGAACACGATGATCGGAGGACCAGTGTAGGATACTGTTTTGTAGGGCAAAAGCGCCACCGATAGCAAAGATGTAACGCATAACGGGGTGGGCGTTATAGGTTTTGTGTGACCACAAGCGATGATACCCAGCGGTGATCGACATACCGCAGAAGATAAAGCTAAGCGCTAGCCAAACCCAATGGTGTGCCGTGTAACCGTAGGCGATGCCGTACCAAGTGACGCCAACAGTTGCCAGTAAGAACGTCCCCAGAAAGATGGTGACGTTTAGCCATATAATTGGAGGTTTATTTGTCGTGCTCATAAGTTCCTGACCGAGTTGATTTTTCATTTAAGCTTACGCTTGTAAGCTAGAATATCAGCGTACACGTGTAAGTCAAATGGACTAATTCAATTTTGGCGAGCGGCATAAAAAGAGTTGTTACAAAGCGTAAATTGAGATGGCGATAATCCAGCACGGCATGGCCATGAGGTAATAAAGTTAAGCTGAAGTGAAAGTGGTCGTTTCAGCTTAACTGTATTGGGTTAGAGATATTATTATTGGGTTAGAAAGGTATTTGCTTGATTAGAGTGATGGTTTGATGGCTTCTTGCGTTTTTTGTATGGCTGGAGCATCTTGCTCCGTGTTGATTTCTTTGGGGGGATGTTGCCGATAAATGGCTTCAAATTGTGCGAAGTTAGTAACCAGAGTGTCGACAACCATAGGGTCGAATGCTTTGCCCGTTTGCATGGCGATATATTGTTTCGTCTTTTCAATAGGCCATGCAGGCTTATAGGCTCTTTTGCTCAAGAGCGCATCGAAGACATCAGCGATGCTGACAATACGAGCTTCCAGCGGAATTGCGGTATGGGCGAGATTTAATGGATAACCTTGACCATCATAACGTTCATGGTGACATAGGATAATATTTTTCAAAAATTCTATTTCGGCACTGGTGGAGTGAACAGCATCAATTGTCGTTAACACATCATCAATAATATCGACGCCATAATGGACATGTTGATTCATGATGCTTCTTTCTTTGGCCGTAAAACGTTTAGTGCTAAAAAGGATTTCATCTGGAATGCGATATTTCCCAATATCATGAAATGGTGCGTAGAGTTCAATCCATTGAATAAACCGGTGATTAATGGGCTGAGATTTCGCTAGTAATTCAGCAAGGAGCTTGCTGTATAGGCCCATTCGGTGTAAATGATCCGCTGTTTCCGGGTCACGTTTATGACTAATGCTTAACGCCAGTTTTAATGCTTGGAGCAACATCTGATGTTTGTTTTTATCATGGCAGAGCAGACTAAAGATCACTTCTTTGACAAACAAGAGATCCGAATGCAAGGCGCCGTTTTCAAAATAGCCGGGTTGCGTGGAATTAAAAAAAAGTAGTGCCCCTTCCGTTTGATTCAGCTTAATACCGATAGTGAGACTGCTTTGGTGTCCAAGAGAGCGGAGCTTTCTGACTCGCTCATTGTTGGGTAATTCAGCGAGGTCAGAGACAATACGAATTTCTTCATTCTCAATGATTTGCATAAGAGAAAGGCAGGAAGAAGAAGCCATTGATACCACATCATAACGATCGCCAGTATGCTGAGAATCGATGACGTGAAAGTTTTCTAAGTAATCTGAATGGGTCACGGTGACGCAGAGTCGTGACAGCAATGGGTAGCTTATTTTGAGAGATTCAAATAACTCATCGATGCCGTTGCGACAGCTTAATGCTCGGTTTGTTGTTGAGATGCAATTAGTATAATCCATACGTTTCTTATCAATAGTTTTTATATGGTTATTTAGATAGTAGTCAGCATTATGCATTGAATTCAAGTGATCAACTTCTCACTCAATGATGTAAACCAATAAACAGGAAGTTGCATGTTTTACTTGTGATCTCGCTATCAAGCTAATGATATTGAAAGCGAAAACGTTTGCTTGGTTGTTTTTTAGACGCTAATGTAACAAACAAATGTTTGGCTATGCGGACATATGTTTATGACGGAACGTGAGCAACAGATTCTAGAACTGATCAAGCAAGACCCTATGATTGCCCAGCAAACCTTGGCGCAGCAACTGGGACTTAGCCGCAGCGCGGTCGCAGGTCATATTATGAATTTAACTCGTAAAGGGTTTATTCATGGCAAAGGATACGTCATCGCGCCGGAGCGATATGTTGCGGTTGTAGGTGGAGCAAATATGGATTTGTGTGGTCGTTCGACCGCTGATCTTATTATGGGGGACTCCAATCCAGGTGCCCTGACATCGAGTGCCGGAGGGGTGGCAAGAAATATCGCTGATAACCTTAGCCGCTTAGGCAGCAAAGTCGAATTTATTGGTGTCGTTGGGGATGATTTGTGGGGTGAGCAATTAAAGGATGCATGTCGACAAGCGAGTATTGGGATCGAGCATGTGCTGACAGTTGCGGGTAAGCCAACCAGTACTTATCTATCGATCCATGACCCCGCCGGAGAGCTACAACTGGCACTCAATGATATGTCATTAATTGATGTCCTGAGCGGAGAACTATTAGCTAAACGAGCCAATATTCTTAATTGCGCCTCTGCGATTGTCCTTGATGCTAACCTAAGCGAAAGTGCTTTGGACTATCTGTTCTATGCCCACGCTGATAAACCGATATTTGTTGATCCTGTTTCTAGCGTGAAAGCAACGAAACTTACGCCCTACCTTCATCATATTCATACCTTAAAGCCCAACTTATCTGAAGCGGAGCTTTTGGCGGATTATACGCTAAGCCATGTAGATAATTTACCTGAATTGGCTAAACGGCTACATGACAAAGGGATAAAGCAATTACTGATTAGCTTAGGACGACAAGGCGCGTTTTCTAGTTGTGAGGGTGTTGGTCAATTTATCCCAGCACAAGACGTTGAAGTGAATAATGTGACCGGAGCGGGGGATGCCCTAATGGCCGGTGTGACACACGGATTTATTTCCGGTTGGGATTGGACACAGAGTGTGAACTTTGCGTTAGGTGCAGCGAGGTTAGCACTACAGTCCAATTCGACCATCAATACTATTATGTCAGAAAGAGCGGTAACACGCCTGATTGAGGAAGCAGCATGTTAAACACCTATTTAGATATATTACCGGAAGTTGCCGACGCGTTAGCCAATAATCGACCTGTCGTAGCACTAGAGTCGACCATCATTTCTCATGGCATGCCTTATCCTCGTAATGTAGAAACGGCATTACTTGTGGAACAAACAATCCGAAATTCAGGCGCGACCCCAGCAACCATTGCCATTATAGAAGGGCGACTTAAAGTAGGATTGAGTGAGGCGGAAATTACCCACCTTGGCCAAGCGGGTACAGCGGTGACCAAAGTAAGTCGTCGTGATATTCCATTTATGGTCGCGGGCAAAAAAGATGGTGCAACGACAGTCGCCGCTACTATGATTCTTGCCGAAATGGCTGGCATTAAAGTGTTTGCGACGGGCGGTATTGGTGGGGTACATCGAGGCGCTCAAGAAACGTTTGATATTTCAGCCGATCTTCAAGAGCTCGCCAATACGGATGTTGCCGTAGTTTGTGCAGGAGCAAAATCAATATTAGATTTGGCACTGACTCGTGAATACCTTGAAACACAGGGCGTTCCGGTGATTGGTTATCAGACAAGCAGTTTGCCAGCCTTTTATACTCGAGAAAGTGAGCACAGCGTGGATTATCGTCTTGATAGTGCAGAACAAATCGCGGCCGCCTTAAAGGCGAAATGGGTGATGGGGTTAACGGGGGGAGTTGTGGTCGCTAATCCAATACCCCATGAGTTTGCAATGCCTGTTGAACACATTAACGCGGTTATTGAACAGGCGCTAGCGGAAGCGGACGATCAAGGTATATGTGGTAAAGAGTCAACGCCATTTTTATTAGCTCGCGTCTGTGAATTGACTGGTGGAAACAGTTTGGATTCAAATATTCAATTGGTACTCAATAATGCTAGATTAGGCGCAGAGATTGCCAAGCAATACTGTCAAAGTTAGCACATACTAGGCAGTGCTGAACCCGATACCGTAGCAAATTGCTGACAGGACCTGCGGTAGTAATCATCAAAGAGTTAAGGCAAAATGCTAGCAATTTTGTTAGTTAAGTGAGCCTTATGATGTTTAAAGCTGCAATCTTCGATATGGATGGTTTGTTACTCGATACTGAGAATGTATGTAAGAAGGTATTTAGCGAAGCCTGCCGAACGCTTGGAGTACCGTTTTTTGAAGAGCTGTACCTTTCGATCATTGGCTGTAATGCGAAAACGATTCGTACTCGCCTTACTGAGGGCTACAAAGATGTGATTGATTATGAATTGATCCATCAAGAGTGGCGTAAAAACTATGATGCAGTGGTGCTTCATGAAGCGATTCCGGTAAAAAAGGGTGCCATTGCATTGCTTGATTGGTTAACGTTGAAGAACATTCCTTTGGCCGTTGCGACATCGACGCAGCGTGATGTCGCTGAGGTGAAGCTTAAGCTCGCAGGGTTAGATGGTTATTTTAGTAATATCACCACGGGTTGCGAAGTGACACATGGTAAACCCCATCCGGAAATATACTTACTCGCGGCACAACGACTAGGTGTTGCACCAGAGACTTGCTTAGCGTTTGAAGACTCTAATAATGGTGTAAAATCGGCCATGGCGGCAACGATGAAAACCTACCAAATTCTCGATTTAGTAGAACCTTGTGATGAGGTTCGTGCTTTGAATCCACATACGCATGAATCACTATTTTCAGTCTACCTCGAGTTATCAAAGTAATTTGTATCGGTACCCAAACAATTTCTTCGAAGGTGTGATGAATTCTGCATCTTGAGGTCACTTGGGTATATAATTGAATTTCATGGAAATAGTGGAGTGACGTTTTGAAGCAAACGCAGCGCCATCGCGAAATTCTTGCGATGCTGACACAAAGCGGTTTTGTTAATACCGAAGAGTTTGTTGACGAATTTGGGGTTAGCCCACAGACCATTCGTCGTGACTTAAATGATTTAGCTAAACAGGGATTAGTAACGCGTCATCATGGCGGCGCATCACTGCATTCAAGTACTGAAAACGAAGCCTATTCTGCGAGAAAGGTCCATTATCAGGAAGAAAAGACACGTATTGCCAACGCGTTGGTTCGTCGAATTCCCAATGGCTCGTCGTTGTTTATCGATATCGGTACAACGACAGAAGCAGTCGCTATCGCGCTACTGAATCATCAAGATCTCAAAGTAGTGACAAACAACATCAATGTCGCGAACATTTTACGAGTAAAAGATGATTTCACCGTCATTGTTGCTGGTGGACAGATCCGCAATAAAGATGGTGGCATTATTGGTGAAGCTGCGAAAGAGTTCATTGAACAGTTTCGTCTAGACTTTGGCATCTTAGGTATCTCTGGGATCCATGAAGACGGGAGTCTACTCGACTTTGATTTTTCGGAAGTTCGTATTGCCCAAGCTATTATGGAATGTTCTGGTCAAACTTTACTAGCAGCTGATAGCACGAAATTTAACCGTGGAGCCATGGTCAATTTGGGGCACATTTCTCAGGTTGATGCGTTTTTCACGGATGAAAAGCCGCCACAAGAGCTCATTGATATTATGGAACAAAGTGACGTCGATTGGTACGTATGCGAGTAAACGTGAGTTGTTTGCCGATATTTCAATACTAACGGTGATTTCAATACTAACGGTGTCGCCGTTTTATATTTAGATACAATTACTCATTAAATGCAGTAGCTTTGACATCTATTGATCAAGTTATCTGCTGTAGTGACAAAGATGGATGTGATGTAATAACCCACGTGAGCAGTTGATGGTCCACTTTCAACTCGGTCGCGCATCCAACTTAGACATGGTACTGATTAGGCACCGTACTGATGTTGCCTTGCTGTGTAATGCAGCAAGGCTTTTTTTATTTTGGGTTGAGTAAAACGGTTTTATTTAGGTTCTAGTCAAGCCCTGTCTGCATCGCTAAACGTTTCGGGATGAGGATTTGGTTCGGCCGATAGCATCTTCCCAGCCTTGGTAGAGAGCGTCACGTTGCTGGCGATCAATTGCCGGGCGAAAGACGCGCTCAATTTCTTTTTTATCAGCCAATTCATCTTGGCTTTGCCAAAAACCTGTAGCAAGTCCTGCTAACATCGCCGCGCCCAATGCGGTGGACTCACGTACAACGGGCCTAACGACTTTACTGCCCATAATATCGGCTTGAAACTGCATTAAGAAATCATTGGCAACCGCACCGCCATCGACACGGATTTGGCTCAGCTTGATGCCGGAGTCTTCTTCCATCGCAAGAAGCACATCGCGGCTTTGATAGGCAATAGATTCTAGTGCAGCGCGAATGATGTGGTTGCGATTGGTACCTCGAGTGAGTCCCGTTAAAGAACCACGGGCATGCGGGTCCCAATACGGGGCACCTAGCCCAACAAATGCAGGCACTAAGTACACGCCATTCGTGTCATCAACCTTTTCTGCAAAATATTGTGTGTCTTGTGCATCACGAATTAAGCCTAATTCGTCGCGCAGCCATTGAATGGTTGCTCCACCCATAAAGACGCTGCCCTCTAACGCGTAGGTCACGCTGTCACCAACTTGGTAGCCAATCGTGGTGAGTAGCCCATGCTTAGAGGCCATGGGGGTTGTACCTGTGTTCATTAATAGGAAGCACCCAGTACCGTAAGTGTTTTTTACCATGCCTTTTTTAAAGCACTGTTGACCAAAAAGTGCAGCTTGCTGGTCGCCGGCAATGCCACTGATTGGAATGTCTTCTGTCCCTCCACCAATATGTGCGTAGCCATATATCTCACTGCTTGATTTGACCTCGGGAAGCATCGACCTAGGGATATTAAAAATGCCAAGAAGTGTGTCATCCCACTGCAACGTATGAATATTAAACAGCATGGTTCGTGAAGCGTTACTGACATCGGTCACATGAGATTTACCGTGAGTGAGTTTCCACACTAACCAAGTATCCACAGTGCCAAATAGTAATTCGCCTTTTTCTGCTCGTTCACGAGCCCCTTCGACGTTGTCGAGTATCCAAGCAATTTTGGAGGCAGAAAAGTACGCATCAACGACCAGTCCGGTGCGTTGGTTAATGATGGTATCGTGGCCATCTTGCTTGAGCTGATCACAAAAGTTGGCTGTGCGGCGACATTGCCAAACAATGGCATTATAAATGGGTTGACCGGATTCTTTGTCCCAAACAATGGTGGTTTCGCGTTGGTTAGTAATGCCTATGGCGGCAACATCTTCATTGGCGATATCTGCCTGAGCAAGCACTTCGGTCAATGACGAGCGCTGTGTCGCCCATATCTCCATAGGATCATGTTCGACCCAGCCTGGCTGAGGATAGATTTGAGTGAACTCTCTTTGTGCTGAGCACACCGTGTTGGCGTCGCGGTCGAAGATGATCGCACGCGAACTAGTCGTACCTTGATCTAATGCGACGACGACGTTTTTAGGCTTGTTCATACCATTCTCGTTCTTAGTTTTTGTGGGATTAGGTTGGACTATTAGCTACTTAATAGAACTCGATATCGCACCGTACTAGGTGATTGCAGGCAGGGCGAAAAAAGTTGTTTACACGTTTAGTTAATACGTGGCCACTGCATCAATTAAATGTTCGTTATCGACCATATGAGCATTAATTTGCAGATATTTTAATAACTCTTCAGAAAATTTGCTTTTACCTATCTCGCAAAATTAGCCTTGTAATACTTAAGTATTAACGAAGTGTGACAAAACACAAGTTCACTTTAAGGAAGACAAATAAGTGTACAAAATGCTCGATCTTTTCGTTTTCGAGCATTATAGTTAGTTAAACGAACATTGGTGCGCATTATTCGGTTTCGATAAAGGGTGAGCAAAGATGAGTGTCTCAGAAAAAATGTATGATTTAGTGGTGATTGGCGGCGGAATAAATGGTGTTGCTGTGGCTGCGGACGCCGCAGGTCGTGGGTTGAAAGTTGCACTTTATGAAATGAATGATCTTGCGTCAGCAACTTCATCCGCCAGTAGTAAACTTATTCATGGCGGATTGCGCTATTTAGAGCACTATGAGTTTCGTTTAGTGTCAGAAGCGCTTGCGGAAAGAGAGGTGTTATTAAAAAATGCCCCACATCTTGTAACCCCTCTTCGTTTTCAGCTACCTCATCGCGCGCACCTACGTCCGGCATGGATGATTCGAGCCGGACTATTTTTGTACGATACTTTAGGCAAACGCGTGTCTTTGGCCAGAAGCAACAGTGTAAAATTTTCGGCTGAAGACAGCCCGTTAAAACCAGAAATGACAGTGGGGTTTGAGTACTCCGATTGCGCGGTCGACGATGCGCGTTTAGTCGTAACCAATGCCAAATTGGCGCGGGAGAAAGGGGCGGAGATACACACCCGAGCAAAATGCATTAACGCGCAGCGAAGTAATGACGAATGGCAAATTGACATTGAACACAGTTTGACTGGAGACGTGTCAAGTGTACGTTGTAAGGCGCTAGTGAATGCCGCTGGACCTTGGGTTGACCGCTTTTTCGACCGTCAGCTTGATATGGTTTCGCCTCGCAGTATTCGCTTAGTGAAAGGCAGTCATATTGTTGTACCTCGTATGTACAGTGGTGACAAGGCGTTCATTTTACAAAATGAAGATAACCGGATTGTGTTTGTCATTCCTTATATGGGGCACTACTCATTAGTGGGAACGACGGATGTTGAATATCAGGGTAACCCTAGCGAAGTGACTATCGACGATAGTGAAGTTGCCTACTTGTGCGATGTGGTCAATCAGCATTTCAAGAGTTCAATTAGCGCTGACGATATTATTACTACATGGTCAGGTGTTAGGCCGTTATGTGATGATGAGTCAGACGACCCTCAGGCGGTGACACGAGACTACACTATTGAGTTAGATGACCCACTCAATGATGCGCCATTACTGTCCATTTTCGGTGGTAAGCTCACCACCTATCGAAAATTGGGACAAGCGGCTGTCGATAAACTTGCGCCATTTTTTCCGAAAATGGGACCAGAGTGGACCCGAACAGCAGCACTACCCGGAGGCAATTTCTCTAATCGCGAAAGCTTAGTTGCCGAGGTGATGAACGAACATCGCTGGATGGACGAGTTTTTGGTTAAGCGATGGGTACATGCTTATGGAACCATGATCTATACCTTGCTAGAAGGCAAGCAGGCGATAGATGATTTAGGACAGGAATTTGGTGCAGGACTGTATCAAGTTGAAGTCGATTACCTAATCGATGCAGAATGGGCTGTGACTGCTGAGGATATTTTATGGCGCCGTGGTAAGTTAGGTTTGGCGATAGATAGTATTCAACTTAATGCCTTAACAGACTACATTGCTTCTGTGGCGCTAAAACGTGCTCGACCATCTTTGAAATCCGTGGGCTGATGCTACGGCTGCTGTTTATGAATGACGGTTGCTTTTTAGAGCTTCGATAAATAATAATGCCGCTATTTTACTAGCGGCATTATTACTGTTACTCGTCGTGTCCGTCTATTTATCGTCTACGACTTCAATTAATACGTCACCTGTAGCGCCACTTGGTGTACTAATACCGAGATAGTTAGACAGTGTTGGTGCAATATCGTAAGGCGTCACCGCTCTATTGACCGTTTGTGCTTTCAACTGATTTCCAGCAAAAATCACCGGAACGTGAGTGTCGAATCGCCATGGTGAACCATGAGTAGATGCTATCGTAAGCCCATCCATATCGTTGATATAGGTTCTTTGGTCGAAAACCAAATAGACATCGCCAGAACGAGATGGATGGTAGTTGTTTCGAATTAATTGATTCACTCTCGTATCGGCGACTCGGTTGGTTGCAATATCATTGCTGGTAACTGCGCTGGAAATTCCGGTAATTTTTACCACTTCCTCTGCAACAGCTTTTTGCACCTTGGCTAAGTCCAATTTCTTTTCTTTAATCATCACATGATCAAGATAGATGTATGGCTGGGCATAGAGCTTAATCACATCTTTGTTTAAACCAAATTCTGCTTTTAGTCTCGCTTCCAATCCGGACTGCCAAAGCGCATCTTTTTGAAAATAGAACGGTTGCTTAAGACCCAGTTGATTTGTAGTCGGTGATGCTTCAGGTACGCCGTGATCGGCAGAAAGGACGATTAATGTGTTATCTAAGCCAACGGACTTGTCGATGGATTCGAACATAGTCGCGAGCGTTCGGTCAAGACGGATAAGATTGTCTTCCGTTTCTAAGCTAGAAGGGCCGTAGAGGTGAATGACGTAATCGTTTGAAGAGAAACTCACAGCAAGAAAGTCGGTGCTATTACCTTGGCCTAACTTTTTCTCTGCTATTAATGTGTTGGCGAAATCAGCAGTGATTTCATCCCCTGCTGGACTGACAGTTAACATTGTTGAATAGTATTGGAAGGATGCAGGGCCATAGGGGTGTGGGAAGGTTCTTTGAAAGCCCGCCAATTCGACTTTGTGATCTTGATTATGTTCTATGACGGAGTAAGCCTCCTTATCTAAAGATAACTGCCACTTTTTGCCCGAGTAGCGATCCGGGAACGATTTTTCATTCCACTTCGTTACCCATGCTGGTGTTTCATCATAGTAATAGTCACTGGTGACAAACTCTGATTGAGCTTTGGAAAACCAAAAGGCCTTTCCAGCATGACCAGCGAGAGAAATGGCACCTCTATCCTTAACGGAAACAGAATACACTTGTGATTGACCGCTGCTGGCAATGGTCAGCTCATCACTAAATGTTGAAGACAAAATAGGGGCTGGTGAGCGGCCATCTCCCTGTGCGGTTTTTTGTGTAGGGTCGATCTCTGTCGCTTTATTGACCCCAGAACCTTGCGTTAGCATCGCGTAGTTAGGATCTTCAACGTTATACACCAAACGGTTTAGATTTCGATCAAACCAAACGTTACCGACCATACCGTGCACCGAAGGTGGTGCGCCAGTGGCTAGAGAAACATGGCCAACAATGGTTTCGGTGTTAGCGTGTTGGTAATTGGCGTTAGTGTAATACACACCTTCATCCATAAGATAACGAAAACCACCTTCGCCAAAGTTGTCTTTGAAGCGCTCGATCAAATCGGCTCTTAGTCCATCGACGGTAATCTGTACGACGAGTTTCGGAGACTGAGCTGCGTGCAGAGTAAAGCTTGCAAGAGCTGCAGTTGTGATAATGGTGGTATGTCTTGCAAGGCGTAATAAATGTTCATTAGTAGGCATAAGGTTTCCTTTAGAAGGATGCGGTTCACTATGATATTTAAGCCAGATCACTGAGTATAAAGTAATGATAAAAATGCTGCTGGACCGGAGCGAACGGTGTCTGCCCCTTGAATATAATTAAACAGCAGCATGTGATTTAGCTTAGGAGAGTTTCGATGAGAACGGGAGAATAATGGCGATAATTTGCTCCGATCTATCTGATAACTAAACGATATTGATAGTATCGGATTCTACTTGCTTTAAAGTTATATCGATTATGCTCGGCAGAGAGCAGAGAGCAGAGAGCAGAGAGCAGAGAGCAGAGAGCAGTGGTGTTCGGCACCGCCTAAGGTGCCGATAGAAAAATGTACTAAACCGCTTTACTCATTCTCATGGAGTTAAGGCGATAGAAAATGAGTGAACCTAGCAGTATCGCGCACCCAACTATTTTGTTGAGTGGCATTGGCTCTGAGTAAATGATGATACTTAATATCAGTGTCCATATTGGCTCAAGAAGCATGAGCAGCGCCGCATTGGTCGGTTGTGCGAATTTTTGTCCCGTAGTTTGCATCAAATAACGTAAGCTGGTAGCCAGCACAACACTCAATCCAAACCATGTCCACGTTTCTGTTGAAATAACCTCAGGCCATGACTCGACGCAAAAAGAAAGGATCAGCCCGAAGCAACCAGCAGAAAAAAGCTGAAATGTTGTTAATAGCATCGGTGACAGACGTGCTGAATATTTGCTGTTTAAATTGAAGTGCACGGCAAGACCAACAGCCGCTGTTAAAAACCATAGGTGGCTTGTCTGTGCATGCCATCCGCCATTCCAAGAAAGCAAAAATAAACCAACGAGTGCAATGGGGAGTGATAACCAGAATGCGCGCACGGGTTTATTGCCAAATAGCCCCCAAGCAACCATAGGGACGAATAACATGGAAAGGCTCATAATAAATGCTCCTTCACCCAGAGTTTCACTTATCGAGATGGCATGAATCCAACAAAAGATGGAAAGAGCAAGCGCACTACCGACCCCCATAGCGCGTAAAGCATCCTTGAAGCTGGTTGTTTTAAGGGCTTTTAAACAAAATGGCAATAGGATCAGCGATGCCAGCAAAAAGCGTAGACCAATGAAACCAAAAGGAGGGAGTCCCTGTATTGCCTCTTTGGAGAAGACCCAGCCAGCTCCGGCAAGTAGAGTGGTAAAGATTAATATAAATTCAGCGCGAAAACGGTTAGCCATAACGAAGATATCTTGGTTTTTTGTTTATTTTGCGCTATTTGGCGACAAGACTCCATCTAAAATCCCGTAGAAAAGAGGGTTTTGGTGACAGCCTAACCTATTGAGTGAGCTTTGCGTCACAAGGGAATTTATTTCCAGAGTGAATGCATGCGATTGATCAACGTTTCATTAAAAACCACAAATGCAACTGTGTGCACTTGTGTTGGGCATCCTATAGTAATAGAGGAAGTGGTGATATCTATCTGGTGAGCGGGAGTACAGTATGGCGTTTTTTTTGTATAGCAATGATTCTCTCACAGTCATAGAGGTACAAGCGAATCGATTTGATGCCAAAATGATTCCGCTCTTTCGCCAGTACCTTAATCAGTTCGAGCAACTCGCATCTAACAAATTACTCATTGACTTAACAGGCGTGATTTTTATGGATAGCAGTGCACTTGGGACGATCATGGCTTTACATAAAACCCACGACTTTGGAGAGATGTCTATCATCAGCCAAAGCCCCTCGGTACTCAATTTATTCAAATTGACTAAAGTCGACCAGCTATTGAATATCTATCGTGATATTGATCACGCAGTGGCGGACATGGGGTGATCAATTTGAATACAAACAAGCCACTTCGTACTCGAGGAGGGTGGTTTTAGTTGACGTAACATACGTTGTCATACACACTAACTGTCAACTTTTCGTGACACTTTCAGTAGGAATACCCAGTGCGTTTAGAAGTCTTATGTGAAGATAGACTCGGATTGACTCGTGAGTTATTGGACATTTTAGCGTCCAGAAGCATTGATTTACGTGGCATAGAAATCGACATTACGGGGATAATTTATCTTAACTGCCCAGATATTGATTTTGATACATTTCGCGATCTAATGGCGGAAATTAGACGAATTTCAGGTGTTAAAGATGTTCGAAAGATCCAATTTATGCCTAGTGAAAGGCATAACACTGAGTTGGTTTCTTTGCTAACTAATCTTCCATATCCGGTGCTTTCTATTAACTTGAAAGGTTCTGTCGATATGGCGAATCACGCCGCACTAAAATTGCTTGGAAAAAGTGAGCAAGAAGCCATCGCACAACATATCTCTCATTTGTTACCGAGTTTTCAATTTTCAAAATGGATTGAGGGTGATATTTGCCGCCAGAAACAAGCGATTGTTGTTGATGGCATGGATTACTGGATGGAGATTTTGCCTGTATACATTACGGGTGAATCCAATGAGACGGTGCTAGCTAGCGCTGTAATGAGTATTCAGCCAAGTAGCACGGCGATTGTTTCTGAGTCACTGTCTGACAATAATACCCTTGGTTTTGAGCATTTCGTCGGTGTCTCAAACCGTCATAAAGCGTTGATGAGTCAGGCAAAGAAATTGGCCATGTTAGATCAACCCTTATTGATTGAAGGGGATACGGGGACAGGTAAAGAAATGCTGGCGAAGGCTTGCCATAGTCGCTCAAACCGTGCATCTAACCCATTCTTGGTTCTGAGCTGTGCTTCTATGCCTGATGACGTGGCTGAAACAGAGTTGTTTGGTCATGCGCCTGGTTCTTTTAATCACGAGCATGGTCATAAAGGTATTTTTGAACAAGCGAACGGTGGCACAGTATTGCTAGATGAGATTGGTGAAATGAGCCCTCATCTGCAAATTAAGCTGTTAAGGTTTTTGCAAGACGGTACGTTCAGACGTGTGGGTGAAGAACATGAAGTACACGTAGATGTGAGAATTATTGCTTCCACTCGTCACAATCTAGCGGATTTAGCGGAGCAGGGGGCATTTAGAGAAGACTTGTATTATCGCCTCAACGTACTGACGCTGACGATTCCACCACTGCGTGAGCGAGCGAGCGATATTGCACCATTGCTAGACTTATTTATTGCAAAACACAGTCAAAAGTTGGCGATTGCTAAGCCACAATGCACAGAGACACTGGTAAAGGATCTCGGCAGTTACCCATGGCCGGGTAACATGAGACAGCTCGATAACTCGGTGCTACGAGCATTGACTCAAATTAGTGGTAATACCTTGCAGATTGAAGACTTTAAGCTACCTAAGCTGGAGTCAGTGGCGACAAGCGGTGCGAACCTGAATCTAGACGGCTCATTAGATGACATGATGAAGGACTACGAGTCTAGAATTCTTGAGAAACTGTACCAGTCATTTCCATCGAGTCGAAAATTAGCAAAACGGCTGAACGTGTCACATACATCCATTGCTAACAAATTGCGTGATTACAACATTCGCAAGAATTGATGTTGAAGGCGTCGGACGCTAATAAAGCACACGCAATAGTGTAAAGTCGTCAGTGGCCTAGCAAATGGCACTGCGACTTTCGCTGGTAAGGCATTTGATCTCGCCAATTATTGGCAAATATCAGGGAGTTATAATGGAAGATAGCAGCTCGGCGGTGGGAATACATTGCCGTGATGGGAATGTGCTGATTCGTACCGCCAAACCCTCAGATGCGTACACAATATCCAACTATTTTCAGGAAAATAAAACCTTTCTAGCGCCTTGGGAGCCCAAGCGAGATTCCGCTTTTTATCGAGCGGATACTTGGGCAGCAAAGTTGGTTAAGCTGGAAGAGTTACACCGACTCGGGCTTGCCTATTATTGCTTAATTTTCGATACGGATTCAAAAGAGATGAAGGGCACGGTGTCGCTGAGCAATCTTGTCAGGTTTCCACTTCACTCATGTAATTTAGGCTACTCTTTAGCCGAAAATGCCCAAGGCCATGGGTATATGCGCAAAGCTCTCGCCATGGTGATTCCTTATATGTTCAATGTGCAAAATATGCATCGCATTGCGGCGAGTTATATGCCTCATAATGAACGAAGTGCCGCAGTACTTAATGCCATGGGGTTTCAAAAAGAGGGCTATGCAAGTGATTACTTGCTGATAAACGATCAATGGGAGGATCATATCCAGACGGCATTGATTAACCCTAATTGGAGAGCCGGTTAATATTGGACAGCCAGTAAATATTGGAGAATCAGCTAATGAAGCGTCTTGAACAGCAACTCACATTACTAATGGAATTGGACAAGCTTAAAAGCGTATTGCGCCGAACTCGAATAAAAAGCTCAGCTGGTCGCTTTGAAAATAGTGCGGAACACAGTTGGCACGTGGCGATGATGGCGTTGTTATTAGAAGAGCATGCTAACGAACCCGTAGATATTGCTGTCGTGGTGAAAATGCTGTTACTGCATGACATGGTGGAAATCGACGCGGGTGATACTTTTGTCTACGATGTTGCCGCATCACTAGAACAAGAACAAAAAGAGCTAGCGGCGGCAAATCGGCTGTTTGCTATGCTACCGCAAGAACAAGGCGACGAGTTGTTTTCGATTTGGCAGGAGTTTGAAGCGGCAGAAAGCCCAGAGGCTAAATTTGCCAAGGCACTCGACCGGTTAATACCGATGCTGTTGAACTATCATAATCAAGGTCAAAGCTGGTTAGAAAACGATGTGTCGAAGGAACAAGTCATGAAGGTGAACCAGAAGATAGAAAAAGGTTCACAAGTGCTGTGGGATAAAGCACAATCGCTGATAGAAGAAGCCGTAGAGAACGGCTGGTTAAAACACTAGGAGACTGAATGTCGTACACGACTTTGGATGAATACCAAAGAAAATGGATTTTCACTCATCAATCTATGCCTGTACCAGAAAGTGATTGGCCTTTCATCAAACCGATGACGCAAGCACGTGCAGCACAGTTTTGGAAAGAAAATATCAGTGCACAAAGCCCCGATGCTGAGCGTATGTCCTCTCAGGACTGGCCAATGAAAGACAGCAACTGGCAAGAAAGTGTCGATTGGATGAAAGCATGGGAAGCCGATGACAACGCATTGCCAGAAGCGGTGGCGGAATTTATTGACTGGCAAGACGACGTGACGGTGTATTTTTGTTATGAAAAATACAATGTGATTGAAACCAAGTGGTCGATTTTCAAAAAGTATTGGAAGAACTTTTTGTTTTACGATGATGGTCCGATTTTGTTAGGGCGTCGTAGGCAGGAATCGCTATGGTTCTCAACCAAAGGCACCGTTAGACTCGGTCGCCGAAGTTAAATGCTAATAGTTGAATGCCGATAGCTAAATACTGATAGCGAATCAATGGAATGAGTAAATGAAGCCTGCATCTCTGCAGGCTTTTTTGTGCGCAAAATAGACTTAACTCACATTCCAAAAAAGTAACTCAGTTAAATGCCAAGTCTTTGATCTTACGCTAAGTATGCTCTTGCATAACAACGTGATACTGCTCTCAGTAAATCATTTTTTTATTCACTATTAGCAAAACTATTTGTAGCTATTTCTCAGGACGAGCCATGTTATGCGCCACTATCTCAAATACATTATTCCGATCTTAGTTCCACTGATCGTATTACTTTTGCCTCTCTCTGCATTTCCTTTCGACGGATTGACGATTATTCAGCAGCGCGTCATCGCGATATTTTTATTAGCTGCACTATGTTGGGTGTTTGAGCCTATCCCAATTTATGCAACGTCTGTGGTTATTATCGTATTGGAACTTCTCATGCTATCGAATAAAGGCATGTATTGGTTTCGTGCCGCAGAAGGTGAAGCGCACTTCGGTACTTTGTTGCGATATGAAGAGATCATGGCGACGTTTGCAAGCCCGATCATTATGCTGTTTCTTGGTGGGTTCTTTCTCGCGATGGCAGCGACGAAATATCGTTTAGACGTCAACCTAGCAAGGGTATTGCTGAAACCGTTTGGTACTGATCCTAAATACGTAATGCTCGGTTTGATGCTGATAACCGGTGTTTTTTCCATGTTTATGTCAAATACGGCGACTACGGCCATGATGCTGTCTATTCTAACGCCAGTGATTGCTTTATTTGGGCCTAAAGATCCCGGACGCATTGCGTTTGCATTGTGTATTCCTGTCGCCGCCAATATTGGTGGTATTGGTACGCCTATTGGCACACCACCAAACGCAATAGCACTAAAATATCTAGTGGGTGAAAACTACATTAGTTTTGGTGAATGGATGGCATTTGGCGTGCCATTTGTTGTGGTGATGATGGCTCTGGCTTGGGTGTTGATTAATACACTTTATGGTGCTGAGCAGAAAAAAATTGAGCTGGCGATCAAAGGTAAGTTTCTGAAAACGCCAAAAGCTATCATGGTGTACATAACTTTCGCTGGCACCATTATCCTATGGTTGATGGGCTCAACGCATGGCATGAACTCTTATACCGTGGCGCTTATTCCAGTGGCGGTATTCTCTCTGACCGGCATCATTAATAAAGAAGATCTCAAACGTATCTCGTGGGATGTACTTTGGCTGGTATCCGGCGGGATTGCGCTTGGCTTAGCTTTAGACAAAACCGGACTGGCTCGATTAGTGGTGCATAGCATCCCTTTCGATGCGTACTCACCTTACGTCGTGCTATTTGGCGCTGCATTCTTGTGTCTCATCATGGCCAACTTCATGTCGCATACCGCAACCGCAAACTTACTGATGCCAATTATGGCGGCGTTAGGCGCGTCTATGGTATCGCTCGCGCCACTTGGCGGCGAAATTACCTTGATTCTGGTTGTGACGTTCGCGGCGTCATTGGGCATGTCGTTACCGATTAGTACACCGCCTAATGCTTTGGCGCACGCTACGGGCAATGTACAAAGTAATCAAATGGCGAAAGTTGGTGTCATTCTTGGCGTCGTCGGCGTGTTATTAAGTTTTGTACTCGTTTGGCTGTTGCATGCGGTAGGGCATATTGGATAACCCATATGGATAAGTTGGTAAGACATTATTTTTCAGAACCCACACGACAAGTGACGATGATGGCTGGCGATGTCGTATTACGTCAGCACGGTCATAATGACCGACTGTACTATGTGCAAAGTGGCGAGTTAGAAGGGTTTGATGAACGAGAGGAAGGTGGCAACCTGACCAAATTATTCACCGCATCAAGTGGGGCTTTTATTGGCGTACACAGTTTCTTTTCTGGCACGTGGACTGCATCTTCAACCGTTAAGGCAAAAACGCAAGTCAAACTGGCGTGGATAGATAAAAACACACCAGCGATCAGGCCGGAAGAGCTAGGTCCACTCAGTGCGCAGTTTATGCCAGTGATCGTGAATGAGCTATCTCGGCGTCAGCGTCGTGCAACCCAAGAAGCAATTGCCAAAGAAAAGGTGCTGCAGCGGCTGCACACAGCTGAACAAATGACCACGCTAGGGCAACTCGCAGCAGGCATTGCCCATGAGCTTAATAATGCCATTGGTGTGGTCAGCAGTAAGACTGACCATTTACAGAGTGAGCTTATTCAGTTACTAGAAGAAGCGCATCCAGAATCGAGCCAATATTTCGACTTAGGCTTGATGCAAGGGCAATGGACGTCGTCTAGCGAGGCGAGAAAGATCGCCAAGCAGATCGAAAGTGCATACAAACTTGATCGTTCACTGGCGAAGCGACTTGCAAAAGCGCTAGGTACTTCGACGCTACCACAACAGTGGCTAGATAGACCGGAGCAAGCGATAAAGTATTGGGAACTAGGGCGCGATCTTCACGATCTTAGACTCGCGGCACGCCATACCGTCGGCATTGTAAAGTCGGTCAAACAGTTAGGGCGTACCGACAGTGAGCAAGACGAATTGATTGATATTAATGACACCATTAACAAAGCCCTGTCTTTGCTACAAAGTGATTTACGTCTTGTGTCAGTGAGGATGCGTCCGGCGAGCTTGCCATTAATTAAGGGCGCTTCAACGGAGTATGTGCAGATTTGGAGCAACATTATTAAAAATGCCTGTGACGCTATGCATACAACCGATGCACCGGAAATAGAGATTCAAACCCGTTGGGTGAATCAGCGAATTTTGGTCACCATTGCTAATAATGGACCTGAAATAGATGAATCCATTCGACGAAAAATATTCCAGCCTAACTTCACCACTAAAAAAGGTGGCCTCAGTTTTGGATTAGGGCTGGGGTTATCGATTGTTAAACGTATTGTGAGTGAGAATAGCGGCACGATTGTGGTGAAAAGCAGTCCAGAACAAACTATTTTCCGAGTCAAATTACCAGTAGGAGAAGCAAATGGAGAAGCTTAATATTATTTGTGTAGACGATCAGCGAGAGGTACTCAGTGCCGTTGTTCAGGATTTGGAGCGCTTGTCTAATTGGATAAATATTGAAGACTGTGAATCGGGCGCCGAGGTGCTAGAGCTGTTGGATGATTTGGACGCAGACGGTGAACACGTCGCGGTTATTATTTCTGACCACGTGATGCCAGGAATGACAGGGGTAGAATTACTGACCACCATTTCGCAAGATAGTCGATTTAAATGGATGAAAAAAGTGCTATTAACTGGGCAGGCCACACACTCAGACACCATTACCGCCATTAATACAGCGGGCGTAAGCCATTACTTTGAAAAGCCATGGAATGCCGAGGCGCTAACGGAATGCGTCCGCACGCTAGTCACGCATTTCATTTTTGACAGCGGCTTGGACTACCAACCGTATCATGAAGAATTGGATCAGCAGGTGGTACTGGCAAGGCTCAGTTCATCGTTTTAAAGTGAAGCACTTGCATTACCGCCACTTTTAATGCCCGACATGATAGTCGGGTATTAAGTTTACTCTGTTTCTTTATTCTGTCTCTTGTCTCTGACTTTTACTCATTCTAGCCCTCATCTTATGTTCTCATCGTGGTCAATATCCGACAATGACGATATGCGACATAGTTAATACTCTTAATGACAGATTTTTATGGTTACATCCTCTATGATGGGGAATGAATGAAGATGGACGTTTCTCCCTTATGAATAGAAATTTCTCCGTTATCAATAGAAGTTCCTAGCATCATCAGTAAAAGCTTCTACTCATCTTCAATAAAAACCAAGACACAAGAAGTACATTAAATACCCTTAGTGATATCGACATCGGAATCAGGAGGATGACATGTCAGAACATTATGCCGTGGTCACTTGGACGCGAGGCGACGACGAAATTTTCCACGACAACCAGTATAGCCGCAGTCATCGTTGGGAATTTGATGGCGGGCTGATTGTCCCTGCCTCACCATCCCCTCACGTGGTACCGCTACCACTATCAGTAGAAGAACATGTTGATCCTGAGGAAGCGTTTATTGCCGCTTTATCGAGTTGTCACATGCTGGTCTTTCTTTCTATCGCTGCGAAGCGCAACTATGTGATAGACAGTTATACAGATAAAGCTATCGGTACTCTTGGCGAAAATGAAGCCGGAAAACTGGCGGTGACCAAGGTGGTGCTACGTCCCAATGTCGTGTTTTCAGGAAAACGTATCCCTACAATGGCGCAGTTACAAAAAATGCACCATTTGTCCCATGAAAATTGCTTTATTGCCAATTCCGTTACGACACTCGTAACAACGGAAATCATAGAGTAACACGCTATTTATTTTCAGTGAGCGGTGCGTAATATTGTTCGACGTCGCGCTCAAACATTTCGACGTGTCGGGAGGGTCAAATGATTTCGGCCACAGAGTTTAAAATTACCTCCAGTGTATTTAGTTATAAACGTGATGAGTTCCCTTTGGTTAAAATTCAAGGTACTCGGGTTAAACTGAATACGATATCGGATCACTTACTTAAAATCGTACTGGTTGGCGTATTGTTTTCGAGTGTTGTGTGGATGATATACCCTGAAGAATTTGGCGTTTTGTTAGCACCAATCGCGTTTGTTGTTGGTGTGGTATACACCATATTTAACATTAAAAAATACGAACTTCAGGTTGAATTTGAACATATTGATGAAACCGGTGTTCAGTGGGTATCGGTGGTAGGCTCAAGTCATCCACAATCGAAACCAGTGTTTGAAATTCAGGTTGATGCGCTTAAACATGCCATCAGTAAGTAAAGTGTCAGCGATTGCCTCTAGGAGTATGCCCAATGTCTTATGCTGAAACAAACTGCCTATGTGGGGCAGTTAAAATCATCGCGGAAGAGGTTAACCCTAAGTTTACCGTCTGCCATTGTCAATCATGTCGCACGTGGGGCGGCGCGCCATTTTTTGCCGTGAAGTGCGGAAAAAAGGTCAAGATAGAAGGTCGTGAGAACGTCAAAATGTTCGAGTCTTCATCGTGGGCGTCCCGTGGTTTTTGTTCTCAATGCGGTACGCATTTATTCTATAAGTTCAAAGTAACAGGGGAATACAACATGCCAGTAGGCTTGTTTTCTAGCTTAGAAGGGCTAGCAATGGATATGCAGTATTTTAGCGATGCCCGACCGAGTTATTATTGCTTTTCGAATGAAACAAAAGAGATGACGACCGCCGAGATAATGGCTTACTTCTCCAGTGAAATATAATGAGGTTTAATTAAGGCCTATATTTAAAATCATCGTACAGCTTATAAGTGGCTTTGACGTTTCTTACTGAAGTGGATGCTTACCATGCGGCGTGCCGCATAAAATAAAGGGAGTCGTTATGATTAAACAAGTTGGCGATACAATCATTGAAATTAATCACAGGGCGCGTTGTCATTGTGGTGCCGTTGAACTGGAGTTGCACTTACCCAATGGCATCGACAAGCCAAGACGTTGTGATTGTTCGATCTGTCGTAGGAAAGGGGCGATTGTCGCCTCAGTAAAGCTAGACGGTATTCGTGTACTAAAAGGTCAAGAATTCCTTAAGCTTTACCAATTTAATACCGGTACCGCGAAGCACTATTTTTGTTCTAATTGTGGCATTTATACTCACCATCAAAGACGCTCAGACCCAACAGAGTACGGTTTTAATGTTGGGTGCTTATTGGGCGTTAACCCTTTTGATTTGGGTGAGGTGGTCATTAATGATGGTGTTAACCACCCGGCGGACAGGTCTTCGGGTTAACAAAGTTTAAGTGGCTAAAGTCCTAATATTCGTGACTACCAATTTGACTTCGTTATGTTGACGGGCTTTATTTGTATTGTGTCGCGCTGTGTGTTTTACGGCGGAGTTTGCGTGATCAGTAGGTTTCGTAATTAATAGAGCTATGCAAGTGCGCTCGATGATGAAAGTATTTATGGTTAGGAGGTTACATGAATTGGTTCATTTCTGTTTTAAAACGGCCGATAGAGTTTAGTGGTCGAGCTCGACGTAAAGAGTATTGGTATTTCATGGGGATTAGCGTTCTAATTTCTGTGATTTTGACCATTATTGACAACGCGCTCGGTTGGTACAGCGTATCTGAAGAGATTGGTATTCTAAGCGGCATTTTTACATTATTCATTATATTACCAAGCCTATCAGTCACCGCTCGTCGTTTACATGATACTGGTCGTACTGGCTGGTGGATGTTGCTTTACTTTATTCCAATTATTGGTTTTTTCGTTATGTTGTATTTCTTAGTTTTAGACAGCGAAAACGCCGAAAATGTCTACGGGAGTAACCCTAAGTTGTCGGCGAAGTTATAGTCAGTGACTAGGTTAGAAGCGGCTTGTTGGATGGGGAGCTGTGTAAGTTACTGCGCAGCCACTGTTGAGTTATGACGGGTAGTATAAACGTTATCAGCACAGTAACGAACGGATTTGACGATTATTCCGACGGCAGGTTTTTTTTGAGCTCTAAAAGCATGAGGTAGGCGCTTTCTCCTGACATTTTATAGGGGTTAAAGTGTTCTGAACCTGAAAATTGCAGCTTTAATAGCGTGGTTAAATGCGATTGTGGTATGTCACCCATAGACCAATCCCCAAATGAGAGACAGTCGATTTCTTTGAAATAAAGTATGCTGACATTACTGTGCCGCTGGTCCTTTAAAATATGGTGATAGGTGTCGTTTATGGCGTCTCTCGATCCTTCTAAACACTGCAGAAAATAGGTTTGATTGTGGCTCAGTAGTCCGGTGATATGAGATTTTTTGTTGTGCTCACGGGATTGTGAAAGGATGTCTCCTATAGCATTTGAATCACAATTCTTTGATAGTGTACTGACATAAATATAATCGATGTGGCCTAAATTGCGAACTTACGCAACGTTGACTGTTGAGCAGAGAGGGGAGCGAGACGATGGAAGTGATAAACAAATTTAATGATTATCCAAGTGATATTCGACGGTCACTCCTTGATTTAAGAGCGCTCATTTTTCAGTGTGCGAAGGCGTTAGATTTAGGTGACGTGGAAGAAACGCTGAAATGGGGCGAGCCTAGTTACCGTGTTCAATCGGGCAGCCCAATTAGAATGGATTGGAAGTTAAAGACGCCGAATCACTACTACCTGTATTTCAACTGCAACACGCAATTAGTCGACACATTTCGTGAGTTATATAGTGACGTACTTGAGTTTCAAGGCAATAGAGCCATCGTGTTATCGATGACTCAACCGTTTCCTGAAAGCGAAATTACCCACTGTATCGCCTTGGCGATGACCTATCAAAGAATAAAACACATGCCTTTACTTGGAGCAAGTTGAGCACCAATAGTTAGCAGTTAGCAGTTAGCAGTGAACTGTGAGTACTAGACGTGGTGTTATTCCCAGCGAATCAGAAGCGTCATCTGCACGGTTTGTGGTACAGGCAGTTCTGATGCACATCCAGATTCAATTATTTCAAGAACCCTAAATCTTGTACCGAGAAATTCGCTAAGTTTGGAAAGATATAGCCCATCGCATCATCCGTTCTTACTCCCATCCATTTCGCAATTGTCGCACCAATTTGCTCAACAGAAGTCGTCGGGATCATTCGTCCTTTATTGAAGTCATTTTCGCCATCAAGGATTAACGATGGCCACTGCCCGTATAACTGTCCGCTATTTAACGCGCCGCCCATCACTAGGTGATTGCTTGCCCAGCCATGGTCAGTTCCGGCGCCATTGCTCGCTAAGCGTCGCCCAAAATCAGACATGGTCATTGTGGTCACTTTGTCGCCCAGTCCTGATGCTTCCATAGATTGATTGAACGCGGCAAGCGACTGGCTCAAAGCGCTCAGCAATTGCGTATGAGTATCCAATTGGTTGGCGTGTGTGTCAAAGCCACCTAAGCCGACAAAATAGATTTGCTTCTGATGCCCAAGTTGATCGCTCGACTTAATCAATCGCGCGACGGTATGGAGCTGATGACTTAACGATATATCAGGAAAATGCGCTTCTTCCGGAACCGATTCAATCGCCGTTGCGAGTTGGTCTCGTATTGAAATTGAATCATCCTTCACGCGATCAAACTCTCGTCCAAACGCTGTTAGCGGGGATAAACTCATCACCTGATCAAAGCTCTTACGGCGCAAACTATTACTAACGGCATTCACTTTAGGCAGGGATGATGCCTTAATAAGGTTAGCACTGTGATCGCTGCCATTTAGTAGCTGCGCATATCCGTTAAGACTAAACGTCGGGCTAATGGTGTCTGTATCGCTACTGAGCACATCCATCAAGCGTCCTGCCCAGCCTAACGGTGTGGTACTGCCAGACCAGCCACGCTGCCATTCTGTTTGTTGTGAGTTGTGAGAAAATAGAAACGGCGGCATCGCATGCGTTCCATCTTGCAAACCCGCTTTCGTTGAAGGCTCTATCAGCACACCGCTATTCGCAATGGCGATCATTTTGCCACTGTCGAAAAGGTTTTGAATGCCTGTCATTGATGGGTGTAAACCTAATGTCAGGTCTGACCCCGTATTCAACGACAGCGGCAATAATGAGGCCTGTGGGAGGGCTATATCTGGACGAGCAGCAGCGTACTCATCATAGTGGGCATTATCGTTGGGCACTAACATGTTAAAGCCATCATTCCCGCCAAACAAAAACACACAAACTAAGGCTTTATAATCATTGTTTGGTAGGGCATGTGCAGAGCCGGTACCCATCATCGAGACAAGTGGTGTCGAGGCCATCGCCGCTAAAAGTTGACGACGTGAAATCATTGGGCAAGCTCCTCTATATGAAACTCTTGGCTGGTCACTACAATATAAAGTGCGTTGCGAACCTTTAAACTCTGCTGCGTATCGCGAAGGTCGTCTAACCCTTCTAATACGATGGCTCGTAGCGGCTCACTCATTCGTTGAGAAAGCAGACGTCTTTCAATTTCATCGATCAATGCCAAGTGATCATTGGCTATCGCTTCTAAAGGCGCGGTATTAATGACGATACGCTTAGGGTTCTCTTCGCCCTCATAATTGGTTCGGCCAGTTGCGGACCAAAGCTGATTATTGGTGAGTATAAAGTTGTTCCAACTGAGAATCTCAAATTCTGGTGCAACGTCATTGGCGTCTGAAATCTCGCCAATTGGAGCGTAATCTGGAGAGAAAAAATTGAACACGCTCGGCGATCCAAGCGGCGACTGTCCATATGACCCAAACGTGCTAATAGAGTCATGGAAGCGCCCTGAAGGATCGGCGGATTTAGCCTCTAAGGCGCGGAAAAAATTGGTCATCGCTATTAATGGCTCTTTCATCTTAACAGGCGAACGATCACCGCCGCTCTGTGCCTCGCTATCAGTGAGAACCCCGCGGATCACCGCTTTAAGATCCCCTCTCACTCCCTGACCATTATCGGCAAATAGTGCACTAACCCTTGCAACATAAGCGGGCGAAGGATTCGACGTGACCAACCTTTGGATAAGATGCTTACTGATCAACGGAGCGCTGTTCGAGTGATTCAGCAACATATCCATGGCTTGTGCCATATCCTGTTCGGCGGTTTGCCCTTGTGCAAATACCTCGCCCATCACTACTTTTTCTTCATCGTCATGACGCTCAGGATACGCCACCATAGGTAAGAACCAATTTCCGTCTTTGGATCCCCAATTCGGTTGGTTTTTCTCGGCTATGTGCCAACCGGTAAACACGCGTGCAAGGTTTTCAATGTCGTCTTGCGAGTAGGTTGGGATCCGCTGCCCTTGGCTATCAAGTTTTTCGGTGCCATCTGGGTTGAGTTCATAAAGCCCAATACTAAACAACTGCATGACTTCACGTGCATAGTTTTCATCAGGGTAGCGATTACTCTCTGGCGCCGCCTTTTGGTTCGCCATCATTGACAAGTAATCACCCATCGCGGCATGACGCGTGACTGATTCGATCAAATCACGATAATTGCCAAAAGCATGAGTGATAAGCATGTCGTAGTAGTCAGTCATCTCTAGGGCTCGGCCATTTAAGCTAGCGCCATATCGTGAAATTACGAATATTTCACTTAATGCAAATGCGACTCGCTGTCTGAGTTGATCTGGGGCATTCAGGCTAAGATCCCACCACACGGCCGCACGATCCGATTGGTTGTAACTGTCGCCAGCGCCTTCTAGGGGGTATTCGTTAAGACGTGTTAAGTGCAAGCTTGGCGCCATAGAAAATTGCTGATTGAGCCAAGTGGCATAACCTAACGTTGCGAGTTCTTGATAGGAGTCCGGTTTAGGACCAAATGTCGATCGATAGAGAAGGTCATAACGCTGATCTTGTGTCAGGGGGATCGGCTCGGGGGAAACATTGTCCGAACCACTATCGCCTTCTCCGCCACATGCCGAAAGCAATGAAAGGCCAAGGAAGCATGCAGTCAATTTGAAGGCACAGCGCTTTAAAACAGAAGACAACTCAGAAACCTTATTCTGTAGATGATGTCGCCGCACACTAACGAAGATCATGATTTGCAGCAATCTAACCCAGTATAAACTGTGCGACGGGTTCAAATTTGCCAAAGCGGTAGCAAAGTTAGCCAAGCCATATCGTTAAATACAATATACGCATACCCGGCTAGCCCAACAATTCCTCATTCCTTTGAAGCAAGGAGCCTACTCACAATGTTTACAGAATTTCTTGGTGATCACAAAGTCACACCGTTATTGTTTTGCTCGCTTTTGCCCCATTGTAAGGCAGACCTTTTACTCATTCGCATCTTGTTAATCTGCGTTTGCCTTAAAAGAAATTATCCGAATCTAAATGGAGAGAGTACACACCTCAAATTAAATTGAATTTAGTTATCTTGCATAGGTAAACCAACACAAACACGGTCAATATTTAGCTATCATTGGCCGATATTTACCTGTATTGGCCGAGTTAATGAGATATCAAAGTAAACCCGTAGATTCAATACCACTAATG